>CAMHNO010000019.1 GCA_946186575.1 uncultured Prevotellaceae bacterium
ATGCGGCCTCCAATGCTGTTTTTCGTCCATTATTGATTTTTATCGGACACTAATGTATTTGAATAAATTAGGCTGCGCCTGTGGGCAAAAAAACTTCGTTTATTATTTTGTTCTACTCTCGGCTGGCACTATTTTTCTTTAATTTTAGCACTATCGGTGCAATAATCTTAAGCTCGCAGGGCGGCCCCTTTGTTTTATCGGGCACTAATGATTTTTTTAGACAGGAGAGACAGGAGTAACAGGAGACCCACGCTCTTGTTTCTCTTGTACATCATGTCTATGTTTTTTTCCACTCCCTTTGGAGTGGAAATTAAAGAGCCAGAGGCTCTAAAATTTTTATTTTAAAATTTTCCGCGACAATGTCGATAGTATTATCTTTCACTCATGAGTCATCAAAATTTTAGCACGAAGTGCTTAAATGGAAATCAGGAAGTTGAATAGGCATATGGTTTTTGACGCATCATACATTTACTTTTTTTATAATTGTTCATCACATAATTTTTTATTCCATTGAAATCGGTGAACCCATCTTTAAGTGAAAGATACATAAGATAAGACAACGAGCCACATCTCTCATTTTTTTTCTCATTAATAACATATTCAAAATTTATTTCTCCCTCTTGGCAAGCGCTCAGCTCTATAAAAGGTGATAAATCAGGAGCATTGTCCTTAATTCTTAATGGTTCGGGCTTGAAATTTGGTATTACTATGGATTCGTTGGTACCTCTTATTATATCTATATCAGAATCGATTCCACGATTTCCATCAGTTGAACCAGCGCTGTGACATGCGTCAAACGTCATCATCAAGAAACCAGTCTTGCGTATTCTCTTGCGTATTTCATTCCGAATATTATGAATCTCATCGTCCGATAAATGTCCGCTTCCGTCGTATATGTTCTTATAGCATTTTGGATATGCATCAAATGCCACAAAACTCTCGGCCTTGCGGTCTGGCTCACGACTTTGATCTCCACCCTCAATTTGCTGGCCATGACCAGAGAAGTGGACAAGAACCATATCTCCTTCATGACAGTTTTTTATAACTTTTTTAAGGCTGTCTTTAATACCAGCATGAGTTGCGTCGTCGTTTTGCACAATAGTGACAGTGAAACCTGATTTTTTTAAAACAGAATCAAGATACTTCACGTCATTGAAGCAGCTTAAAGGTTCCCAGTCTCCTTTATATCTGCTAACTGCTATAATCACAGCTTTCTTTTTAGAATCCTTGAACTCTTTTGATGTAAGTGAGACGCTTTCAATTTTGCTGGTTAGATTATCGGTCCCTTGCACCTGGTTTCCCTTATCAGCATTGGAAACTGAGTCAACACTCAATGTGTCCTGACCTTGAGTTCTCACACTTGATTCTTCCTTAACGTTTCTTGATTCTTCGTTCGTGGAGTTGCTGCAAGCCATAAATGTCGATGCAATACATAACATTGCTGCTATACTGCATACAAGATTACGCATTATTATAACAGATAATTTTTGTATTTTTATCTTCATGACTTGTGATTTTTAGTTTGATGATTTATCTATTTCGTTGTTGCAAAGATATATTGACAATATGCCGCTTACAAATAACAAAACACCTATATGGCAACCTCTAAGGGTTTAATGATGAAACTATGGGTTTCAATGATGAGTTATTTTAATGATAATGGTGTGTTTATTATAATGCGTCGAGTAGAATGAACGCTGCCCAGTGTGGGCGAGTGGCTCTAAGTCTCGCATCGTTTACAGGATCTTTTTCATCATAAGTATAATTTTTGTCATTGTTTCTTACATCCTCCTGCGCCTTGAGGAAGGCCTCCTGCTTGTTGCTCAGGTCAGGGTTGAGGTATTCGTAGAATTTTATCATCATGTCGCGCGTGGCCAGGTCGTTAACCTCCCAAAGGCTCATAATAATGCTCTGGGCTCCAGCCTTCTTGAAGCCACGCTGAAGTCCGAACACTCCATCACCGCCTATTTCACCCAACCCCGTCTGGCATGCCGAGAGAACCAGCAGTTCAAGTCCGCGAAGATCCAGCTGAGACACCTCTTGTGCCGTAAGTACGCAATCATCTTTATCGGATTGTATAGAATCGCCATCAAATATATGTTGAGCACCACTAAAAAGTAGACCACAACGACTCATGGCTTGGTCCTCAGGTGAAAGATTATCATTATCGGAATCCATGAAACTTATGGGAAGTTCTTTATATATCTCACGGGCGGTCGAGTCATTCCAGTAGAAACCGTGAGTTGAGATATGAATAATGCGTTTCTTTTGACCAGCGAGATTCTTGAACGAGGTCTCAGTGGCAGAACTTTCATTATAATAATCGTTTTGAATTTGAATACCTTTGTTTGAAAACAAAGAAACAATACTATCTGCCTCAATGCGCGAGCCTTTAAGAGGTTTCCAAAATATGTATGGTCTTCCGTCTTCATAGTGCCTGATTTCAACGGCGCGGCTGTTGGCATAAGCAAAATCACTTTCATTGATCTGGTTGATGAATTCAGTTGATGGTAAATAGATTTGCTCTTTATCTGATAATTCTTCCATGGCAGTATTCTCTCGACCATCACGACGAAGGGGCAACAATTCTTTAGGAGTTTTGTAAAGAATCCCACCATAGACAGATGCAGTAACAGTGTCACTATTCGCGACTGGAGTGCGCCTCATCGCAAGTTCCCTGGTCGAGGACAGGCGGTAAAAGTGCAAACCATAGGAACTGTCAGTAATCAGCTTACCGCTGCCATCCCAGTGCGGCAGTGACTCAATGGGTATTGTGTGGAGCAACCCACTGGGAGAGAAATAGATGTTCTCCACGTTGTTCAGCTCCCCCTTTCTGGCAAGCTTGCCCCATATCGAGTCGCTCAACTCGGCACTGTTGTAAGCCGTCCCTGCCATCGCCTGCAGCTTGCTCTCCTCGAAAAGCACAGTCATATGTGGCTGCTTGTACTCATCATTGTTGCGCATGTTGCGCACGATCAACGCCGCATAAACCACTTTGTCGGTGCCAACTCTCGGGAATGACAAGAACTCTATAGCAATGTCTTTGGGGCCAAGATTAGACTGAACGCTGTCCCAGGTGATAGTCAGGTTTCGAGTGAAATCGTCATATTCCTTGACGACTTCAAAAATATCTTCTTCCAACGTTGTGATATCTTTTTTGTGTGTTATGAACTCCTCACTCTGCTCAGACAAGCCGCTGTTTCTCATATAATTCAACTCGCTTCTCATGACCTGCAGCTCATGGAACCTGTCTATCAAATTTTGATTCTTACTTCCAAGGATTACCCTGCTCAGCTCGTTCTCGGAGGTAAGCAGAAGACCCTTGGCAAACAGGGCGGATTTGTCATACAAGTGCCCAATCAGGTTGTCATAATCAATTTCCAAACCTTCCTGCTTGTAATTATAAGCCTCCAGCGTTATGGCAGGGTAGTTACTTTGGAAGAGGTTGGAATATTCTTCCCAATATTTTCTGCGACTTGCTGAAGTGCTGGATTGGAAAACATGTAAAGCCTCCTTATTATCATCATCTATTGTCTTTCTAATAAATCTATAAACTAAGCTACAGTCATCCTGGGACAAGCCATATTGACAAAAATCTTCACATAATTGCTTGCGGTCGTAAAGAGGTATATCTTCATAATTACGAATATTCAAAGCGTTAAAGAAATTATCTGATGCCTTTATGGTATCTTTCTCTGCTAAATAACATCTGCCAAGCATCTCATAAGATTCAACAACAACTAAGATGCCAGGATTTATAGTATTTACAACATTCTCAAAATGCTTTTTTGCAACATCTATTTTCCCAAGATGATAATAGCAAACGCCTATCTTGTACTCAATATCTGGGTCGTATTCAGCTTGTGCTTTTTTATATTCGTAGACAGCCTCAAGATAATCTTTTGCGTTTTTATAATCTTTATTGTAGTAATACATTTTTCCTACTTTTGTATGGAGATAGATATTAGCTACTCCAAAGTGTTTTTCCCCAGGGATATCATGTTTTTTGTGAATCGCAACGGCAGCTTTATAGAGAGTGATTCCATAATGAGCTAATTTATCATATTCAAAGCGTCCATATATATAAGATATTATTGAATTGGCAAGTTCAAGAATCTTATTATAATTAGCTGAGTCTGTTAAGCCTTCTGGATTTTGGAGCATTAGCTCTGCCTCTTCAATAAGTTTGTCACGCTTGCTCTTCAAATTTTCTTGTTGGGGCAGCTGTATGGGGTTGGTAACACTCTGGTCATAAGCTATCGATGTTTGAATATTGCCACATTCTTCGTTCTCGACTATATTAGCAAAAGCCCACCAGGGAGATGTGGATTTATATAATTTGATTGAACCTGCAGGAATATTAATCAAGCAGTTATTCTTGTTGACATTCTTAAATATAAAGGTTTTAGGAAAAAAGCTGTAATTCACATTCTGAGGCTCAAGAATCATGGAATTAATAGTGTCTAGGCTGGTGCAGCCAGAGAAGGCTAAAAAGCCTATTTCTGTTATGGTATTGGGAATATTTACTCTAGTTAAGCTTGTGCAATCGCTGAAGGCATAAAAACCTATCGATGTAACCGAGTTGGGAACATACACTTGGGTTAAACCAGTGCAACCATAAAAGGCATACTCACCAATCGATGTCACTGAATTGGGAATATCAACTTGGGTTAAGCCTGTGCAACCAGCGAAGTTAAAAGAATCAATCGATTTCACCGATTTGGGAATATCAACTTGGGTCAAACCAGTGCAACCCATGAAGGCCGACTGACCAATCGATTTCACCGAATTGGGGATTTCCACTTTGGTCAAGCCTGTGCAACCATAGAAGGCTCCATCGTCAATTGATGTCACCGATTTGGGTATGGTCACTGAGGTCAAGCCAGTGCACTCACTGAAGGCTCTGGAGCCGATACTGGTCACAGTATATGTTTTGCCCTCGTATTCAACTGTTTCAGGAATAACGATTTCACCAATGATGTTCTTATCACCTATCAAACTAACGCTATGACCATTCTGTTCGGGAAAGAAGCGCAATCCATCGACCTCAAAGCTGTAGGTTGGCGTGCTTGCTGCTAATGATAAAAAGACTATGAGAATAGATAAGATTTTTTTCATGTAGTAAAAGTTTGAAAGTTCAAGAATTGAAGTGCGAGATAAATTAATGTTTCCACTTCTGCATCAATTCATGCTTTTAAAGGTAATCAACAAAATGCATTGTTTTCCCACTTTCGTTGAGCATGACCGATAATTGTAGTTACAGATTTTAGAATTCTTTAAATCCTTAATTTCGCAGCACTTTATTTTAACAAAGATACAACTAAAATTCGACAATATCAACCCTTTCGGTGGATTTTTTTCGATTTTCAGGCAATTTGGCCGTTGCGGGCTACGCTCGGTCATTGACATGCACCTTGACAAGCGTGGCATAACATAACAAATTATTCCCGCTCAAAATGGTCGGTCGCTATTGCTTTCTGCGGAATTGAGGATTTCCATCAATCTGAGGGTTATTTTTTCCCTTGATTCCATAGCACTTTAGTTTAGCGAACTTTGTAACATCCTTAGCAACAAGATGTTGTCCTTGGTTTGTTATGCTAACAATAAAATTAGACTAATTGGTCATAAGGGCCAATTAGTCTAACTATGTGTTGCGGAAAACAATCTGCTTACTGCTCCTCTCCCGCTAGGAAGGTGCGGGCGATGATGGGCGTGGTGTAGGCATAGGGGATGAAATCCACACTTGAGATGGGCTTGGTGATGAAGAAGTTGGCCACCTTGCCTGGAGCAATCGAGCCGTAGTCGGCACTCAGTGCCATGGCGGCGGCACCGTTGATGGTAGCCGCGTTGAAGGCCTCGGCGGGCTGCAGGCGCATCTTGATGCAAGCAAGCGAAACCACAAACTTCATGTCGCCGCTGGGTGTGGAGCCAGGGTTGTAGTCGCTGGCGATGGCCACAGGCAGGCCGGCGCTAATCATCTTGCGTGCTGGGGCAAACGGCATGTTCAGGAAGAACGATGTGCCAGGCAGCGCGGTGGGCATGGTGTCGCGACCGTGCATCATGGCAATGTCGTCGTCGGTCATGCTCTCGAGGTGGTCGACCGAGAGAGCATTGTGCTTCAATGCTACCTCCACGCCACCCGATGGTGCCAGCTCTTGACCATGAATCTTGCCGCGCATGCCATATTTCAGGCCTGCCTCAAGAATGCGCGACGTCTCTTCGGGAGTGAAGAAACCCTCGTCGCAGAACACGTCTACGAAGTTTGCAAGTCCCTCGGCAGCCACAGCAGGAATCATCTCGCCCACAACAAGGTCAACGTAGTCGGCCTGGCGTCCAGTGTACTCACGTCCCACAGCATGTGCTCCTAAGAATGTCGATACCACACGCAGGCGTGTGCTCTCCTGTATGCGCGCTATCACGCGCAACATCTTGAGCTCGTCTTGCGTGTTAAGGCCGTAGCCACTCTTAATCTCGATGGCTCCAGTGCCCTTGGCTATCACCTCGCGCACTCGCTCCATGGCAGCGTCGTAGAGTTGCTGTTCGGTCATGAGGTGCAAGCGGTCGGCACTGTTGAGGATGCCACCACCGCGACGGGCAATTTCGGCATAGCTCAGGCCGTTGATTTTATCGACAAACTCTTGTTCGCGGCTGCCGGCGTAGACGATGTGGGTGTGCGAGTCGCACCAGCTGGGCATCACTGTGCCGCCAGCAGCGTCAATCGTCTTGTCGACCTGGGTTGGGGCAGGGCGGTTGTCGATGGTGTCAAACTCGGTTATGATGCCGTCTTCCACCAGCATCCATGCGTTGTGGATGGCATCGAACTGAGCCATTTCCTGGCCACATCTTTTAAGCACACCCCCACCGTCGATACCGGCGAGGGTGGCGATATTGTTAATTAGAAGTTTCATCGGCGAATGAATTGGATTGCTTTCTCGATGAGAGGATACATAATCACGTCGTCGCTGATGAAGGGCACCTCCTTGCGGAAGTCGTCGTGCATCTTCATGATCACAGGCGACGATTTCTTGGGGAAGCGGAACTCCAGCGCTTGGGCAGCGTTGAAGAGCTCGATGGCGAGCACGCGCTCGGTGTTGAGAACCACCTTATAGAGCTTGATGGCGGCATTGGCGCCCATGCTCACGTGATCCTCTTGGTCTTGGCACGATGGGATGCTGTCGAGGCTCGATGGAGCGGCAAGCGACTTATTGAGGCTTACCACGCTGGCGGCGGTGTACTGGGTGATCATGAAGCCGCTGTTAAGGCCAGGATTGGCAACCAGGAAGCTGGGCAGGCCGCGAGTGCCCGAAACGAGGCGGTAGATGCGGCGCTCGCTGATGTTGGCCAGTTCGCTCAGCGCTATGGCGAGGAAGTCCATTGGCATGGCGATGGGCTCGCCATGGAAGTTGCCGGCGCTGATGATTAGGTCGTCGTCGGGGCAAACGGTGGGGTTGTCGGTAGCGCTGTTAATCTCGGTGTCGATAACGCTCTTGACGTAGCGGATGGTGTCCTTGACTGTGCCGTGAACCTGAGGCACGCAGCGGAACGAGTAAGGATCCTGCACGTGCTCCTTGTGGCAAGCAATGAGTTCGCTACCGGTGAGCAGCTCCTTCATGTGAGCGGCAGTCTCGAGCTGGCCCTTGTGGGGACGCACGAGGTGAACGGCCTCGGTGAATGGCTCGATGCGGCCGTCGTAGGCGTCGAGCGACATGGCAGCGATGCGGTCGGCCCAGTCGCTCAGTCGCTCAGCCTGCAGTAGCGCCCACACTGCAAACGAGCTCATGTTCTGAGTGCCGTTGAGCAGTGCCAAGCCTTCCTTGCTTGCCAGCTCGATTGGCTTCCATCCCTTGAGCTTGAGAAGCTCGGCGGCAGGCATCACTTTGCCTTCATATTCTACTTCGCCCAGACCCACTAATGGCAGGCTCATGTGAGCCAGTGGCACGAGGTCGCCCGAGGCACCCAGTGAGCCCTGGCGGTAAACCACTGGAATCACGCCCTCGTTGAAGAAGTCGATGAGGCGCTCAACGGTGTCGAGCTTGCTGCCCGAGTATCCGTAGCTCAGCGACTGAATCTTCAGCAGCAACATGATGCGCACAATCTCGTTGGGCACACGCTCTCCCACGCCACAGGCATGCGACATCATCAGGTTGATTTGCAGTTGCGAGAGTTGGTCCTTGCTCACCTTCACGTTGCACAGCGAGCCAAAACCAGTGGTCACTCCATACACTGGCACGTCGCTTGCTGCTATTTGCTCGTCGAGATACTTGCGGCAGCGCGTGATGCGTGCTTTAGCATCGTCGCTAAGTGCCAACTTTATGTTCTTCTCAATAATCTCGCCCACACGCTCAATCGAGAGGTGTTCGGCGCTAATGTAATGAATCATAATGTTTATGTTAAGAGTTTAGTTAATTGTGTATTCTTATTTTTCGGTGTGCAAAGTTACGCATAATATTTCCAATGTGCAATAATGGTCATCTATTTTCATTTTAATGTTGCTCATGCTATTCCATTTCATGAAAATAATGAGGCGCCGCTCACGACTGCTGTCGGCGACGCCTTGTTATGTTTTTTAAAATAAGGTGGAGTTACCACTTGAGGGGGTCGGGGAGTATGTTGCCGTCGGTCATGGGGCTGTCGTCGGGTCCAAAGGCATTGGCCTTGTACTGAACACAGAGCATGATCATGTGGGTGGTGCCAGTGTTCTTGAGGGCGCGTTTGCCAGCTGGTGCCACGCGGATGACAGTGCCCTCGCTCACTGGGAAGATTTCACCGTCAACCTGATATTGTCCTTCTCCCTTGATTATAAAATAAAGCTCCTCGTGAGTCTTGTGGCTGTGCAGGAATCCGCTGTCCTGACCAGGGACGAGAGTCTGGAAACTCAGCTCACTGCCAGTGGCTCCTAATGCTTGCCCTGCAAACACTTTGCCCTTTACCACCACGTCGGGTCCCATGGGAAGCTCGTGCTCAATTATTTCACTCATTTTGCCCACATTCACAGCTGTGAAGTTTGCGCCTGTTGCAATAGTTTTAATCTCTTTCATGATGTTGTGATTATGTGTTGATTAATGATGTTTTTTCATTTGCAAAATTACATCAATAGTGGTTGCCTGTCAAGAGGATACCAAAAGGTGCTATACTTACTTTTTGGTTAGAAATAATGATTGTCAGCAATTAAAGAAATAGGAAGATAACAATATTTAACTAAATTACGATTTGTAATATAGTGGCAATTTGTACCTTTGTATAAAATTGTAAGTAATATGAAAGAGATGAAAGAAGAATACATGTTGTGCCCCATAAGGCGGGTGCTGAGTGAGTTTTGCGACAAGTGGTCGCTACTGGTTCTTTACTCGCTATACAGCAGCGACAATGGAGTGATGCGCTTCACCGAGCTTCACCGCTTCATGAGCGATTGCTCGCAGAAGATGCTCTCGGCAACACTCAAGAAGCTTGAACGTCATAATCTCGTCGCGCGCAAGGTCTATGCCGTTGTCCCCCCCAAGGTGGAATATTCTCTTACTCCCAATGGAGAGTCGTTGATGCCTAAGGTGATAGGGCTTGTTGACTGGGCACAAGACCATTTCGACGATGTGGTGGCTTGATGCCGATTGCGCAATGGCTTTGTGTGGGTTCCACATTTTTTGTCGATTATTTGCACAATTCGAGATTCTTTCGGAATTTTGCAGCCCCAATTCAATAGATACATGAACACAACAACAGGTGATAATAAGATAAATAACGAAGTGGCCGAAGTGTCTGACTTTGCCGAGGTGCTCGAAGTGGCTGCTAAGGCGGGGCATATATTGCTTGAGAATGGCGCGGAAATCTCACGTGTCGAGGACATAATGAGTCGCATCTCGTCGCACTTTGGTGTGGACTCGGGCAACTTCTTTGTATTGTCGAATGGCATCTTTACTACTGGCCGCGCCAACAAGGTGACTAAGAGTGGTGCTCAGGCGTCGACCTATGCCAACGTCGAATTCATACCTCTGCGGGGCATTCAGCTCTCGAAGGTGGTGGCGGTCAACCGCTTGAGCTATGACATTTCTAATGGGCGAACAACCCTTGCCGAGGCACGCGAGCGATTGGAGAGCATCAGCAACGCGCCACAAAAGCCTGCGTGGGAGCAGATTTTGGGTTCTGGATTTGGTGCGGGTGGCTTCTGTGCCGTGTTCGGGGGTGGATGGCTCGATTGTGCCGCTGCCCTGGTGGTGGGTGTGCTGCTCTATGTGTTTGTGCTTGGAGTGAGCAACCGCTATCTGTCGAAAATTGTGGGTGGCGTGTGCAATGCGCTGGTGGCCACTCTGCTGTGTGTGCTGTGCTGGCGCATGAACTTTGGCGAGAGTCTTGCCAACATCATCATTGGCGCTATCATGCCGTTGATACCAGGAGTGCCCTTTGTTAATGGTGTGCGCGACCTTGCCAACAGCGACTACCTTGCCGGCTTCACTCGCCTGACCGATGCCATGCTTGGCTTCTTCTGCATAGCGGTTGGGGTGTCGCTGTCGTTCATTATCGATGGTGCAATGCATGGCGGCGTGGTGAGCTTGAGCATGACCGTCAACCCGGGCACTGCTCACCTGCTGCTGCAGACTCTTGCCGCCTTCATAGGCACTGCGGCATTTGCACTGCTCTTTGGCATCGACCGCGAGCACTATGTGCCCGCAGGAGTGATTGGAGCAATAGGGTGGGCTCTCTACCTTGTTCTGGTGCGCAACTGCGATGCCACTCCTGTTGTCGCCACGCTTGCGGCATCGACTCTGGTGTGTGTGGTCTCGCGCATGGCAGCCATCCCTTATCGCATTCCGGCGCAGGGTTTCCTGCTGTGTGGCATCTTCCCATTAGTGCCAGGTGCCGGAGTGTTCTGGTTTACCTATTATTTCACCGACTCGCAGTTCGACCTCTCGATGCAGAGCGGCCTGCTTGCCGGCAAGGTTGCCATAGCTATAGTGCTGGGTATTATCCTTGCCATGGAATTGCCACAGCGCCTGTTCTCGCGCAACCACCGCACACATTGAGTTTTCATGAAAATTAGTGTTTTCTAAAATTATATACTATTAAAAATAATTACATCTATGATAAAGGATTTCAATTTTTACGCACCCACACGCGTGGTGTTTGGTCGAGAATCGGAGAAAAAGATAGGCCAGCTGGTGGCTGCTAATGGCGGAAAAAAAGTGCTCATTCACTATGGTGGCGGCTCGGCGCAGCGATCGGGCCTGCTCGACGTGGTGCGAGAGCAGCTACACGCAGCCGGTATCGCCTTCTGCGAGCTGGGCGGCGTGGTGCCAAATCCGTTGCTGTCGAAGGTGCGTGAAGGCATCGAGCTGTGTCGTGCTCAGGGTGTCGACTTCATTCTTGCAGTGGGTGGAGGCAGTGTGATTGACTCTTCGAAGGCCATTGGCTATGGTGTGCCCTACAATGGCGACGTGTGGGACTTCTGGGCAGGAAAAGCTGT
The DNA here is from genome assembly GCA_946186575.1 of uncultured Prevotellaceae bacterium. Lineage (GTDB taxonomy): Bacteria > Bacteroidota > Bacteroidia > Bacteroidales > Muribaculaceae > Sodaliphilus. The sequence goes on from CAMHNO010000019.1 coordinate 11,456, forward strand.
GCCAGCACAGTGCTTGCCCATTGGAGTGGTGCTGACCATCCCCGCTGCAGGTAGTGAGATGTCGTCGAGTTGCGTCATCACTGCCGACGAGGGGTTGCTCAAGCGTGGCATCAACAGCGACTTGTGCCGTTGCCGATTTGCCGTGATGAACCCAGAGCGCACTTTCACCCTGCCTCCCTATCAAACAGCAGCTGGAGCCACCGACATCATGATGCACACCATGGAACGCTATTTCTCAAAATACGAGGACATGACACTCACCGACGCCATCAGCGAGGCGCTGCTGCGCACCGTCAAGGAGTCGGCATTAGTGGTGATGCGCCATCCTGAGGACTATCGCCATCGTGCCCAAATCATGTGGGCAGGCTCGCTGGCTCACAACGACTTGACTGAGTGTGGCACCGAGAAGGACTTTGCCACCCATCGCCTCGAGCATGAGTTGAGTGCGCTGTTTGGTGTGACTCATGGTGCAGGCTTGGCTGCAATTTGGCCCTCGTGGGCTCGCTACGTAAAAGACAAACACTTGAGCCGATTTGTGCAGTTTGCAGTTAATGTGATGGGAGTCACTAACGATTTCTCGCACCCTGAAGAGACTGCCGAACGCGGCATCTGCGCTGTTGAGGAGTTTTATCGCCAGATAGGTATGCCCACAAGCATCCATGAGTTGCTGGGTCGCGACATCACCGACCAGGAGATCGATACCATGGTCGACAAGTGCTCGCGTGGCGGCACCATCACTGTGGGAGCGATGGAAGTGCTTGATGCCAAAGCCATGCGCGACATCTACCTCATGGCTCGCTAAGCGACAACAATAGTGCATTTTAAAGTGTTAATCAAAAGGTTGAGGATGAGGTTTTTGGCCATTTACGCACTTGTGCTGGTGACAATTGCGTCGATGCTGCTGTCGTCGTCTCTTCATGCGGGCGATGTGTTGCCGCCTGTGCCTGATTACAACAATCGCTCGCAGTGGTTTGTGAGTGATCGTCAAGGTGCTGCCGATATTTTCTATGTGATATCGACCGAGACAGGCGACTATCAGTTGCTCGATGGTAGTTTATGCCACTATACCGACACCTATAACGACAGTGTGCGTGTGGCTCTCACGGGTGAGATGGAGGGCGTCGACCGCCTGCTGAGCGGTAACCTCAACTACTACTCGCCTTACTATCGCCAGTGCTCATTGCAGTCGTTTACTAACGATAGCTTGGTGAGTGAGCGCTTGCCGGTGGCATTAGAAGATGTGAGCCGAGCATTCAATTACTACCTTGGCCACATGAATCATGGCCGCCCATTTGTGCTTGCAGGCTACAGCCAGGGCGCTATGGCGGTGCTGCAACTCGTGCAGGAGATGGACAGCGTCACTTGCAGCCGCATGGTTGCGGCCTATGCGATAGGGGTAAACATCCCGCAGTCGTTGCTCGACTCATGCCATCGCATCGTGCCTGCTCGTGCTGCCGACGACACGGGTGTGACTATAGCCTACAATTCGGTGCGTGATAGCGGTTGCGTGGTGCATGGACTGGGTGATGACAATGCTGTGGCTATCAATCCAGTGAACTGGTGCACCGATGCCACACCAGCCACGCTTGTGACGGTGCCGTCGCCAGCGAAACCCGAAGCCGAGCAGCAGGTCGACACACTCACAGTGCGTCTTGACCCAGCGACGCGGCTATTGCTTGTAGACGGCTTTACAGGAACCGACTATGTGCTGCCGCTCATTGGCAAGGAAGGTAACTATCACTCGCGCGAGATTTGGCTCTATCGAGAGCAACTGCGCGAGAACATAGCCCGCCGCACCAGAGCTTGGCTGCTCTTGGGCCATCATTAGCTCTTAGGCCCCTTGCTGCCAGGTTTGAAAGTCCGCGAGGCGGAGGTGGTGTTATTATGCTTGATATAAGCAATGTGCATCTCCTAAGTTACAGCCCATTAGATGGCAGCATTGATATTCTCGATGATGTCCTTGTAGTGCTTGGTGATGTCGTTCTGGATGTCGATAACGACAAGTGCCCTGTTGTTCATCATTCCTCAATGATGAAACTGCGGGGATAGAAATCACTATAAAAGCGGCCATCGGTTGCCGTGAACTTCAGCACGCAATAGTTTGGGTCGGTGATGCCTCCGGGGTAGTATTCAGTATCACCTTCGCGCCAGACCATCTCTTTGCTGGCAGCATCGGTCAACACCTCCATGGAGCCTCGTAGCATCATGCCCTTGAACCCTTCGGCATCACAGAAGTAGATGGATGCCTTGGGGTTAGCTTTGTAATGCGCCACACGCAGAGAGAAGGTGTTGGTGGTGAAATAGAATGTCTTGATACCTTCACGCACGCGCGGTGACAGCATGGCTTTAGTGCAAGGACATCCCTCTTTATCCACCGATGAAATATAGGTGACGGGCAATGTGTCGGCCATCTTGGCAATAAGATCTCTCACTCCTGCCAGAACTGGATTCTTGGGAATCGCCTCATTGATAGTAATATCCTTGCGCCAGCGCTTCAAGTGGGGGAAGTACATCTTCATTTGACCCATGTATTCCTCCCTAGTGATGGGATGCGGCAGGCCCTTGTTGACCTCGCCAACGAACTGAGCGCAATGCTCAATCATCTCGTCCATTGTGCAGTTCTGCAGGAACTTGCCATCCTTGTAGCAGTATTTGCAGTAGTCGAAGCATGTGCTACCGTCGGCATTGGTGCCGCAGTCCTCGTTTTTGGTCAATGGCATGCCGCAGCTCTGGCAAAATTGTGGCAACTGGCCTGGCTGCATGGTTTTCTCTTTAGCAGGGAATGTGGCTTCGTAGGAGGCAAAGGCATTTGGATTGGCTTCGGCAACGAAATAACCCTTTGGCGGACAATAGGTGGCCTCAGTTATTCCATTGCTTTTCAGCCAGCCGGGAATCAGTTCTAGTGCGAGGAAATAGGGCACCTCGGCATCGCGGGGTTCAGCATGGTAATGGATGTCCATCTCACTAGCAAGGCCAAAGCCGGCATGCTTGTAGAAGTTGATATTTCCTTCCATGCACAGGAATCCAATGCCCATTTCGCGTGCTTTGTCAAGCGCGTAATAGAGCAGTTTTAGGCCGTATCCCTTGAGCTGATAGTTGGGGTGGATACTGATGGGCCCAAAAGTCCATGACTGTCGGTGAGTGCCGTCGTCAAGCACAAGTTCTGCTCTTGAGAACATGATGTGGCCTATTATCATGCCGTCCTCCTCCATTACGAGGTCGAGTTCGGGAATGAAGTCAGGGTTGTTCCTAAACTGGTTGAGCACGAAATGCTCATAGCATCCTGGGCGATACACATTCCAAAACGCCTCTCGTGTGAGGTTCTCCACCTTGCGGTAGTCACTTGGTTGCTCTAATCTTATCTTCATAGTAGTCGCTTGTTTTGATTGCAAAGTTAATAAAAAACTATAGTAAGTAAACTGTTTTACAAATAGGTAATTCACGAATAATTGTTTTCCGTGAATTACCATTGAATATATTATTGTGAAGCTAGGTTACATTCTCGCTTTCTGCTTCTCTCCTGCGCCTGCGCCACGGTACTTGCTTTGAGTGGTGTTGAATTTCCAGGTTAGGTCGAGCATGAAGGTGCGGCGGGCGGGGTTATAAGTTGATATCTCGCGAATGCCGTAGATTACAGCACCAGTTTTGTTGGTGTTGAAGATGTCGTTGCAACGCAGGTCGGCTGTCAGTGTTCCCATTCGTCCCAAGCTGAAGTCGCGTTGCACACCTAAGCTTGTGTTGAAGCGGGTTTTGGTAAGGCGGAAGTTGTTGTAGTCACCACGTGACGCCCATACCATGACGGCGCTCAGACGGAAGCCTTTTGGCAACTCAATACCATTTTGCCACACGAGGTTCACATAGGGATGGTTGAGTGTGAGGATTGAACCGTCGGCGCAAGGAGTCTTATAATTCTGGAACACGGCGAATGCGCTCCACTGTGGATGCCAGCAGCCAATCACTGGACTTGCCACAAAATTGATTGACAATTGATTGAAATCCTCGGTGCTATTGATTGGGCGCACGAGGCTTACCAGTGGATCGTCGGCACCGGGATAAGGCTCTGTCGACATTGTCTCACAGTCCTTGATGCGACCATAGTTAAGGGTGAGGTTCATCCACTTGTAGGCAGTGTTGAGCACGAGGCTGTGAGTGTAGGTCGGCTTCAGGTAGGGGTTGCCACTCTGGTAGGTGTAGCGGTTGATATACACTGTTGAACTGGTGAGGCTGCCATAGTTTGGGCGCTGGATGTCGCGACGGTAAGAAAGCGAAACTTGCACGTCACCAATGGGCATGGAGATTACTGCGGTGGGGAACCAGTCGCCGTAGTTACGGCACACTTCGTCCTCGCGAACTCCAAAGTTGTAGTAGTCGTTCTTTAGGTGCTCATAGCGCAGTCCCACTTGTGCAAACACTCGCCCAAATAGTCTTCCATATTCCATAAATGCTGCTGTCGACGATTCATCGATTTTGGTGTCGGTTGTCTTCACAGGCACGGCGTCGGTAGCGGTAAACGTGTAGGCATCGGTGCGATGATTGTGTGAGTACTCTCCACCGAGCGACAGATTGCCTTTCCACACAGGGTAGGATAAGATGAGTTTTGTTGCCCAGAAGTCGTTGCCGCTGCGGGTATTGCTCTCAATGCTGCGATGTGAGGTCTCTCCTGTGTCCAATGTTGCAGTCTCAAATGTGCTGCCCGGAGTCTCGGTTTTGTCGAAGAGTCCGTCCACGTTGAAGTCGATGCCTAGTTTGCCTATCTTGCCGTTGTAATAGGCGTTGAAGATATGCTTCTTGAAGGTGTCACTTTGACTGATGTCGCTCTCGGAATGCTCTGTCAGGATGTCGTTCACATAATTGTCGGTATAGAACATGTCGCTGAAATCGGTGCCTGGGTGGCGGTCATATTTATAGAACGCTCCCAAGCTATGGTTCTCGTTAAACATATAGTTCACCTGCAATTGTGGTGACCAGCCTTTCCAGATGTTTTTGCCTTCCTGAGTTGTCACGCTCTTAATGTGGTCGGGCCCAACGTAGTAGATAAGCTCGTTTTCCTGCAACTGCTTGGCGTGTCCGTAACGTCCTGCCCAGAATGAGGCAGTAAGGTCTAAGCCACCGATGCGGTAGTTCATGTCGAGGTTGTTGGCAATGGTGTATCCATATTGGTACATTCCATTAAGGTTGTTCTGGAAACTAAATCCCTCACCTTGCGCTTTCTTGAGCTGGATGCGCACTACTGCCTTAGTTGAGGCAGCATAGCGTGCTCCAGGGTTCTGAATCACGTCGACGTGCTCAATTTGGTCGGAGCGCAGGCGTGAGAGTTCGTTCATGTCTTGAACCTTGCGGCCATTGATATACACCTCGGCATCTCCTCGACCAAGCACCTTCACGCCGCCGTCGCGCTCAGCCTCGAGCGATGGCACCCTCGCTAGTGCGTCGGCCACAGTTCCAGCCTTCTCAAGGATAGTGCCTTCGATGGTGGTGCGCATGGCGTCACCCTTAACACGCGTTTTGGGCAGCTTGCTCACCACTACCACCTCGCCCAGCAGTGTGGCTTCGGGCAGCAAAGTGATAGTGCCCAGGTCAACAGCGCTTGAGTTGATATACAATGTCTGATAACCTATATAAGAAATCTTTACCAGTCCACCGTTTTGCAGGGCGGTAAGGTTAAATGCGCCTTGCTCGTCGGTGATGCCGCCCTGCACATAGGCCGAGTCTGGCATCGATAGCATCACAACGTTGACAAATGGCATTGGTTCGCCATTCTCGTCAACAATTTTGCCATTAACATCGGGTGCTTTAGCACTAACGTTCAATGCTATCATCATGATAGTCATAAGGGTTGTAAATTTCAAAACAAAATCTTTCATTTTACCTTATTTTTTTAATTATACATATTGTTTGCTTTGTTCACTCGTTAGATGTAATGACCGCCTCATAGCCAAGTGTTACAGTTTATCTATTTCGTCTTGCAAGATAGCGAAAAATCGCCCGGCATGGGCACCATCCATCTGCACATGATGAAACTGAAAACTGATGGGCAACGTGGTTTTGAACCACCCTTTGCGATATTTCCCCCACATGACCATGGGATTGTTAAGTCCCTTGGCATATTGGTTAACGATGCAATCTAATTCAGTTTCAATCATTGCCGATGTGCCTATTACCATTGCCTCCTCGTGGAAACTGCTTTTACAGTTTTGGTTCACCGATTGTGTCAAGGTCATGTAATCGTGGTTGAAACGGCTCAAGTCATTTGTGTATGGGATATCGCATGAGTTGATGCCGCCTTCTTTGTTTTTCACAATCACATTGACAGCCAGGCAGTCATATTTATATAACTTGCCATGCTCGGGCAGCACATAGAACTCCTCAACTTGACTTGCCGCTTTACCGATGCACCAGCATAGAAGCATGTTAAAACTCATGCCATGCTTTTTGCTATATTTCAGAAGCTTTGCCACCTCCATGGTCTTCACAAGAGTGACCATTGGCATAGGCGATGACATCCAGAGATTGAATGCTTCTTGGCGATTGCTGTCCTGTGGATTAATCTCAGTCTTCATTGTTTCAATAAGGGTGATAGTAGGGGTGATCCTTGACCGAGTTGTAGGCGATTACTTTGCCGTCGTTGTCGAAGGTAACGACGAATATCATTGACTCAGGTCCTGCAATCTCGCCCACTAGCTTGCGGTAGCCCCATTCCTCGCCAGTCTCGTTGGCATTCTTGAATAGGGGAGTGCCAAGCAGGTTTTGGATATCGCTCTTGGTCATGCCCATCTCCACTTTGTTTATTTTCGCTGAGTCGCGTGTAGCAACGCAACTGCCTAAACTCACGCCCAAAGCTATCGAGATAATGATAGCTGCAACTGTTGTAATAATAATGCTGTTTTTCATTGTCGTGAATATTAAATTGTTTCACTAATCTCAATTTTTTAATCCTTAATGCTCACCCCCCCTAAAATGTTACTGACGATGATGTGGAGACAGGGAGCGCCGGTTATAGATCGACCTACTGTTTTGTTGCCCACTCCGCCAATGAAACTGCGGCTTTTCACCTCAATGTTGACGCTAGCCGGCACTATCAACTCAATGCCACCGGCAAAGGTGTGGATGTCTATTTCCTCATCTTCGGTGATTACTGCTTGGCGCAAGTCGAGTCGCAAGCCCCCAAAGAAAGCATAGAGGTATGCACCATGAAACGGCTCGCCGTGGTAAACGTACTCGTCGCCTCCAAATCTCACAGCACAGCTAATTCGCTTGCCGACTTCTCCTTGAGGTAGTGGGCGCTGGAGCCACTGACTGGGGTTGCGCTGGTAGCTGCTCACAATGAGCTTAACGCCTATAAAAAGTAATAGAACAGGAGCCAGATACTCTGCCCAGGGATGTTGCCACATCCAGTCGAACCAGTCGAGGTGAAAAATCCTCCACATGCTCACCAGTTTCATCATGGCGGCAAAAATAAAAATGATTCCAATAATTGTTCGTCGTGTCATAGTCGTTCTTTTTTGCATGCAGTGCTGAATTGCCTGCGCTTTTTTGACTGCAAAATTGCGGCGAAATTACAGTTTCAGCAAGTTTCTGGGATATTCTGCACACTATTGTGACGAACGGTATTAAAAAGAGTGACGAAAAGCACAAATGTGATGAAAGTTTTTGTTGTAATGTTGTTTTATACTATCTTTGTAATTGTTATGAATGGAGAAAAGAGACAAACAATAAAGATTCGCATTATCAGCGTGTGTTTTGCGGTAGTGGTACTGGCAATTTTCAAGCCTTTTGGCCTTGATGTGTGGCAGTGGCAAGCCTATGCACACCTGATAGTGGTAGGAGGTCTGGGAATATTGTCCTGCATTCTCACCGAGGCAATATTGGTTTACCTGTTCAAACGACCTGGCTCTCTTGATCGTGGGGTGGATTATATCATTAGTCGCAACCTGTGGTTCCAGCTCATCAACACACCGCTCGTCTCGCTCATGATATGCCTGTATCGTCATTTCGTGCTCAGCGACAAGGTTGACGGTAATCACCTCTCATGGGGCAATTTCTTTGAGACACTTGTGATTATGGCATTTTGCTCATTTCTCATTGGCATTTACTGGCGTTTCAAGTTTCGAGGCAAGTATCTTGCCGCTGAACTTGAGGAAATGAAGCAGATGAATGAACAGTTGCAGCGATTGCAGCAAGAGAAGAGTGTTGTCAAGTTACAGGAGAAGACGATTCTAAACAGCGAAAATGCTCAACCTGTATCAACTATTCAACTTTCAGGCACCACTAGTGATGTGGTAACTTTACATGTCCCCAATTTGCTTTATGCAGAGTCGGTGGGAAACTATGTGAAAGTTTTGCAAATCCATGAAGGTAAAGTTGTGAGTGATATGCTTCGAGTAACATCTAAGCAAGTGGAAAAGATGCTGATAGATTATCCTATGGTGGTGCGATGCCATCGGGCTTTTCTGGTAAATCTATGGCAAGTTGAGAAAGTGATTTCAAAGGTTGGCTCAATGCAACTGCTAATAAAGTATTGTAATGATTCAATACCAGTGTCACGAAGTAATATATCAAGCGTGAAACAAGCTTTAGCACAAAACAAAGACAATCGTTAATACTCCCTTTAGAATAACAAAACAGCCTTCATTAATAAGATGAAGGCTGTTTTGTTAATGATGTGTTTTTGTATTACTGCTCGAGGAGGGCGTCGTCTACGAGGTTAGGCATGGTCACCTGGAGGCCTGGGGTGCGCTCCATCTCGCGGCGGATGGCGTCCATTGAGCCATTGTTGCGAGCCCATGAGCGGCGGGCGATGCCGTTGTTCACATCCCACAGGAGCATCTGGCGGATGCGGCGGTCGGCCTCTTCGCTACCGTCGATAACCATACCGAAGCCACCGTTGATGACTTCGCCCCATCCAACACCGCCACCGTTGTGCAGGCTCACCCATGTGGCACCGCGGAATGCGTCGCCAATCACGTTGTGCACTGCCATGTCGGCGCAGAACTGCGAGCCATCGTAGATGTTGCTTGTCTCGCGGAAGGGCGAGTCGGTACCACTCACGTCGTGGTGGTCACGACCAAGGACAACAGGCTTGCTGATCTCGCCGCGGCGAATGGCGTCGTTGAATGCCAAGGCAATCTTGGTGCGACCTTCACAGTCGGCATAGAGGATGCGTGCTTGCGAACCCACTACGAGGTGGTTCTTACCAGCCTCACGAATCCAGTGCAGGTTGTCGGCAAGCTGACCCTTGATGTCGTCGGTCACGGTTCCCATCATGTCGTCGAGTACCTCGGCAGCGAGGCGGTCGGTAACTTCCAGGTCGTGAGGATCGCACGAGGTGCAAACCCAGCGGAAAGGACCGAAACCATAGTCGAAGAACATGGGGCCCATGATGTCCTGCACGTAGCTTGGATAGCGGAAGTGGGTTTCATCCTTCATGATGTCGGCACCGGCACGGCTTGCCATGAGCATGAAGGCGTTGCCGTAGTCGAAGAAGTACATGCCATCGGCTGTCAGGCGGTTGATAGCTGTAACCTGGCGACGCAGCGACTCAAAGACGCACTCCTTGAAGCGGTCGGGCTCTTCGGCCATCATGCGCTTCGACTCCTCGAGGCTGTAGCCCACGGGATAGTAGCCACCGGCGTAGGGGTTGTGCAGCGATGTCTGGTCGCTACCCAAGTCAACATGGATGCCTTCGTCGGCAAGACGCTCCCACAGGTCAACCACGTTGCCCACATAGGCCATCGAAACCACGCGCTTTTCCTCAACAGCCTTGCGAATTGCAGGGATAAGCTCGTCAAGGTTCTCGTGCAACTCGTCAACCCAACCCTGGTCGTAGCGCTTACGTGCAGCAAGAGGGTTAATCTCGGCTGTAACGCTCACCACGCCGGCAATGTTGCCAGCCTTGGGCTGAGCGCCGCTCATGCCACCAAGACCTGCAGTGACGAACAATGGGATGCGCTTTTCGCGCTCATCGCCCATCACCTTGCGGGCAGCGTTGAGCACTGTGATAGTGGTGCCATGCACGATGCCTTGAGGGCCAATGTACATGTAAGAGCCCGCTGTCATTTGGCCATACTGGCTGACACCGAGGGCATTCATGCGCTCCCAATCGTCGGGCTTGCTGTAGTTGGGGATTACCATACCATTAGTTACCACCACGCGTGGAGCATCCTTGTGTGATGGGAAAAGTCCCAGTGGATGACCGCTATACATAACGAGAGTTTGCTCGTCGGTCATCTCGCTCAAGTATTTCATCACCAGGCGATATTGTGCCCAGTTCTGGAACACGGCGCCATTGCCGCCGTAGGTGATAAGCTCATGAGGATGCTGAGCAACCGCCTTGTCGAGGTTGTTTTGAATCATCATCATGATGGCTGCCGCCTGACGGCTGCGGTGTGGATAGTCGTCGATGGGACGAGCTTTCATCTCGTAGCGTGGACGCAGACGATACATATAGATGCGGCCATACTTCTCAAGCTCCTCGCGGAACTCTGGCAGCAGTGTGGCGTGGTGCTTAGCGGGGAAGTAGCGCAGCGCGTTGCGCAATGCGAGTTTCTTCTCCTCGGGGTTGAGAATGTCCTTGCGCTTGGGCGCATGGTTTATCTCGGGATCATAAGGCATTGGTTCGGGTAGCACATCGGGTATTCCAGCCCTGATGTCGGCCATGAATTCTTCTTTTGTCATTGTTTTATAATTTGCTAGAAGTTCTAGAAGTTCTAGATGTAACTAGATGTTCTAGATTATTTATAATTTAGTTTCTACAATTGCGGTGATGTCAGCTTCCTCGGCGTTGGCCTTCTTGATGAGCTCGTTGGCTTCGGCGATGAGGGCATCGGCTGTGGCGCGATCCTTGAGAGAGCCGGCGTTAATCTTCACGTTCATGCCAGCGCCAAGCACAGCGGCACGAGCGGCGAGAACGCCCACACCAGCGTCGCTCACGCTGTTGGGATTACCTTCCATGACCATGGCGCGGCAAATCTCAAACACCTTCATCGATTCCTTCATGGTGCGCAGGGGCACTTGAGCGGCATAGAGGGTGGCGTCCTGGATAGCGGCGCTGCGGGCAGCCTTGTCCTCGTCGGTCTTCTTGGGCATGCCAAATGCTGCCATGATGCGGTTGAAGGCCTCGGTGTCCTCGTCAACGAGGTGGAGCAACTCCTTGGCGATAGCCTGACCCTTGTCGGCCCAGTCGCTGAATTCTTTCCATCGGTCGTCCCAGCCGGGCTTGTGGCTCGAGAGGTTGGCAACCATTGTGCCGAGCGATGCGCCCAGGGCGCCCATATAGGCCGAGATGGTGCCTCCGCCAGGAGCTGGTGACTCGCGCGAGGTCTCCTCGGCAAATCCAGTCACGGTGAGGTCGACTAACTTCTTGGCGCTGTCGTCTTGAATCATATATTCAATAACTTTCTCCTTGGGGTCGAAAGGCTTGAGGTCGTCAAGGCCTAAAGAGTGGATGGCAATCTCGATGATGTCGCCCTCGGGGATACCTGTAGAACGATGCTGCTTCTCAAGGAAGTACTTGCCGGCTTCGATGAGGCAACGCTTGGGCAGCAAGCCCACAATCTCGGTGCCGGTGACGCGGATGCCACGGTTTTGAGCGCAGCGGCTAACCTCGTCGAATGCCACATGGAGTGGGGTAGTGTTAATGTCGGTGATGTTCATCGACACCTGTGCAATCTTATACTCGTCGATGTACCAGCCAATGGCCTTGGTGCCCTTGAGGGTGCCAGGCTGCATGATGGTGTTGCCGTTCTCATCCTTCTTGGGAGTGCCGGTGATGGGGTTCCCCTCACGCACGGGGCGACCCTTCTCGCGAACGTCGAATGCGATGGCGTTGGCACGGCGGGTGCTGGTGGTGTTCAGGTTGAAGTTGGTGGCGATAAGGAAGTCGCGTGCGCCCACTGCGGTGCAGCCGGTGCGGGCAACTTTCTCGTCGATGGGACGTGCGCCAAAGTCGGGGGCACCATCCTTTGATGTTAACTTCTCGGCCAGTGCCTCATACTCGCCCTTGCGGCACACGGCCAGGTTGCGGCGCTCAGGAGTGAACGCTGCTGCCTCGTAGCAGTAGCATGGAATCTCAGCCTCGCCAGCAATGCGCTCGGCCAGCTTGCGGGCCAGCTCGGCACACTCCTCAAGGGTGATGCCGGCAATGGGGATGAGTGGGCACACGTCGGTGGCACCCATGCGTGGGTGAGCACCGTGGTGCTGACGCATGTCGATGAGCTCGCCAGCGCGCTTCACGGCCTGGAAAGCAGTTTCAACCACTGCCTCGGGGCTGCCCACAAAGGTTACCACAGTGCGGTTTGTGGCTTCTCCTGGATCCACGTCGAGTAGTTTCACACCTTTAGCCTGGCGAATAACGTCGGTAATTTGGTTAATCACGTCCATGTTGCGGCCCTCGCTGAAGTTGGGCACACATTCAATAAGTCGGTTCATGTTGTTTATTTAGGTTGGTTTTATAGTTAATTGTTTTTTTTAGGAATGGTAGGAGCTACTAAGAGCTACTAAGAGTGACTAAGAGCAGCTAAGAGCGAAAAAATCTTAACACTTGCTACTTAACACTTACTACTTGCTACTTAACACTTACTACTTAATCAGTATGCTCTTCCAGTGGCTGCAAGCAGGGTGTTGTGCATGAGCGAGACGATGGTCATGGGGCCAACGCCTCCGGGCACAGGAGTGATGTAGCTGCACTTGGGTGCCACGCGCTCAAAGTCTACGTCGCCGCACAAGCGCCATCCGCGCTCACGTGTCTTGTCCTCAACACGGGTAGTTCCCACATCGATAACCACGGCACCTTCTTTTACCATATCTTCCTTAACAAATTCAGGGCTGCCAAGGGCGGCAATCAGGATGTCGGCCTGCAGGGTGAGCTCCTTGATGTTGGGGGTGGCGCTGTGGCACACGGTCACGGTGCAGTTGCCGGGTTGTGCCTTCTGCATGAGCATGTTGGCGATGGGCTTGCCCACGATGTTGCTGCGGCCCAGCACCACACAGTGCTTGCCGCGAGTGTCGATGCCGTAGCGGTCGAGCAGCATCACTATTCCTGATGGTGTGGCCGGCTTGAAACATGGCAGACCTATCATCATGCGGCCCACGTTGATGGGGTGGAAGCCGTCCACGTCTTTGCGGTAGTCGATGGCCTCGATCACGTCTTGCTCGCTGATGTGCTTGGGCAGTGGCAGTTGCACGATGAAGCCGTCCACTCGCTCGTCGTTGTTGAGTTCCTCAATCTTTGCGATGAGCTGCTCTTGGGTTACAGTCTCGTCCATGCGAATGAGCGACGAGTCAAACCCGCACTGCTCACAGGCTTTGGTCTTCGAGGCCATGTAACTCTCGCTGCCACCGTCGTGACCCACGAGCAGGCCCACCAGGTTTGGGCGGCGATGTCCGGCTGCAACAATTTCACTTACTTGTGCGGCTATCTCTTGCTTGATTTGAGCTGATATCTTTTTTCCGTCTATTATCTGCATATATGGTGTTTATAATAATAATTGTGCAAAATTACTCAAAAATCAAGAACCCACCGCATCTTGCTCTCACTTTTAACGCACTTTTGCAGTTTAGCCCTGATAACGGCGTTATGGGCTCTGAATGGAGCCTTGTTCTCCTCTTTGTTAAAAACAGATATGATTTTAGTTAAAATGGTTAATGTGGAAAAAACCCTTTAAAATGATTTTCATGTTAGTGAAATTATCAATACCTTTGCACTAAAATTAGGACTACGGTTCAAAGAAATGGCTCGTTACAAGTTCTTAATATTTGATACTCACATTCCTGGCAGTCAACGCTACACTGCTGGCTATGTAATATCGCTTATGACGAACTTTGAGCCTTTAAGTATGGGAAGCGCACCGCTATTAGAGTAAAGTCTAATATCGGTGTGTCGCTTTTTTTACACCTTAGTAATATAAGTAACTCTCAACTGGCTATTTGAAAAAACTGTTTTATATTTTTTTTATTAATCTAAATCATTCTATGCTTAAAAGATTTTACTTCTCAACGCTATTGATGTTGCTGGCATCAGCAATATCGATTAATGCGCAGATTACTACCTCGTCGCTGACAGGTGTAGTCGTGGACGAAACCAATGAGCCCCTCATTGGCGCAGTGGTAAAACTGCTACATGTGCCCTCGGGTACTGAGTACAACTCGGTGAGCAACCTGGACGGACGTTTCAACATTCAGGGTATGCGCACCGGTGGCCCTTACACTGCCACAGTGTCCTACATTGGCTATAACGACAAAGTGGTATCAGGCATTATGCTTGAACTTGGTGAGACCTACAACATGCAGACTCTGGCCATGACCACAAGCTCTAATCAGCTCGATGAGGTGGTGGTGACTGCTTCGACCTCAAAATTCTCAAACGAGAAGACAGGAGCAACAACCAACATCAACAATGTGCAGATTACCAGCTTGCCAACAGTTACTCGCAGCATCACCGACGTGACTCGCCTCTCGCCCTACGGCGGCAACGGAATGAGCTTCGCGGGTGTGGATGGACGTACCGCCAACTTCACCGTGGATGGTGCCAACTTCAACAACAACTTTGGCCTTAGCAGCAACCTGCCTGGTGGTGGCAACCCCATTTCGCTCGACGCTATCGAGGAGATGCAGGTAGTGATCTCGCCATTTGATGTTCGCCAGACCAACTTCATTGGCGGTGGTGTGAATGCTATTACCAAGAGTGGTAACAACACCTTTAAGGGAAGTGCCTATATCTATCATCGTAACGAGAACATGCGCGGCGACGCAGTAGACGGCGAGCAAATTGCCGGTGCTCGTGCCAAGGACCGCGTTACCACCTATGGTTTCACCCTGGGAGGCCCAATCATCAAGAACAAGCTGTTCTTCTTCGTTAACGGTGAGATGTCGAAGGTTCCTACCGTTGCCAACCGCTGGCGCGCCTCGGAGAACGGAGTGGCCGACGCCGACAACTACCTCTCGCGCACTACAATCGCCGACATGCAGCGCGTTCAAAAGCACGTGATGGACAAGTACGGCTATGACACCGGCTCTTTCACCGACTTCCCTGCCGACGAGAGCAACTACAAGCTGCTTGCCCGCATCGACTGGAACATCACCAACGATCACCACTTGGCACTGCGCTACAACTACACTAAAAATAATGTGTGGAACGCTGCCAACGCTACCTCGATGGATGGTGGCACTCGCTCGAGCTTTGCTCGTGCTTCACAGTACTCTATGATATTTGCCAACTCGATGTACTCGATGAAGAACCTGGTTCACTCGCTCTCATTCGACCTCAACAGCCGCTTGACCGATAACCTGTCGAACCAGTTCCTCGCCACTTGGTCTAAGCTCGACGACGTGCGTGGCACCAACTCAAGCGAGTTCCCATTCATCGACATTCAGGATGGCACTGGAAACAACGGCAACTACATGGCCCTTGGTTATGAGCTCTTCACATGGAACAATGCCGTTCACAACACAATTTGGAACATTAAGGACGACATCACTTACTATGCCGGTAACCACAAGATCACTGCCGGTATCAACTTCGAGCACCAAATGGCCGACAACCAGTACATGCGCAACGGTACTGGTTACTACCGCTATGCCAGCGTTGATGACTTCATTGGCGGTGCCGCCCCCGAAGTAGTGTGCTTGACCTACGGTTATGATGGTGAGACCCATCCCGCTGCCCGCGTGCAATTTAACAAGGCTGGCATCTATGGTCAGGACGAGTGGAACGTGAACGACAAGTTCAAACTCACTTATGGCTTGCGCATCGACGGTCTCTTCTTCAACAACAAGGACCTTATGACTAACAATAAAATCCTCGCACTTAACTACTACGACAAGGATGGTAACGTTCGCAACATCGACACTGGCAAGTGGCCTAACAGTAGCGTTACATTCTCGCCACGCGTGGGCTTCGTTTACGATGTGTTTGGCAACAAGAGCCTGAAGCTGCGTGGTGGAACAGGCCTCTTCTCGGGTCGTCTGCCACTGGTATTCTTCACCAACATGCCCACCAACGGCGGTATGGTTCAGTACCAAGCTCAGCTCAATGCGAAGAACACCGACATGAACCAGTTTGCCGGCGGTCTCGTTACCGACAGCGAGGGTCATGCAACTATCGCTGCCCTGCAGCAGAAGCTCTTCGACATGGGCTATCCCCAAACTGTTAAGCCCGAGGATGGTACAGTGCCCTCGGCCGTTAACGGTGTAGATCCCAAGTTCAAGATGCCACAGGTGTGGAAATCTTCGATCGCAGTCGATTATGCAATTCCTGTTTCGTTCCCATTCACTGTAACTGCCGAGGCAATCTTCAACAAGACTGTCAATGGCGTTTCGATCAGCGACTGGTCAATTCCTAACGTGGGTGGCTTTGCTCGCTTCAATGGTGTGGACAACCGTCCCATCTATCCTGCAGGATTCCGCACAGGCACCAAGGCATTCGTCCTCGAGAACACCAGCAAGGGCTACGGCTGGAGCGCCAACATCATGGCCACCGCACGTCCTGCCGACTGGGTAAGCCTCATGGCTTCTTACACCCACACCGTGTCGAAGGAAATCACCGGTATGCCAGGCTCGGCTGCCGAGAGTGCCTTCACCTACGTGCCCACCAGCGAGGGTCCCAACAACATCAAGCTGCACAACTCGCAGTATGTGACCCCCGACCGCTTCATCGCAAGCGCCACACTGCACGACCGCAGCGGCAACCACTACAGCCTCATCTATGAGACCTGGCGTGGCGGCTACAACTACTCTTACATGACCACCAACGACATGAACGGCGACGGCTATGCCTACGATGCCATCTACGTCCCAACCGACGCTGAGGTTGAGGCTGGCGACTTCCGCTTCAAGAGCACCAGCGACCGTGACCGCTTCATGGCCTTCGTTCACAACGACGGCTACCTGAAGAACCACCAGGGCAAGTATGCCGAGGCTTACAGCGTTTACAGCCCCTGGGTACACCGCATCGACCTTGGCTACAAGCACGACTTCAACTTCCGTGCAGGCAACACCAAGCACACTATCCAGCTGAGCTTCGACATGAAGAACGTTCTCAACTTCTTCAACTCGAGCTGGGGTGTGAGCAAGTACCTGAACCCCGAGATTGGCAGCGAGGCTCGCATCCTCAAGTATGAGGGCGTTGATGCACAGGGTTATCCATTGTTCTCTACTCCCGCCGCTATCAATGGCGACACTATGACTTGGGCTCCTAACCATGCAATTGGTCAGTGCTGGAGCGTAGCAATTGGTGTTAAGTATATTTTCAACTAATTAATTAAAGCAATATCCTAACTATGAAACTAAGATATTTTATTCCCGCATTTATCGCACTCATCGGTGCAATGCTGGTAAGCTGCTCCGACGACGACAAGATCACCTTGCTCGACGAGATTCAAGTGTCGCGATCTTATGTAGCCATTGACAAGGAAGGTGGCTCAACATCGATTATTGTCACTGCCAAGGACTCGTGGAGCTTTGATGATATTGAGAATATTCCTTCTTGGCTCACTATCACTCCACAGCAGGGTAGTGCCGGTGAGACCGAGGTGACTTTCTCGGCCGATGCAGCTCTTAACGGACGCTCTGTCGACCTGACCATCTCTTGTGCAGGACGCAAGCAACACATCAAGGTGCTTCAGGGTCTGTCGGAAATTAAGACTGCCACTTGCGCCGAGGTTGCCGCTGGCAACGAGGGCATGACCTATCGCGTCACAGGTGCCGTTAACAACATCTACAACTTGGAGTATGGCAACTTCTACATCAACGATGGCACTGGCAACCTTCAGATTTACGGCACTCTCAACAAGAGTGGCAAGACCAAGGGCTTCCCCATTGCCGACTGGGGCATCGAGGAAGGCGACATCATCACCGTTGAGGGTCCATTGAAGTTCTATAATGGTGCTGCCGAGCTCGTGGATGTTTCTGTTATTAAGCTGGTGAAATCACTGCTCAAGGTTGAGAGCATCGACCCCGAGGACGCAACTATTCCTCTTGAGGGTGGTAACGTGACAGTTAACCTCACCAGCAAGGGCAACGGCGTGAGCGTTGAGATTCCAGAGACAGCCAAGAGCTGGCTCTCTATCAGCAACATCACTGGTGGCAGCAACCCCACCGTAACCTTCCATGCTGGCGCTAACGCTGGTGGCGACCGCAGCGCTGAGGTCACCTTCAAGACCAGCAACGGCTCGCAAGAGAGCGCTGTAACTGCAACTATCAAGCAAACTGGCTCTATTGTAGAGGTTAACTGCACCGAGTTCCTCGAGGCCGATGAGGACGCCACACTCTATCGCATCACAGCCGTGATTCAGAAGGTGGCCAACTCTCAATATGGCAACGTGTATCTGCGTGACTGGACCGACGAGCAGGTTTATGTCTATGGCATCGGTGCCAAGGGCGATTTCGAGGCTCTGGGGCTGAAGGAAGGCGACATCGTGACATTGGTAGGAAAGCGCAGCTCGCACAACGGCAACCCACAGATGAAGGAAGCGCAGTATGAGAGCCACATCCCAGTGACCGATATCAGCATCGCTGAGTTCCTTACCAAGCCCGACGACAAGACCGTTTATTATCGCTTAACTGGTTTTATCGAAAGCATCGACAACCCAACTTATGGCAACCTTTACTTGAGCGATGGCACTAACAGCCTCTACGTCTATGGTTGCTATTCTGGCTATGGTGCAACTGGCGACAACCGCAAGGGCTGGCTCGCTACAGCAGGCATCGAGCTTGAGGACAATCTCACCATGATTGGTTACAAAGACACCTTCAATGGAAAGATTGAGCTCTGTGGCGGTATCTACTTCTCGCACAGCAAGAGCGAATAATTACTAAATCCAAATATCAGTAATGACGAAAGGCTGGCCACCAAAAGTGCCAGCCTTTCTATTGTATATCGCTAATAGGAATGGGAGTGTTCTAAAGATTCTTGGTGAGTGTGAGCACATTGTGGCCGTCAATGCGCTCATAGTTGATAGTGTCCATGAGCTGGCGCACCAGGAAGATGCCCAGGCCGCCAATGCGTCGCTCCTCGGCGCTGAGCGAGGTGTCGACGTCGGGGGCATCGGTGGGAGCGAAAGCCACACCACTATCGGTTATTATCCATTTCAGTGCAGTGGCTGTTGCACTGGCCTCGATGGTGATGGGGCCAGTGGTGTTCTCGGGGTAGGCATAGTTGATGACGTTCACCACAGCCTCTTCCACTGCAAGCTTCATGCTGGTGGCGTCGCTCTCGCCCATGTCCAGTTCGGTGCAAAAGTCCTCAACCCACTTGTTCACACGCTCCACATGGCTCAGATCGTTGGTAAATGATAGCTGGCGCTGTGCAACAACTGCCTCGGTAGTGGGTGTGTATTTAATGGCGAGCATGGTCAGGTCGTCGCTCTGCTCGGCATCGCCGACAAAGGTATGCACCTCTTGCAGCAGTTCGTCGAGCAACTGCTGGGGCTCCTGGTCAGGATGGTTCGCCACATGTGAAATAACGCGACTGAGGCCAAACTGCTGGCTGTTGACATTCATCGCCTCGGTGAGCCCGTCGGTGTAGAGCAGGAAGGTGTGGCCTGGCTGCAGCTTGGTCTCTTGACCTTCGTATTGCCAGTCTTCCATCACTCCAAGGGGCAGATTAGGCTTGACATCGAGTTTTGCAGTTTTTTCGCTTATCATTAGTGGAGTGTCGTGGCCAGCGTTGCAATAGTGCAGGCGACCAGTGGGCAAGTCAAGCACACCAATGAACAATGTGATAAACATGCTCGAGTCGTTGCCCTGGCACACTGCATGATTGATCAGTTGCATGATGCGGGTGGGATTGCTCTCGCGAGCGCCTATGGCACGGAACAGCGAGTGAGTTACCGACATCACTAAGGCCGACGGCACACCCTTGCCGCTTGCGTCGCCAATGGTGAAGAACAGCTTGTCGTCGCGCGAGAAATAGTCATAGATGTCGCCACCCACCTCTCGGGCGGCTACCAGCGTCGCAGCTAAGAGGATGTTGTTGTGATCAATGTGGCCAGCGGGCAGCATCTCGCTCTGTATGCGTTTTGCCACCTGGAGCTCGCCCTCGATGCGCTGCCGGTCGCTTTCGCTGCGCATGAGCTGCTGATTGTTCTTTAAAAAACGGTAGATGATATAACCTAATAGTGCAAAGCCTAAGAGCATGAGCAGGAATATTCTCACCCGCATGATCTCAAGTTTGCCAAACACTTCGTTGTCGTAGCACACCACAGCCACTTGCCAGTGAGGGTTGCCTTTCATGTGATGGAAAAAAACACAGGCTTCCTCGCCGTCTTTTTCGCTGTTAAACTCAATCACGTTGATTTTGGTGTTGGTCACCACTCGTCGCTGGGATTTAGAGTCATTTATGAGCTTGACGGCATTGTCAAAGTCGCAGTAACGCGGATGACTCTCGACAGGCTGAGAGATGGGTTCGCCGTTTTCGGTGAGAAGCAGGCAAAACGATGACGGATAGATGTGGCGGTTGTTCAGTGTGTCGGTCAGCCACTTGAGCGACAGGTCGATGCCAGCAACTGCAACCAAGCTGTCGCGAGAGTCCTTGATGGGGATGGAATAGGTGGTGATGAGCTCGTGGGGGGTAGCTAAAGTGTCGATGTAGGGGTCGCTCCAGTAGGGCTTGCCAGTGGTTGCGGGTCCGGTATAGAATTCCATGGTTGTGTAGTCATGTCCGCCGTGGCTGGCTACATTTTCGCTCACAATGATTTTATCGTTCATGCTATGAGCTAAAGGCTCGAAGAGCTCATTGGCATTTTTGTGATATCCAGGCTTGAACGCAAGTCCCAGGCTTTTGAAGTAAGGATTAGCTTCTACTATCGTCTCCATAGTCTCGCCTATGTCTTCTTGATTTTTTATAAGGTCGGCTATGTCGTCTTTATGGCTGTTGAGCACAGTCTCGGTGGTGTTGAGCATGCCCTTGACAAGGATGGCCTTGTTCACGATTTCGCTGGCGGCGCGGGCTTCGAGCTCATCCTCAAGGATGCTCTTGGTGTAATAGTATTGCACTGCCGAGATGAGCTCCAGCAGCAGAGCCACGACCAGTATTATCATGGTGAGCCACGTGCGGCCACGCATGAAATTCTTTATTTTACCGAACAAATCCCTCATTGAGTAAGCGTTAAGTATTAAATGTTAAGTGTGCGTTGTTTCAAAATCTATGACTCAAGAATGTGGGCTTGATGGTCACGCTCAGCCATGCCCAGTGCAGGTCGCGGTTGCTGTCGACGCGCTTGAGATACTCCATGGTCTCGGTGCCGCGCATGTAGGAATAGCTTGCTGCGATGGTAACAAAGTTGATGGGGTTGTAGCTCACTTTGAGCTCAATCTCATGTCCTAAGGGGCGGTGGGCATACTCAAGCTTGGTGGCGGTGAGGAAGTAGTGATAGGTGGCGCCTATGTTTATCTTGCCGATGGGCTTGTAGTCAACGCCGGCATAGAGGTTCTGCAAGCCAGGTGTGAAGCCATTGACATAGGTCGAGACGTAGAAGAAGTCCATTGCGCCATAGAACTTGTGATGAGAGCCGTAGGCCGGGCTGAAGCCCTTTATTGTCTTGTGTTGTACGAGGCCTATGGCTCCCCCTTGAGGCACGGCAAAGTCCTTGTCGCCGCTGAGGTAGTCGTAGCCAGCGTTGAGTTTCCACTGGTGGTTGGGCTTGTAGGTGCCCTTAACGCTCATCATCCAAGCTCTGATGTCGATGCCCTCCTCGCTTTTGCCCATCTGGTAGTAGAATGAGCCCTCGGCGCTCCAGTTGGTGGGAGAATATTTGAGGTAGGTGCCCACAAGCTGCTGGTTGTAGGTCTTGTGGGGGGAGTCGTCGCGTGTGCTCTGCATGCCTAAGTTCATCATCAGCAGCGACGCGCCTATCGGCACCCTGGGGTGCTGGTAGTGATACCACAGCGCTTCCATCACCTTGTAGGGTTTGTCACCTCCAATATAGTCGGTGCCGCCGTTCACGCTCTCTCCGTTCTGGTTATAGGCTAACATGGCGTGAATCTTGTGTGAGGGGTTTTCCCAGCCCAGCTTGAGCAGGTCGTGCGATAGTGCCGCCACAGCCCAATCGTTTGAGCCTATGATGCGCTCGTCGTCGTAGCTGAGCACCTGTCGTCCTACTTTGGCAAATAAGCCATTGCGTGCAGTGAGCTGAGTCCAGGCCTCATGGATGGTGAACTGTCCCTTGCCTGCCTGTCCCCACACTGCTGAGTGCTGAGCTGTGACGTGGGCCTTGAGGAAGCTGCGCTCATAGTCGAGCCCAATTCTGGTGCGTTCAAGTATGAAATTGGCAGCGTTGTCGTTATCGTCTTCGCTGCTTGGCAGACCGCCGCGCCTGATTTCGCCACGTGTCATGAGCTCGGCATCGATGGTGAACAGATTGGGCTTAGGCTCGTTGTCGTCCTGGGCCGTCATGGCAGGTGTTGCAAGCAGCATTATTAATGTTGCAAGCAGTGTCTTGCTGCATGATGCTTTTTTCAAAGTGATATTCATGATTCTTAATAGTTTTCATTCATTGATTAGGACTGAAAGCTCGAGTGTTGGTTCATTTTGCTTGTTACTGGTCGTCGGTTTCCTTAAACAGCTTGGTGTCGGTGAAGTCGAGCGATGTGGTGTAGAATCGCACGCTGTCTTGGTCAAAATAAGAGTAGCAGCCCACGCCTGCTACCAGTGCCGACTTGGTGTAGGCTCGCTTGAGCTTATACATCGTGGTGTCGTCGGGCTCAACGTTTGTGAGTTTGTATTTCTTTGAGATGTTGTCAATTATTTGGTCAAAGTCTTTCAGCGCCTCGGCTTTGCTCTGGCGTGGTGTGTAGAAAGAAATGGAGCTGAATTTGCCATCGGTAAGGTACACGGTGAGGTTCACCCAGCGCATGTCGCTAAAGGAGTAATATTCTGACTTGTGGCCAAAGATCAGTGTGTTGTCATCGCTCTGTTTGTCGAGCAGGATGAATCCGTAGTTCGAGAAATTGGCTATTACCGAGTCGGCGGGATCGCCAAATTTTGCATCGAAAAACTCACTCTGCACCTCATCGTTCCACAGTGTGTCGGTGGCATGGGTTGCAGAGCTGTCGGTAGTGGCCTGAATCGACTTTTTCATGCTTATGCTCCCGCCCGTGCAAGAAGCAACTATTGTCATTGACATCAGAGCGATAGTCATGATGGGTAATACAAAACGGATATTTGTCATAGTATCTTGATGAATAAATATTTATTAATTATTGGCAAAGATATAAATAAATAGCCGATAAGTAAAATTTTTTTGCATGTTATAGAGGTTTCTTGTAAAAACTATCCTTAAAAGTTGGTTATGATTTGGAATGAAGGTTAAAGGGGTCTTGTTTTTGTGATAGTGTGGTTTGTTGTGTGTATTTTTGCATGCCTAAATTAACGAAATAAAAAGTAAGTGTAATGACCAAATACCGTAATCTTAACCAACAAGAGATAGATGTTTTAATTGCCAACGGATGCCAAGCCGAGGATTGGAACCAAGTGGCTGTGGCACGAGGATTTGACACCAACTGCCTGCATCGCGTCACATTCTACGGGTGGGCTCACCTGGGAGGATGCTGTGGCAGCATCGAGGTGAGCGAGGGATTTGTGAAGCGCTGTGGCATAAACAATGCCACATTAAGGAATGTGACCATTGGTGACAACTGCCTTATCGAGAACGTAGGCAACTACATGAACAATGTGATGGTTGGCAACGAGTGCCACATCAGCAACGTGTGCACAATTGAGACCCGCAGCGATGCCACCTACGGCCAGGGCGGCCTCATTTCGGTGCTGAACGAGGTGGGCAAGGGCAACCTGCTGCTCTTCGACGGCCTCAACAGCCAGCTCGCTGCACTCATGGTCAAGCAGTTTGGCAACCGAGCCTTTCTCGAGGCACTCACAGCTCTGGTGCACAAGTTCATCGAGAAGAAGCGGCCACAGTGCAGCACCATTGGCAACAAAGTCACTATCATTAACACCAACGAGATTACCAATGCCATCGTGGGCGACGGATGCCGCATCAGTGGCGCGTCGAGGCTGAGCAACTGCACCATCTCGAGCTCGGTCGAAAACCCAATCACAATAGGCACAGGTGTGATTTGCGAGAACTCTATCATCAGCGGCGGTTCCAAGATAATCAACAGCGTGAAGATTGTGGACTGCATGGTGGGCGAGGCTTGCGAACTGAGCAACGGTTTCACCGCAGCCAGCAGCGTGTTCTTTGCCAACAGCTACATGTCGAATGGCGAGGCCTGCGCCGCCTTCTGCGGACCGTTCACCGTGAGCCATCACAAGAGTTCGCTCTTGATTGGTGGCCAGTTCTCGTTCTATAATGCAGGTTCGGCTACCAACTTCAGCAACCATGCCTACAAGATGGGCCCCATGCACTATGGCATCCTCGAGCGCGGCACCAAGACCGCCAGTGGTGCCTATCTGCTCATGCCGGCCAACATTGGCACCTTCAGCGTGCTGTTTGGCAAGCTCATGTATCACCCCGACACGCGCGACCTGCCCTTCTCCTATCTCATTGCCTACGGCGACACCATGTTCATGGTGCCTGGGCGCAACTTTGCCACCGTGGGCCTCTACCGCGACATCCGCAAGTGGCCCAAGCGCGACAAGCGGCGCGCGGCCGACCGCAAGAGCATTGTCAACTTCGACTGGCTCAGTCCGTTCTCCATTGGCGAGGTGCTGCGTGGCAAGAAGATTCTGGAAAACCTCAGGGCCGCCAGTGGCGACAACGTGAGCACCTACAACTATCACGAGTATGTGATCAAGGCTCCGTTGCTGCGCAAGGGCATACGCTTCTACGACCTGGCCTTGCGCATCTACATGGGCGCGGTGCTCAAGCGTCACCGCCCGGTGGTGCCGTCGAGCACGGTGGGCGAGGGCGACTGGATCGACCTCTCAGGAATGTTGCTCCCGCAGAGCGAGGAGCAGCGGCTCATCGACGACATTGTCACTGGCAGACTCGCCTCGATTGAGGACGTGCTCGGCCGTTTCGAGGCCATCCACAACAACTACAACGAGTATCGCTGGGCGTGGACCTATCGCATGATTCTCGACTACTATGGCATCGACAACATCGACGCCGAGGCCGTGGAGCGCATTCATGCCGACTATGTGGCGGCGCGTCGTGAGTGGATAGCTCTCATCCGAAAAGATGCCGAGAAGGAGTTCAACCTGGGCGACGTGGAGCAAGATGTGCTCGACGACTTCGTGTCGCAGCTCGAGAGCGAGGTCGACTTCGAGAACAACAAGCTCTATATGTAGAATGGAATAGTGAATTAGTAAGCTGCTCTACAGTAGTAGACAGGAGAGACAGGAGAGACAGGAGGGGCACTTCTCTTGTCTCTCTTGTACTTCATGTCTCTGAATTATTATAGACAGGAGAGACAAGAGTAACAGGAGAGCAACACCCTTGTTTCTCCTGTACATCATGTCTTTGAATTATTTTGGACAGGAGAGACAAGAGTAACAGGAGAGCAACGCTCTTGTTTCTCTTGTACTTCATGTCTCTGAATTATTTTAGACAGGAGAGACAAGAGTAACAGGATAGCAACGCTCTTGTCTCTCTTGTACTTCATGTCTCTGAATTATTTTAGACAGGAGAGACAAGAGTAACAGGAGTGCAACGCTCTTGCTTCGCTACTATTTGTGGTAAAACGCGCCTCTTTTTTTACATTTTATAATAAAAATTACAGCGTTTGTTGTGAGATTCGATTATTTCGCTTATATTTGCCAATTATTTTAGATGCGACCATTGGTTGCACAACTTTTTTTGAAAAAACATTTATTCCTGTCTTATTTTACATGATTAGCCTTCTCCATAGCCTTTTGTAAAATAATACTATCACATAATGATCATAAAATTAATTGAAATTACTATAAAATTAAATTGTTCAACAAAGATGAAAAAGTTACTATTACTAACTCTTGCCCTCGTTGTGGCATGCACCACAGCCTGGGCAGCCGACGTAGACTTGGCTAAAGCGCAAAGCGTGGCCAGGTCATTCATGTCGAAGCAAGTGGCCAATGGGCTCTTGAGGGCTGATGCAGCAAGCAACCTCAAACTTGCCAAAGCCGAACCCTCGGTGTTTAATCCAGCTGCGGTGGACTACTACATCTTCAATGCCGACAAATCCTATGTCGTTGTTGCAGGTGACGACCTTGCACCCGAAATTCTGATGTACGGTGAGGAGGGAACAATCGACCTTGACGACATTCCACCTGCAATGCAGTGGATGCTCAACAAGTACAAGTATCAGATTGACGGTCTCAAGGCTGGCACTTTGGTGCCTAACAACTACTCACCAAAGGCGACAACAGCGGTTGCTCCATTGGTAAACGCCAACTGGGACCAGAGTGCACCATACAATAACCAATGTCCTACCAGTGGCAGCCAGCATGCTGTTACTGGTTGTCCTGCAACCTCGTTGGCTATGTGTTACTACAAGTGGAAATGGCCTACAACATTCCCTGCTGTAGCTGCTATATCAAGTTCTAACGGAATCGCCGCTGCAGCTCTGCCTGAACGTGCTGCCGACTGGAGCAACATCATAGATGAATATACTGGTCCTTCCAACTACAGTGCTACCACTGCACAGAAAGATGCTGTGGCTTGGCTGATGCGTTATGCTGGTCAGGCTATTCCTGATTATAGTTATGGAACCAGTGCCAGTGGGGCCAACGATCCAGAGATTTACCAAGGAGTTTTAAATATGGGTTACACCGATGCGCAATACCTGTTGCTCACTGAACTTCAAGGTTCATCATGGTCGGGTTACAGTAATGGTCCACAGCAATACACCGATGCACAGTGGAACGAATGGATGCTTGCTGAACTGCATGCTGGCCGTCCCATTGAGTATCTTGCATATGATTACACTAAAAATCAACTTTCGGGTCATGCCTTTAACGTGTTTGGCTGCGACAGTAACGGGAAATATTATGTGAACTGGGGTTGGAGCGGCGACAGCAACGGCTACTGCACACTACACAACTTCACCACCGCCACTGGTGCTACCGGTCAGTCGGGCACTTTTGTTTTCAATTATGGTGAGGCAATGATTATCGGTATTGCACCTCCTGCAGGAGCACTTGGCCCAAATATTAACGTAAATCCAAGTTCGTTGTCATTCTCTGCAAGTGCAGGAAATAGCCAAACAAAAACAATAGCAATTACAGGTCGTAATCTTACCAGTGATGTTACTGTCTCACTCAATGATCCTAATGATAAGTTCTCAATAAGTGTAGATGGCATTAATGCTACTATAAACTCTAAAGGTAATGTGAACCTCAAGGGCACAGGTTCTGTAACTATTCCTGTATCGAGTATTAGCACGACTTCTCCAGTCAACGTGAATGTGACCTTTAAGGGTGCTGATGAAGGAACATCTAACGCAACTTTAACTATTGTCAGCGATGGAGCCGAGACTAAAACCATTTCTCTTAAAGCTACTGTGAACGATGGCAATGTACCTGATGGATATGCTCAAGTGACACTGACAGTTGGTGATGTTTGGGGTGATGGGTCTGGTTATCAAATGCTTCTTGATGCAGATCATAATGCTTATGGCACTACAATTCCTACAACTGGTGGCTTAACTTCCAGTGGAAACGCAACAGCTGCTACTTATGCAGAGTTTGAGTACAAGATTCCTGAGAATGCTGATGGCGCTCTTACAACCCAAAACATTGTTATCAACGCTAGTGTTACAATCTTGATTCCTGCTGGTACTTATGATTGGTGTATCACCAACCCAACTCCAGGTGATCGTATTTGGATTGCTTCAACAAATGGTAACGTTGGCGGCCGTCAAGATGATTTTGAATTTGAATCAGGCAAATCTTATGAGTTCATTGTATCCTTAGATGGTTCGAATGATAGAGTAGATGTAAATCCCGCGGGCATTCCTGCTATCGTAAATGCCGAGCCAACAGCAACTACATCAGAAGTAACATGGACTCCTGGTCAATTCAATGACTCATGGAACTTGCGTTATCGTCCATATGTAGATATTGTTAATACAAATCGTTTATGGGATTTCCCAGTTCCGGGATATGAAGATCAACTTGCTGAAGGATTTGTTATAAATGATGCTGACGGCGATGGCAAAAACTGGGGTCTTACTTATACTAATGACAGCAACACTGATGCATGCTTCTATTCTGATAGTTGGACCAGTTCTGACGGTTCTCTCACCCCCGATAATTATTTGATAACGCCTAATGTAACACTTGGCGGCACTCTCAAATTTAAAGCTTGGAACAAAAGCAGTCGTTACAAAGATAAGTTTTCGGTTTATGTGATGTATAATGATGGAGAGGACCATCTTGTGGCTCTTCAAACAGGAATCTCCCCAGGAACAACCCATCAAGAGTATACTTTTAGTTTGAGTAACTATTCTGGAATTGGTCAAATTGTTTTCCGTCATCATGACAGTGACGACATGATGACAGTCTACTTGGACGATATTGAGGTTGTTGTGCCCAATCCAACACCAATTTTTGAGTGGATTTATGTCAATGACGTTGAAAGTCCTTACACTATAACAGGCTTGACTCCTGAAACCACCTATGAGGTACAAGTTCAGGGTGTGAACGAAATCGCTTCCAGTGCTTGGACAGCTTCTACATTGTTCACCACACTTGGAATTGAGGCGAAGACTCTTGCTCAGATTGAGAGCACTGGCTTGGATGGTGGCGTTGTGGGCCAGAGCTACACTATCAGTGACGACCTGGTGGCTGTTGACTATCGCTTGATTGAGAATGACGTTTATCTGTGGTGTAAAGACCTGGGTCACTCTAACAATCCCACAAATCCCGTTGGCGACCAAATCGACTTCATGCGCAATGCCGACATGACTGGTCCGGCACAGGCAGGCGAATGGGATCAGAGCAACTGGGTAGTTCTCAAGCTCACTGGCCAGAGTGGAGCTTCTAAGGCCGCCGAAGTGAAGGGTTGCATCATCACTGGTGGTAGCATCACCGGCAAGTATGTCGACAACAGCAACTACATGATTGAGGTGACCGACAATGGCGAGGGCTTCGTTAAGGGCGCCGCAGCCGCTTACACCCCCAACGTGTACTGCACATCTAACTTTGTTGAGGCCAACCTTGGCCAGCCTGGTGCTCAGACCGGGCTGAACGAGCCTTACTACTTCTTCATGAATCCTAAGATTCAGGAAATCTGCCGCATCACCTTTGCCATGTGGGACGGCTATAAGTTCATCGTGCCCACCAATAGTGGCTTCCCAGGCGTGATCAGCAACCTCAATTGGGATTACAACACCGATGGTAATGGCACTCCTGTGCCATTCGCTGATGTAGAGCTTGTAAAGGACGAGATCTATAAGTTCGACGCAATAGTGACCACCGCAAGCGTCAGCGGCGCTCCCATGCTCAAGGCCGGCGGCAGCGGCTACACAGTGGCTCCCATGAACCTCACTGGTGGTGGTAACATTGTCACGGCCATCAACGGCGTTTATACCGACGGCTACCGTGGCAACGTTGTGGGCGTTGAGTATGTCAACAGCGTTGGTCAGGTGAGCAGCACTCCGTTCAAGGGCATCAACATTGTTGTGACCCGCTACAGCAACGGCAGCTCTACCAGCGTGAAGAAGGTCTTCAAGTAGGCCGTGAATGAGCTGACTTTTTAGAAAGTAGTTAGTAAATCAAGTGCAGTAGCGCGGCACGTGAGTGCTCATCGCAGGTGAGCCGCCGCCACTGCCATAGCGCAAAGGGCCACCCCACGTCCGGGGCGGCCCTTTGTTGTGCTGTTGCTCCTGTCCCCCCCAAAAAAAATAATAGTGTCTGATAAAACAAGGAGGGGGCGCCCTTTGGGCGAAATTAAAGTGCTGCGCACTAAAATTATGTAAGCACTTCGCGCTAAAATTTTAGTGAAATAGTCCCGGAAAATTTTAAAATAAAAATTTTAGAGCCGCAGGCTCTTTAATTTCCACTCCGCCAGGAGTGGCAAAAAATCAAAGACATGATGTACAGGAGAAACAAGAGTGTTGCTATCCTGTTATTCTTGTCTCTCCTGTCTAAAAATAATTCAGAGACATGATGTACAAGAGAAACAAGAGTGTTGCTATCCTGCTATTCTTGTCTCTCCTGTCTAAAATAATTCAAAGACATGATGTACAAGAGAAACAGGAGTGTTGCTATCCTGTTATTCTTGTCTCTCCTGTCTAAAATAATTCAGAGACATGATGTGCAAAAGAAACAAGAGTGTAACAGGAGCATTTTTTTGAAAAAAATGTGGGCAAAGCGCTTGTTGTATAGAAAATTATGTGTACCTTTGCAGTCGCGTTTCTCGGGAACGAATCTGAGAGACCTGTGATTATTAACTTTTTTATTAACTATTTAAATGAGCGAAGAATTAAAAAATTCTCCAATTTCACCCCTCGAGGACTTCGATTGGGATGCCTTTGAAAAGGGTGAAACCCAAAAAAATGAGTCTTACGAGGCTCTGGAAGCCGCCTACGACAAGTCGCTTGGCGCTATCAAGGACAAAGAAGTAACTGAAGGTACTGTTATCTCAATCAACAAGCGCGAGGTAGTGGTTAACATTGGCTACAAGTCGGACGGTATTATTCCTTACAACGAGTTCCGTTACAACCCCGACCTGAAGGTGGGTGACACCGTTGAGGTCTTTGTTGAGAACCAAGAGGACCGCAAGGGTCAGCTCGTGCTCTCGCACAAGAAGGCACGCACTGCCAAGAGCTGGGAACGCGTTAACCAAGCGCTTGAAAATGATGAAATCATCAAGGGTTACATCAAGTGTCGCACTAAGGGTGGCATGATCGTTGACGTGTTTGGCATCGAGGCCTTCTTGCCCGGCAGCCAAATCGACGTGAAGCCCATCCGCGACTACGACATGTTTGTCGACAAGACAATGGAGTTCAAGGTTGTGAAAATCAACCAGGAGTACAAGAACGTTGTTGTTTCGCACAAGGCTCTCATCGAGGCCGAGCTTGAGCAGCAGCGCAAGGAAATCATCGCCAAGCTCGAGAAGGGTCAGGTGCTCGAGGGTACCGTTAAGAACATCACCAGCTACGGTGTGTTCATCGACCTGGGTGGCGTTGATGGTCTTATCCACATCACCGACCTCTCTTGGGGCCGCGTTAACAACCCTGCCGACATCGTGGAGCCCGACCAGAAGCTCAACGTTGTTATCCTCGACTTTGATGAGGAGAAGAAGCGCATTGCTCTGGGCTTGAAGCAGCTGCAACCACATCCATGGGACAAGCTCGACGAGAACCTGAAGGTGGGCGACAAGGTTAAGGGTAAAGTTGTTGTGATGACCGACTATGGTGCATTTGTTGAGATAGCACCAGGCGTAGAGGGTCTTATCCACGTGAGCGAGATGAGCTGGTCGCAGCACCTGCGCAGCGCTCAAGACTTCCTGAAGGTGGGCGACGAGGTAGAGGCCGTGATCCTCACCCTCGACCGCGACGAGCGCAAGATGTCGCTTGGCATCAAGCAGCTCAAGGAGAATCCTTGGGACAAGATCGAGGAGAAGTATCCCGTTGGTTCGAAGCACGCTGCCAAGGTTCGCAACTTCACCAACTTTGGTGTGTTTGTTGAGCTCGAGGAAGGCGTTGACGGTCTTATCCACATCAGCGACCTGTCATGGACCAAGAAGATTAAGCACCCAAGCGAGTTCACTCAGATTGGTGCCGACATCGAGGTTGTGGTTCTTGAGATTGACAAGGACAACCGCCGCCTGAGCCTTGGCCACAAGCAGCTCGAGGACAATCCTTGGGACAACTTTGAGACCATCTACACCGTGGGCAGCATCCACGAGGGCACTATCACCGAGCTCCTCGACAAGGGCGCTGTTATCAGCCTGCCATACGGAGTTGAAGGCTTTGCCACTCCTAAGCACCTTGTTAAGGAAGACGGTACTCCCGCCAAGCAGGACGAGAAGCTCCAGTTCAAGGTTATCGAGTTCAACAAGGACGCTAAGCGCATTATCTTGAGCCACAGCCGCATCTTCGAGGATGAGCAGAAGGCTGAGGCACGCAAGGCACGCAAGGCAGCCGGCAAGCAGCAGCCCGAGGATCAGCCAGTGGCTTCGTCGAGCAACATCGAGAAGACTACTCTGGGCGACATCGACGCTCTGGCCGAGCTCAAACAGAAACTCGAGAAGGGTGAGTAAATCTCCATCGAACTTAACTCTTGAAAACGAAAAGCGCCAGGTCAACAACGACCAGGCGCTTTGTTTAACACCAATAGCCATGAATTGACCATAAATTTTATTTAACCTGGGATATCAAACAACATTAACAACAAGAGAAAAATCAGGAAAAAACACAGACATTAAGTACAAGAGAAACAAGAGCGTTGCTATCCTGTTATTCTTGTTTCTCCTGTCTAAAATAATTCAGAGACATGAAGTACAAGAGAAACAAGAGCGTTGTCCTCCTGTTACTCCTGTCCAAAAAATCACAGACATGAAGTACAAGAGTGACATGAGTTTGCGACTCTCTACTTACTACTTATTACTTATTACTTATTACTTATTACTTACTACTTATTACTTATCACTTACTACTTCTTACTTCCTACTTCTTACTTCCTACTTCTTACTTCCTACTTCCTACTTCTTACTTCTTACTTCCTACTTCCTACTTCCTACTTACCACTTCCTACCTTCCTACTGGGATGTCGTAGCCCACGAGACGAAATGCCACTTTGAACGGTGTGGCGCTTTTGCGGGGCTTGGGGCCAGCGTAGTAGTAGAACAGGCGTTGCACGTCGAAGGTCTTTATTGCCACGAGTCTTGTCTCCTTGGGTTTGAGGTCGACCTCGACGGTGGCCACGCGCTCATGCAGCATCTCGCCATTCATCTGCATGTAGCGCATGAGGATGCGCACGTGCGAAATGCGATGATTGGTGTTGTTGGTCACGAAGAACGACTCGCGCGAGTCGCTTGCCTTCTTGCTGAAGCCCTTGAGGGTGATGGCGTTTGGTTCAATGTCGGTCAAGAGTGAGTCGGGGATGGTGCTTGTGGGTATCTCCTCAATCACCTGCGAGTTGTTCTTGAGCTGATGTTGGGTGGTGCGTGTGCGAGCGGCGGCCATCGTCACTACTGCCGCCAGTGTTATTAATATTGCAATGCGTGCTTTCTTCATATCTTAAAAGGAGTTCATTCTACTTAACACTTACTACTTACTATTTACCACTTCCTACTTACCGCTTCCTACTTACAAGTATCTGACCTTGTTAAACTTGTTGCCATTGCCATCGGCAGGAAAAATCTTCTTGAATCCTATGGGGAGCTTCTCTTGCTCAATGCTCGGAGAGATGGAGATGCCCCGGAAGATAGTGGGCAGAAAGCGGGCGAAGTTGGCCCTTAGTTTCACCTCCCAATGCGGTGGGTCGAAAGTGAGCGTGGTACCGTCATTGTTAAGTGTTGCCACACACTCGAGTGGCCCCACGAGGGTCACCTTGTTGCGCTGGCTATAGAGCCACAGGCTGAACTTGGTGTCGACGGCACTCTCCTCGATGTAGCCAATCACGGTGCCTGGCAGCAGCTCCAGGTCGTTGCTGGCCACCAGCAGCAACCGGTAGCCCATTTTGTGTGATGGCTCGGGCTGCCATCGTTCGATGGCGATGGTCATGTCTTCGGCGGGATAGTACCAGATGCCCTCCATGGGCTGCATGTCGGTTTCGAGCAGTCGCTGCTTGGCCATCTGCTCGTTGAAGCCTGGCACCACCACGCTCTGCTCGGGCAGTACAGTCTTGCTCCATGCCTGGCCTATGCAGCACATTAATAATAAAGAAAGCAGCGCTCGTCGTGTCATTGTCCTTGATTTTATTTAGTGGCAAAGCGGTAGGTGAGTCCAAAACTCAAGATTTCCTTAAACTGCCAGTACTTCCAGTCCTTGTTCCACGGGCGCGACTTGTCGTAGCGCAGGTGGGTGAAAATTTGGGTGTTCAGGTGGCTGCTCACCGCAAATATGAAGGTGTTCTCCCAGTCGCCTTGAACATATTTATAGTCGGTGAAAGCATAGACGCGAGTTTTCCAGCTGATGCTGGGAGTGATTTTCCACTCAAATTTCATCTCAAAAGTCGAACCAAAGCTGTGCTTGGTGTGATGGCCGGCGTCGATGCCAAACTTGGTGGGGTCGATTTTTATGATGTCGCGGCAAATTTTCATGTTGTAGGACAGTGGCGCTATCGATATGTTCAGAATTTTGTAGCCGTCCTTGTCCTTGTAGTCGTAGGTCATACCCAGACCCACATTCAGCTCGCCCGACGAGAGGAACGACGCTGCCAGGTCGCGTGTGTTGGTGATATAGTTGTTCAAGAACTGGGTCTTGAACATCATGGATGCCGAGTAGTACCAGTTCTTCACTGCCTTGTAGCCCAGCTGCGAGTTGAACTGGAAGTTGTCTTCGTTGATGCTGTAGTTGCGCAGGCTGTCGCCCTTGGCGGTGGCCACGCCCAGGCGATAGCGCAGCGTATTGTTGAAGAGCCACTTGGGATGCAGCTTCTGGTTCAGGTTGCAGTCCCACTGTATGTCGCCCAGCAAGTTGAGGTTGTTCTCGCCGCCTTGATACCAGTTGTTGCTGATGTAGGCCTGGGTGCCATGAAGGCTGCCCACAAAGGTGTGAAGCCAGTTGTGCATCTTCACTTCGCGGCGGTCGACGGGCTTGAACTGTTCGCCGCTCACAATCTCGGGTTCTACCTTGAGCTCTGCACTCGACGGGTCGGGCTCCACCACCACTTGCTTGGGCGGCTGTGGCAGTGTGCTCTCGTTGAATGGCACCAGGTTGGGATTGTCAATCATCATCTGGTAGCGCATCTGGTTGATGCGGTTGTGGTCCTGGATGGCGCGGTCGAGCCATCGGTTGTTGAGCTTGAGGCCAGGCGCAAAACTTGTTGAGCTGCCCCCATGCAGCGACGGCGATTGCTGCTTGTCGAAGACTAACGGCATGAGCAGATACTGGCTCGTGGTGTCGCCAGCGAGTGTTGCTCCTGCCGCTGCAATGACGGTTGTTGCCATCATTGCAAGCAATAGGATTATGGCGTATTTGTTGTTGGTCATGACATCGTTGTTTTTTCTTTGCTGTGCAAGGTTTTAGCCTTACTCTTCGAGCTGTGGTGTCTTCAAGCCAGCAAGCTGCTTGATTTTGGTGCCCTTAGAGATTATGCCGCCTTTCCCTTCGAGTTTTGTCTTGGCGTTGTTGAAGTTTTTCTGCATCGAGTCGATGCCGTTCTGAATCTTGTTCAGGTCTTCGTTGAAGGCGTCGAGCTTGTCCATGAGCTTCATCACCTCTTTAGCTATGGCTTCGGCATTCTTGTTCTGTTTGTCGCGCGACCACAGCTGCATCAGCAGCTGGGCAACGCTCAGCAGGTGGGTGGGGCTCACGATGACGACATGCTTCTGGTAGGCATATTCCCACAGCTGGTTGTTGCCCTGCATGGCGGCAAGATAGGCAGGCTCGTTGGGGATGAACATCAAGGCAAAGTCGGCCGCGTTCTTCACTTGCTTGGTATAGTCTTTCTTGGCAAGCAGGTCAACCTGCTGCTTCACCGATGCAATGTGCAGCTTGAGCGATTGCTCTTGCTCAAGGGCAGTGGTGGCGTTAGCATAGTCGACAAACGCCGTGAGCGAGACCTTGCTGTCGATAATCAGGTTCTTGCCATCGGGCATGAACAGCGCGCAGTCGGGCCTGAGCATGCCACCCTCGTCGCTGGTGATGAGGTTGCCATCATCGTCGTGAGTGACCTGCATCTGGTAGTGGATGTTCTCTTCAAGCCCCGAGAGGTCGAGGATGCGCTTGAGCACGCTCTCGCCCCAGTCGCCCTGAATCTTGTTGTTGCTCACCAGGGCGTTCGACAGGCGAGTGGCTTCTTGAGTTATCTCCTTGTTGGCGGCCACCATTTTCTCGAGCTCTTTGCCAAAGAACTTGGTGTTGACGTCCTGTTTCTCCTGATATTGCTTGAGCTCCTTGTTCAAGCCGTCGATTTGCTCCTTCAGTGGTGATAGCAGCTGCCCCAGGCTCGTTTTCCCCTCCTCGCTCATCGCTTTGCGGCTGCTGGTGAGCAGTTCGGCGGCAACAAGTTTGAAAGTCTGTTTCGACTCTTCCTCAAGTTGCTCACGAGTGCGGGTCACGGCTTCGAGCTTAGCCTCGAGCGATGCTTTGTCGCGGTCGAGGCTGTCCTTCACGTCGTCGAGTTGCTTGATTTGCTCTTGTAGCTGGGCAATCGAGCCATTGAGCTCATCCACTCTGAGCTGCATGATGCGGGCGTTCTCGCTCGCTGTGGCGCACTCGGCCTTGAGGTTGGAGTTCTCGCTTGTGAGGCTCTGTGTCTTGTCTTGGGCATCCTTGAGCTGGAGGCGCAGCTCCTGGTTCGAGGCTTGCAACTGCTGCGATGCCACCAGCGCACTCTTGCGCAGGAGCCATGCGACAACAACCCCCAGTGCAATCATTGTTAAAATCGAAATGAGATATATAGTAGAACTAATCATCGTCAATTGTGTGCATTGAGGGTTGTTGAAGTAAATGAAATGCTATGCTTTGCTTTGTGCGTTCTCTCTTATAGAACCCACCTTATTTCTTGAGAGCGGCAAGCGCCTCCTGCATGGTGGCAATCTTGCTCAGAGCGTCGGCTTGCTTCTTGCGCTCGGCGGCTACCACTGCCTCGGGTGCGTTGGCCACGAAGCGCTCGTTGCTGAGCTTCTTCTCAACGCTGGCTAAGAAGCCCTGGGTGTACTGTAGCTCCTTCTCCAGTTTCTCAATTTCCTCGGCAACGTTGATGTTGTCGTGCAGTGGAACGGCAAACTCGGTGGTGCCAACCATGAACGATGCGGCAGTGGGGTCTTTGCTCTCCACCTTCTCGATGGCGTCGAGGCCAGCGAGCTTGAGGATGACAGGCTCGTAAGCATTAGACCACTCTTTGTTTGCCACTTGCAGGTGAAGCACGTTCTTGGCAGGGATGTTCTTGCTGGCACGCACGTTGCGCACGGCACTAACAATCTCGTGAGCCTCGGCCATAGCCTTGAGGGCAGCCTCGTCGGCGGGTTGAGCCTCAGGAATGATGGCATACATGATGCTCTCGCCGTCTTTGCGCTCGCTGATGTGCTGCCACAGCTCCTCGCTGATGAATGGCATGAATGGATGAATCAGTCGCAGCAATACGTCGAAGTAGCCCAACGTGGCATCCATCGACACCTTGTCGATGGGCTGCTGGTAGGCGGGTTTCACTATCTCGAGGTAGAGTGCCGAGAAGTCTTCCCAGAAGAGCCTGTAGATCGTCATCAGCGCATCGCTGATGCGGAACTTCGAGAACAGGTCTTTGACCTCGGCAAGAGTGCTGTTGAGCTTGGCACCAAACCACTCTATCGCCAGGCGGCTGTGCTCGGGCTGCTCTATGCTTTCCGAAACCTCCCAACCCTTAACCAAGCGGAAGGCGTTCCAAATCTTGTTGTTGAAGTTGCGGCCTTGCTCGCACAGTGCCTCGTCGAAGAGGATGTCGTTGCCGGCTGGAGCGCTCAGCATCATACCCATGCGCACACCGTCGGCTCCAAACTTGTCGATGAGCATCAGCGGGTCGGGGCTGTTGCCAAGCGACTTCGACATCTTGCGCGCAAGCTTGTCGCGAACGATACCAGTGAAATAGACGTTTCGGAATGGCATCTGCCCAATGTACTCATAGCCAGCCATAATCATGCGAGTTACCCAGAAGAAGATGATGTCGGGGGCTGTCACAAGGTCGCTGGTGGGGTAGTAGTACTTGATTTCCTCGTTGCCGGGATTGTTGATGC
>CAMHNO010000020.1 GCA_946186575.1 uncultured Prevotellaceae bacterium
AGTCGCACAGCAAGCGACTCGGAGTGAAACTTTTTGGTGGGCAATTCGCAAAGGCTGGTAACATCATCCGCCGTCAGCGCGGTACTGTTCACCGCCCAGGTGTAAACGTTGGCATGGGCAAGGATCACACCTTGTATGCTCTCGTCGACGGAACTGTTGAGTTCCAGCACAGGGCAGGCCACACTTACATTAACGTAGTGGCTGCTCCACAGCAAAGCGAAGAAAACTAAGACATCATCTCTGCTGGCGGCTTACTCGCCCGCGAGACTCATCAACAATAATCATCGGCGCATTGACTTGTGCCGATGATTGTTTTTATTTTTATAGACTACCGCTGATTGCCATAGTACTATAATAAACAGTGAGATGCGATGAAAAAAAGTTTTATTTGGTTAAAAATTTGCATATTATAATTATTCAGTGTAATTTTACGACAATTTTAATGGCAAATCGCGAAAATAACCAATTATTATTAACCAATCAAAAACTTATTACAATGAAAAAGACACTACTTCTGCTTGCTGTGATGCTGACATTCATTGGCATGAGTGCTCAGAATCCCTATGCCTACAAGCTGAGCTCAACCGACCTCGGCAACACGAGCGTGACACTGCATTACTCGCTCAACGCTCCTGCACAGGCAGTGGCTCTCGAAATTCTTGACGGGGAGAGCGTGGTTGCTACCATCAATGTGCCCGAGACTATGATTGTGGCCGGGGATCATGAGTACATCGTTAACTTTGCCGACTATCCTCAGCTGCCAACCGGCAAACAGCTCACTTGGAGGGTGAAGGTTACTGGCACTGTGCTTAATGAGCCTGCCGAGATTACCGACAAAGTGCTGAAATTTTACTCGCCAGCGGGTGTGGCCGTCGACGTCAACCCCGAGAGCGACGACTTTGGCAACATGTACATCACAGAGTCGACAGCCAAAGCGTCGGCAACTTATTTCACCAATCCCGATGGCGATGCCGTGGGCATTGGGCTCTACAAGTTTGACCCGCAGTTCAACTGCCAGAAGAACGCTGAAGGCAAGTACGGCTTTAGCTGTGGCATGCAGTCGGCGGGAACTACACCAGTCGACTGGCGTCCAAGCCGCATCCACATTAGCGATGATGGGCGCATGTTCATCCTCTCGCAGCGTGTGAGCACTGCCTATCCTCTCTACGAGATCAACCGCGAGACACTGCAGGCCTCGCCACTCTTTGCCGGCACGCTCGACACCTCAACAGGTATTGTGGCCAATGGTGATGTTCAGGTTGCCGCCGGTGTAGGCGTTGCCTTCGATGTTATTGGCAGTGGCGACAATCTCAAGCTCATGATGATGACTTGCACCCCGGGCACTACTACCATTCCCGCCAACTACAAGACCAATGAGTACAACATTGGCACCGCAACCAGTTGGGGCGAGGCGCCAAGTCGTGCATTCACTGCATTTGACGGCAAAGCAATCAACTATGCTGGCATTAACCTCGCCTACGATTATGCAGGTGGCATTTGGATGAGCCAGTGGCGTGGCGCTCCCACCGAGGGTGAGCCAAGCTATGCTTATGCCAACCTTGAGAATGATGAGCTTCAATTTCTGGTAACCGACATCTACAGCCGCAACGGCGGTATGGCATTTAACAAGGATCACACTCTCATGGTCCGTGGCGAGGGCTACAGCAAGAAACTCGCTGTCTATGCCGTAGAGGGTGGCGCCATCACCAAACTCTATGAGTACAGTTGCCCAAGCTTCACTGGTTGGAACCAGTTTGCCTTTGACTATGCTGGCAACCTCATCGCTTGCGACAATGCTGCCGAGGTCTTTGGTATGATACAGCTGCCCTATAGCGGAGAGGTGACCACACCCTGCGCCGAAAAGTTCAACTTTGAGATTGCTGGCGAGCCTGTTGAGACCGAATTCTACTTGGTGGGATCTTTCAACGACTGGAAACTTACCGAGGAGGAGGGACGCCTGGCATTTGCCGCAACGCAAGACGAGGGCATCTACGAGCTGACTTGCACACTCGCCGCTGGCGATGAGTTCAAAGTTATCACACCCGTTGGCGACGGATGGAAGTGGTATGGCGGCATTGATGAGTATGGCTCGGGCTACTTCCTGATTAATGGCGACCTGCTCAACGTGCCCATTGCTATGATTGATGGAGCCAACTTCCGCATCGAAAGTGGTGGCAAGTTTACCATGCGTGTTGATGCTGCTGCTCATCAGCTCACTGTTGTGCCGGTGAATGTGGTTCCTGGCGATGTGGATGGCGATGGCATTGTAACAAGTGCCGACGTTACCGCCCTCTACAGCTTCTTGCTCACCGGCGACACCAGTAGCATTGTCAATGGCGACCAGAACGGCGATGGAGAGATAACCTCGGGCGACATTACAGTGGTTTATAACTGCCTCTTAGGAGTTCAATAACCTTAATATTCACACATTGTTGCATCAAGTTAGAGGGCGTGAAATTTTCACGCCCTCTAATCTTATAGTTTCAAAGCTAAGCACTAATCCTGAATTATAGTGTGGATGGGGTGTTACATACCTTGTTGGCCTTGGCCTCCACCTTGCTGACCCTGGCCTCCGCCCTGCTGGCCACCACCCACCACATCGTTGTTCTCGATGGTCTTGTCGGTGCGCTTAACATGGGCCTTGATTGAACCAAAGCGGTAGGTGAGGCTGATGCGGAACCCTCGCGATAGCCACTTGTTCTTGCTCCAGCCAGTGTAGTCGCCTTGATTGATGTAAGACTTCATGGTGGTGAACTTGCTCGAGTTTAGGAAGTTGTCGGCACTCAGGCGCACTGTGAGGCGGTCCTCCTTGAGGAACGAGCGCTGCAGGCCCAGGTTGTAGAACCAACTGCCGCTATAATGCCCGTAGAGGCCGTTGATGCCGCCACTCCACTCGCCACCGCTCACGCTCAGGCGCAGCTTCCAGGGCAGCTGCTGGTTGAGTTGGGCATAGAAGAACGAGTTCCAGCGTTTGTTCTTCAGGTCGAGTTCGCGGCTCTCGTAGGTAGAATGTCCCACGTTTCCGTTAAAGGTGAAGCTGGTGCTCGGGCTTATTGTCCACTGCAGGAATCCGCTCAGACCCAGGTTGCGACTCTTGAGGGTGTTGGCATAGGTTGAGATGAAGATATCGCCATCGGTGTATTGTATGCCGGTTATCTGGTTGGTGCTGAACGAGATGCTTGGACTGAGGCTGAAAGTGAGCTTGGAGCCTATCTGCATGTAGGTCATGGTGATAGAGTGGTTGCGCGAACTGCTCAGGTGAGGATTGCCAAACGAGCGGCTCGTTGGGCTCTCCTCTACGGCTGGATTCAGGTAATTGATGCCTGGGCGCTGAATGGTTGTAGAATAATTGATCTTGAGGCTGTGGGCCCAGTCAAACTTGTATTCCACGCTCAGGTCGGGCACCAGGTCGCTGAGATTGCGGTGATAGTTGGCCTGCTTACCGTCGGGGAACTCGGCGTTGAGGCGGCTGTACTCGTAGCGCAATCCGGCGCGAGTGGTCCAGTTGTTCTTGCTGAAGCGGTAGCTCAGGTAGGCCGCTGCCACGTGTGTGCGGTGGTTGAAAAGCGTGGTGTTGTTCATCTCGGGCATGCCAGTGTAGTCGAACGCGGCCTCGCTCTTGTTCAGGCGGTTGATGTATTTCACACCCGTCTCAATCTGGTGATACTTGGCAAAGGGGCGCGTCCAGTCGAGCTGGAAGGTGTGCTCGGCAAAGTTCTCCTTGGTGTCGTTGGTTTGGCCAGTGTAGGGGAACGGGCAGTTGAGCATGTCGCTAAAGATGGATATAGTCTTAGCAGCGTTGTGGTTGGTCGAGAGCATGTAGCTCAGAGTGAGCAGTTCGCCTGGGTGACGCAGCTTGCGCTGGTAGTCGAGGCGACCGTGCAAGTCGTAGAAGTCACCCTTGGGCGAGTGGCCATTGGTGGTGTACTTGTACAGGACGTTGCCGCTTGCATCGCTCATGCGGGTATGGGTGAGGCCGTCGCCTCGGTAGTCGTAGTAGAATCCGCCAAACGAGAGCGACACAAGGTTAGTGGTGTCGGGCTCCCAGCTGGCGCTTAGTTCGCCATAGTGCACGTTGACGCGTGCTCGCGAGTCGTTGTCGGTGCTGAGCACGTTGCCAGTGTTGTTATAGGTGTGCTCACTCTCGCTCAGGTTGTGTGAGCCATGTCGGTTCTGACCGTGGTAACCGTAGTTGAGCGAAGCCACCACCTTGTTGACCTGAGCAGTGATGTTGGCGTTGCCATTGATGCTGCCGGTGTTGTTCACACCAGCGCCCACGGTGCCGGTCACGCCATTCATGGTTGCGCCACCACCGCCGCCAAAGTCGGCCATCACAATGTTTAGGATGGCGCTTGTGCCCTCGGCGTCATATTTTGCACCCGGGTCGGTAATCACCTCAATCTTCTTGATCATGCTCGCCGGCACCGCCTTGAGTATCTCCTTCATGTTCTGTCCGCTCAGGGCGGGGTCGGGGTGGCCGTTGCGGTATACCTTGAACGAGGTAGACCCCTTCACCCTAATCTCGTCCTGACCATCGACGGTGACCATGGGCACCTTCTTGAGCATGTCGAGCACGTTGTTGGTCTTAGAGTCGGCATCGGCCTGCACGTCGTAGCTCAGTCGGTCGATTTCGGTCTTGACGAGCTGGCGCTGAGTGGTGACAACCACCTCGCTGAGCATCGTCGACTCGGTGTCGAGTACTATTGTTCCGAGCTGAGCCACTGGCTTAGCCTGACTAACTTCAAAAGTCACACTTTTGGTTGTCATGCCCACAAATTGGATTTTCATCAGGTAGTTGCCAGCCTTAGCAATGCTGTGGTCTACCTTGCCAAATGCGTCGCTCACGTCGCTGTCCACCACAGTGGCAGTGTCGTTGCTATTGTAGAGGTAGATAGTGGCAAACGGCACACCCTCTCCTTCACTGTCGTTCACTTGGCACTGCACGCCATAGTGTTGTGCCGCTGCGCTCATTGCGCTGGCAATAATCAATAAGATGGTGATGATTTTCTTCATTTTCTCTTTTTCTTGATTGCTATTTCATCAATTAGACGCAAAGTTAGGGCAAAATGCTTCAAAAAACTCCGTCAAAAAACAAAAAAATATGTTAATGCTTAAGATACTCCTGATACTTCTCCTTTAGTTCGGCAGGGGTAATGCCCACAGCCTTAAGTTGTCCAAAGAAGTAGTCCATCTCGCCTTGCATGAGTTGTTCACGACGCATGGTAATGATTTTCTCGCGGGCATCAGGGCACACAAAGTAACCCAGTCCACGCTTAGTGAAAATCACGCCACACTGCTGAAGGTATTCATAGGTTCGCGCCACTGTGTTGGCGTTTACCTCAATCTCTGCCGCCAACTCTCGCACACTGGGCACCTTGCCTTCAGCGGTCAAAGTCCCCGAGAGAATCTGGTCGCCAATGCGGTCGGCAATTTGCAGATATATTGCTTTATTATCCTTGAAGTTCATAACTTATTTCCACCATTTTAATGAAACAACATCTTTGCGCTTAAACAGGTACCAGGCCAGTGCGAAGAATGCAACCCCCTGCACTACAGTTAACCCTATGATAACCCTTAAGAAGTTACCACTTTTCATGAATTCAAGACACCAATCGCCAAACTCATGAATGCCACCACACAGATAAATGATCAGTACA
The DNA here is from genome assembly GCA_946186575.1 of uncultured Prevotellaceae bacterium. Lineage (GTDB taxonomy): Bacteria > Bacteroidota > Bacteroidia > Bacteroidales > Muribaculaceae > Sodaliphilus. The sequence continues at coordinate 5,658 of CAMHNO010000020.1, forward strand.
ATAATTAAAATTACAATCATCAATATGGTTTCAATAACAAAAGTTACTGCATAGGTCTTGAGAAGCGACAAACGTGGCCATATCACGGCGCCTAGCAGATACATTATTGCGCTTGATACAGTACCAATAGTTACACCTGTTGTCATCAGATGATTAAAGCCACTATCTAATCCAAGCTTTTTTATATCCGACAAATCCATCTCCACATTAAAGCTGTTGAAGACGTTGATGGGACCAGGAACAACGAAATTGTCGGTCTCAAACAGTTTCAATGCTGCTATGCGAGTGAGGTCGGCAAGCTGGGCGATTACAAACATAGCAACAAAAGTCCCCACAATATATATAAGTACATTGACAATAAACTTCTCGAGCGTTGACGACGGGGAAGTGAACAGGCTTGTGCGACGTTTTTTTGTGGTAAGGTCTTTGAATGCCATTGAGGCCATGATGGCAGCAGCAAAAGATATTACACATAAAACAAAGGTTTGTGGCATATCATTAGTCATCATTTCCCAATCATCCATTTTGGGGTTGTGCGAAATCAGGTTGCCAAGAATCATGAAAAATGCAAAAAAAGCATATAAGCCTATAGCCGAGAACAGTAATAAGCGGCAGTTCTCTACCACTTCTTTCTTGAGTGCAGCAACGAAGCGATTCCAATTAAAAGTTTGACTTACGGTATTCATAGTTGTGTTCTTTTTTAGGCGTTAAACAATTGGTTGATAGCATCGGGATTTTGAATAGTGGCGTTGAAGAGCATCTCTAGGTCAACAGTAGTCTCTTCGTCGGGCTGGCTAGGAACAACCACGAGCGACCCCATCACACTAGGCTGTGTGAAGAGTGGCTGATCGCCTTCGCGCATGGGGCGGAATGCCAAGCGGCTCATCACGTCGGCAATGGAAGCGTTGAGCAACACTTTACTCTGGTCGAGGATTGTTACATGGTCGAGAATTTCACTGATGTCGCGCACCTGGTGGGTAGAGATGAGCATCATCTTGTCGTCGGTCATGCCTGTGGTCACCAACTTGCGGAACTGGCTCTTGCTGGGGATGTCTAGGCCATTGGTGGGTTCATCCATAATGAGTACGCGGGTGTTGGTGGCAAATGCGAATGCCAATAGCACTTTCTTCTTTTGTCCCATCGACAGCGAGTGAAGTTTCACATCAATGTCGCCACCCATATCGAAGATGTCGAGGTAGCGCTGCATGTCGTCCATCGAGAAATTGGGGTAGAACGGAGCATTGATACTCACATAGCGCTTTAAGGTGAGATTAGGCAGGTCAAATTCCTCGGGAACGAGGAATAGGTCGCTCATTGTTTTGGGAAGGCGGGCACGCACATTCACATCATCGAGTGTTACATTGCCGCTCTTAGGGGTGAGCAGACCACACATTAAATTAATTAGGGTGGTTTTACCCGAACCATTTTTCCCTAACAACCCGTAAACGTTGCCTGCATTCAACTCAAACGAGAGATTATGAAACAAATCTCCAACGCGTTTGTTATACCTAAATGTTAAGTCGTTGATGGATAGCATAATACTGATATGTTTTGATGGTTAAACAATAACTTCATTAGTGTACTACTTAACTAGTACACTGCAAAGGTATAGCAAGGTATCCCATTTCACCAAATTTCTTAACACTTTTTAAGGATTTTCTTTAAAAAACCTAGGAGCAACTAATAACTGATAACTGAAAACTTTTTAAGCTGTTTTTACACTAAAATCACCTTTTTTTTGTTATTATATAAATAAGTACTATTGATATGAAACCAATCACCAACATACTTTTGGTCCTAGCCCTTGTGTGCTATGTGTTCCTCCCTTTGTTTGATATTTCCTACATGGGCAGCATCAATGGGCTGGGTTTTACTTCGAGTGTTATAACCTATAACTTTGGTTTCAAAGGTGTGGTGTTTGCTCTCACTCCATTCATCACCGTGTTTCTTGCCATAGGGTTCAATTGCCTGCGCAGCAGGTGGTGGGGCATTATCGATGTTGTACTGATTTTCCTCACCATCTACTTCTTCTTGAATCTGCTGGCCAAGTTTCAAGGCTTTTCGCTGGTTCACGACCCTGCGGTTATCACAGGAACCGAGCTCAACGAGGGTATGTCGATAAGGGGCTTGGGCAGCGGCTTCTTCTCGAGTCTTGCACTCATTGTGCTGGCTTTCCTGTCGGCAATCATCTCTCTGATGCCTTTCAAGTTCAACAAGCGACTTGAGGAGAAGTTGGACAATAGGTTGGCGTCGGGTAAAAGACGTCTGTCAAAGATGGGCGAGGGCATTAGTGGTGAGTTGGAGCGCAAGAGCAAGCACACCAGCAACGCTGCCAGCGACAGCGAGTCTTCATCCTCAAGCGAGCATCATAGTGCAAGCATTGAAATTGAAGAGGAGCCTCGTGATCAAGGAACTCACTGACAGGCCAGAAGCTCACGCCATCACTTGAGCTTGCTCATCATCTGCTTGTCGCCCACAATCCAAATTTTGTCGCCTGCCTCAAACACAATATCGGGCGTGAGGTCGATGAAGCCATCGTCGGCTCGCTTCACAGCCACGAGCATCGATTTGTAGTCTTCTCTGAGGCTTGTGTCGCCCAGTCGCTTGCCTACTAAGGGCGACTTCTTGCTAAGCACCATTTTTGTGAACTTCACCTCGACCGATGGTAGCGATGTGGCGCTCTTGCCGCTTGCCTCTATCAGTGGCAATAGCTGCTGGATTTGTTCGTCGGTGCCTATCACGCCTATTTGGTCGCCAGGGAAGAGGCGCATGTCGCCCGTGGGAATGGGGTATCTCACCGAGTTGCGTTGAATGTCGACAACATTCACACCATATTTCCTGCGCAGATCGGCGTTCTTGAGCCTCTCGCCCACAAATGGACATTCGTGCCCCACAGTGATGTAGGCCAGGTGCATGTCGCTCACCAGGTTGTTTTCCTTGCCGGTGCGGCGGTTCTCACGCTCATTCACGTTGCTCATGAATCGCTTCTCCATCATGTCGAGATGCTTGCGCACTACGGGAGCAAAAAACAGCAGTAGCGAGACATTATAAATCAGGGCAACCACCACAGCAGTGAGGCTTGAGTACAGGCCATAGAGCAGCGACATGAGAAAAATCATCGACAGCAGCCCACCCACAACCAGCATCACCATGCGTGGCAACAAGATTAGGGGTGCTGCATTAGAACTGGAGAGTTCTTCACGTTCCTTGGCCTTGATGCGTGGGGTGATAATGGCGTAGAAGAAAGGCGAGAGCAGCAGCAGCGAACCCGCTACGCTCAGCAGCAGTGCAAGGTTGCCGCTCATCACTTTCTCAAGCAGTCTGCTCACTGGAGGTATCACATAAGACCTGAGCAGCAATATCGAGGCAATGATTATTGCCGAGAACACTGTCAGGCGAGTGATGTTACGCTTGATGATGCTCATCCACATGCTGCGCTGGGCAGGCTTAACATTGTCGCCAGCACTCTTGCCATAGCCCTCAATCAGCACTCCCCAGCTCTTGGGAATGCGTTTTTCCACTAAGTTGTAGCACGGCAAAGCACTCTTGATGAAGAAGGGGGTGGTGAATGTGGTTATCACACTCACGGTCACGATGATGGGGTAGATGCTCTCGTCGAGCACACCCAGCGTGGTGCCTAAGGTGGCGATGATGAATGAAAATTCGCCTATCTGTGTGAGGCTAAAGCCGCTCTCCATGGCCACCTTCAGAGGCTGTCCAGTGGCAAGCATTCCCGTGGTGCCAAACACAATCATGCCCACTATCACAACGATCGAGAGCAGGGTGATAGTGCCGGCGTGCTGCACTATCACCTGCGGGTTGACCATCATGCCCACCGAGATGAAGAACACGGCGCCAAAGAGGTCTTTCACGGGGTTGATGATGCGCTCGATGCGCTCAGCCTCGCTGGTGCCGGCAAGAATTGAGCCCATCACAAAGGCTCCTAATGCCATCGAAAATCCACTCTCGACCGAGAATGTGGCCATCAAGAAGCACAGTCCCATGGCAATGATAAGCATCATTTCGTCGCTTATTATGCGGCGGAACTTCTTGAAAATTGTGGGGATTACAAACATGCCCACCACAAACCAGATGACGAGGAAGAACGTGAGCTTGGCGATGCTCCTGAGCAGTTGCTCGCCGGCCACTGTCTTGTTGATTGCTATCGACGAGAGAATCACCATCATCACCACAGCAAAGAGATCCTCGACAATGAGCACGGCAAACACACCTGGCACAAACTTGCGGTGGCGGATGTTGAGGTCGGTCAGTGCCTTGAGGATTATAGTGGTAGACGACATCGAGAGCATGGCACCCATGAAGATGCTGTTGACCGATGTGAACCCCATGCTCTTGCCAATGATGAACCCCGTGCCCATCATCCCCAGCACTATTATCAGAGCTGTGGCGATGGCCGAGCCACCAGCGCCCACCAGTTTCTTGAAACTGAACTCAAGTCCCAGTGAGAAAAGCAGTACCACAATGCCTATCTGGCTCCAAAACTCGATGTTGCCCATGTTACCCACCGACGGAAGAAAGGCAAAGTGCGGACTGGCTATGAAGCCAGCCACGATATATCCCAGCACAACAGGCTGCTTCAGCAGCTTGAAAACGATTGTAGCTGCAGCTGCCAGTGTGAGGATAAGCGCCAGGTCATAAATGAGTAATTGAATTTGTGAGTCTTCCATAACGGCATGTGCTGTAGTGTGAATAATTAATCAATGGACAGAGCGATAATTCTAATTGTCTGCTCCCAGCAAGATTGAGTAGACCACAGTAACGTCGCCGGCAGTGATCTCTCCGTCGCCGTCCTGGTCGCCATTGACAATGTGGCTCGCGTCGTCGGCAAGCAGCCAGTTGTAGAGCGCAGTGGCATCGGCAATCGTAACTTCGCCGTCGCCGTCCACATCGCCAGCAATAGCCGTGCTGCTGGCAGTGGTGACGTCCACCTTGTTGCTCCAGTGGCTCTCGTCGGTTCCATAAAGTGCCATCACGTCGTAGAGGTAGGTAGTGGCAGGCATGAGCCCAGTCACCTTATAGCTGCAGCTCGTAATGCCAGTGAAGAACACGTCTTGGGCAAAAGTGCCCGAAGCGGGTTCGCCGTCGTAGATTTCTACGCCAGTAATAATCACGCGCTTGCTGCGGGCTGTGGTGGAGAAGACGAGCTGCTGGCCAGTGGCCGCCTGGCAATCGAGCGTCACAACGAAGGTCTGCTCAGAGCCATCGGGCACTACCACTGTGGTGCTGGCGTCGCCGCATGCTACGGCGAGTTCGCAATTGGTGTCGCTGTTGCCCATGTTGTTAGTAAACGTGTGGGCGGTGAATTTAACCCACACCTTGCCCGTCGTGGTACTCAAGTCAATAGCAGGAGTGGTGATGCTGCCAGTGGAGCTGCCAGTGCCCAGACGCACTCCGCCCACAGCACTGTAGGCTGCAGTGCCGGTCCAACCAGGGTTGTCGCAATAGTCATCCATCATTGAGCCAATCATTTGAGACCCAGCTGTGGTGCACCCTGCAAAAGTCTCTGACAGCAGCGACGAGGCTACAAACTGCTTCACGCGCAGGGTGTAGCTGGTGGCTCCCTCGCAAGGTTGCCAGTTGGCAACGAACTGGCGTGCCCCGACTTCGGTAGCTGCAGTGGCCACTGGCCTCTCAAGGGCGTTAAGTGGAGTTTGGAAGCCTATTTCATAAAGGTTGGAGAAATCGTTGTAAATAGTGACCATATAGATTTTTTTGTCGTCGAGCGTGCTCGAAGTGATGACCTCGGGCGTGTTGTTGCCGTAGACCGTGCTCTGCTTAGTGTCGACAGGAGTGGGCGCAGGAGTGACGCTGCCATCGGCATTGAGCGTGCACTCATAGATCGACATAATCAGAGGATAGCTCGAACTCTTGTTCAACGCTAGCTGCTTAACCTGAGTGCAGTTGGTCACATAGAAGGTCTGGTAATCCTCGCTCCAGTCGGCATAGAAGGGTGTGCCGTTAAAGTAGTTGGGACTACCCAAGAAGATGTCGGTGGCAAGCCACGAACCGCTGCCGGTGCGGTTGCCGCTATTGGTGAACCATGCTTGAGTGGCATCGGCCTTGATCACGCCATAATTTGAGAGGGTGAGCCAGGCGTAGTCGTCATATTCGGTGTAGTTGTAGAGGTTCATGATGTCATCGCTGTTCCATCCTGCATCGTCGATGGTGGCATATTTGGCGATGTTCAGGTAGGGATCGGCGGCAGTGCCACCGTCGTGTGCGGCACCTGTGAGGTTAACAGTGACGCTTTGTGCTCCAGGGCTTGAGAACTCTATGGTGCCTGCAAAGTTGCCCTCGCGAGGTGAGTTGAAGGTCACTTCCACTTGAACAGGAGTGTTGACGTCGGTGCTGCTCTGAGCAATTGTGGCTGGAGTGACTGAGAACACACCGTTGGGGTCGGTGAGAGTGGCTGTCACGTCGCCAGTGAGGAAGGCGCCAGTGAGGGTGATGCTCTTAGTGATGGGTCTTGACAAGATAGCGCCAAAGTTCAGCTCTAAGGGCTCGACCAGCAGGGTGGAAACCCGTGGGCGTGCCATGCCAGTGATGGGCACAGTAACGGTTTTTACTTCCTCTTGGTCACAGCTCAGTATGAGAGTGGCCTCGGTGCTGCCAGCGGTCGATGGCGAGTAGGTGATGGTCACGTCGTAGCCCTCGGCAGCCTGCTGGGCAGTGATGGTGGTGGCATTGATGCTGTAGTCGCTTGATGCGTCAAGCTCAATGGTTATGTCGCTCTCAAGGTTGCGGGCATGCACCTTGACGGTGGTGCTATAGGTCTCGCCGGCAAATCCCTCGAAGTTGACCTCATGTGGAGCAGTTGTGATGATGCCAATGGGAGGCTGTATGCCAAGCACCATGCGCTGATTGTCGCTGAAGGTGTAGCTGCTGTAGCCAAATGCGTTCATCGCATACCAGTTGTTGCCGTCGCCGCTCCAACCAAAGTTCACGTGATACTTGTTAAGATTAGGGTCGTAGCCGTCTACATTGAAGGCGTGGCCTCCAGCACCGCCATTATCTACACCGCAGAACACCACAGGTCTGCTCTCTACAATCTCCTCTTGCAGCATTGCAGCCCATTGCTGTTCGGTGTAATCGCTTTTTCTTACCAAGCGGCAAGTGGTCTCGTCGTAGCCGAAACCGATGTACATGTCGGCAATAATCTGGGTGTCGGTGGTGTAGATGCCGCTGCCGCCAGCTTCGCGGGTGCCATACATCATCTGCTCGCACTGGCCCACGTAGCGCATCAGTGTGGCTACTGCTGCTCCTTGCTCGGGAGTGTAATCACCGGTGTAGTCGTCGATCATATTGTCCCAGTCGAAGGTGACTTGCGGCAGGGCAGGATAGGTATAGCTCACGCTGTTCCAGTAACCCAGGTCGAGTGTGGAGCTGTAGGATGGGATGGGGCCCACGGGTTCAACGGGATATTTCCAGTAGTAGAGCACCATCGAGGCCGAGGTGGCTGGACAGCCAGTGTAGCACTCGTAGGTGGTGCCGTTGTAGTCGAAGTGGCACAGGTTGTTGAAGGGTGCATCCTGGTCCCACAGGGCTGTGAGCAGTGGGCCATAGGTGGTGTCGTCTTTTACCGAGGGCGACTTGTAGGTAGTGGGCTTGTCGACCTTGGCATCGGGGTGTGTGAGCAGCCAGTCGAGCTGCTTCTTGTAGCCTTCGAGCCATGCCTGCATGTTGCATGGCATGCGGTCGAGGTTGAGTGGCCTATCGCCAATGGCGAGTATTTCCTCGGCTCGGTCGTCACCCGATACTATCACAAAGGTTGTGCTCGTGTTGAAGATGTAATACACTGGAGTTTTGGCGGTTTCGCCCATCTCGGTCTTGATTAGTTTGGCTTTTGCAGCTCCTGGAGCCATAATTCTTCCAGAGTAGACCTTATTTAAAAGGTATTGCTCGGCGCGCTCCTTAGCTGTAGTGACATCGACCGGCGCAGCAAAGGCAGCCGCGCAAGCAATAACAACAGCAAGGGTAAGTAGTGTGACTTTTTTCATCTTTATATTTGAGATATTAGTTAAAAAAAATCAGATTAATGATGTAATAATTGAAACATTGTTTTTATAAAAACTTTCAAAGGTACTAAAAATAATTGGTTCACGCAATATCCTTGACTGTTGTTTTGGATGCATTTGAAGTATGCTTTTGGTCAAAGCATGTAAAATAGTCGCCCCCACATGGTAGAGGGAGCGACTATTAAATGTCATGTTTTAATGGTGAGTTAACTCACCGTGGGGTTTGAATCAAATTTCAACCCCCAGCAAGATAGCATAGACAACGGTGACATCGCCCGATGTGATTTCGCCATCGCCGTCCTGGTCGCCATTGACAATAGCACTCATGTCGCCAGTGAGCAGGAAGTTGTAGAGAGCAGTGATGTCGCCAGAGTTGGTCTCACCATCGCCGTTAACGTCGCCAACAACTCCGCCCAGTGTGAGAACCTCGATTACGTTGCTCCAATGGCTCTGTTCGGTGCCTATGAGGGCCTTCACGTCGTAGAGATAGGTGGTGGCGGGCTGCAAACCAGTAACGTTGTACTTGTTGGCAGTGATGCCAGTGAAGATCATCTCGCCAGCAGCCTTGGCCTCGGTGTTGTACTCGCCGCTATAAAGCTCAACGCCTGTGATAACCACGCGCTTGCTCTTGGCTACGGTCTCAAATGTTACATTCTGGCCAGCCTGAGCGGTGCAGTCGAGTACTTGCACGAGCTCAATCTCCTCGTTGCTGGGCACGGTGATGGTGGCTGTGGCGTCGCCGCACGAAATCTTGAGGTCGCAATTGGTGTCGTTGTTGAAGGTCTTAACCTTGAGCTTTATGCTCACCTTGCCGCCGCTCTGCGACAAGTCGAGGGCTGGGCTGGTGAGAGTGCCAGTGGCACTGCCAGTGCCCATGCGTATGCCGCCCACTGCGGTATAGAGCTTGCTGCCTGTCCAGCCAGGATTGTCGAGATAGTCGTCAAGCTTCGAACCCACATCTTGCGAGCCAGCGGCGGTGCAGTTTGTGAAGTTCTCGGTAATGAGCTGGATGTAGTCGGGCTTGGGCATCACGCGCAGGGTGTAGCTGTTAGCGCCCTCCACTGGGTTCCAGTTGGCAATGAAGCCAGTGGCAGCAACCTCGGTAGCGGCTGTGGCTACAGGAGCGTCGATTGTGCTGATTGGGGTCTTGAAGCCAATCTCATAGAGGTGAGAATAGTCGTTGTAGATTTTCACCATGTAGATCTTGGTTGGGTCGAGATTGCCCGAAGCAATCACCTCGGTGGCGCTGTAAACTGAGCTCTGCTTCGAGTCAACTGCAGTGTTGCCAGGAGTGATGCTGCCATCGTTGTTGAGTGTGCACTCATAGATTGTCATCTTCAAGGGATAGGACGACCCCTTGTTGTAGGCATATTGTTTAACCTGAGTACAATTGGTAACGTAGAAGGTCTGGTAGTTCTCGTTCCAGTCGGCATACTTGCTGGTTCCGTAGGCGGTGTTGCCTAAGAAGATGTCGGTAGCGTTCCAGACCTCGTTGCCTTCCTTCATGGTGCCCTCATGAGTAATCCACTTTTGGGTGGCGGTGTTGGTCATGGCGCCGTAGTTCGAGACGGTGAGCCATGCGCACTCTTGCTCGGGATACTCGGTGTATTTGTACAAGCTTGTCAGGCCACTGAAGCCAGCTTCGTCGATAGTCTCATATTTGGCAATGTCGAGATAAGGATCGATTGCTGTGCCGCCATCGTTGGCATTGGCAGTGAGCGTTACTTCAACGTTCTCGGCGCCAGCGCTGGCAAATGTGAGAGTTGCATTGTAGTTGCCCTCATTGTCGCTCTTGAAGTTGACGGTAACTTGCTGTGGGGTCTCGCCGTTGAAGCTGCCAGCAGCAAGGTTGGTGGGATTCACGGTGAACACGCCGTTGGGGTCGTTGAGAGTGATTGAGACGTTGTCGGTCAAGAACACGCCGGTGAGGTCGATGGTCTTGCTCACGGTCTTACCAAGCTTAGCCACAAAGTTGAGTGCGGTGGGGTTGGCAACCAAAGTGGGCACGCGAGGCTTAGCCACGGCGTTGATGGGCACTGTCACGTCGTCAACACCAGTCGCCGAGAGGGTGAGCGATGCGCTGGGGTTGCCGGCTGCTGTGGGCTTGTAGGTCACTGTCACGTCGTAGCCATTCTGAGCCTGGGCAGGAGTGATGGTGGTTGGGCTAACAGTGAAATCGTTAGAGCCGCTCTTGGTGATGGTGATGTTACTCTCCATCTCGCGAGCAGTCACGTGGAGGGTCTGAGTGTAGGTCTCACCCACATATCCTGTGAAGTCGAGCTGCTCGGGCGTAGCTATGATGATGCCGCTGCCAGGCTGTATGCCAATGATCATCTGCTGGTCGCTGTTGAAGTTGTAGCCTTCGCCGTCGGCAAAGGCGTTCATGGCGCACCAGTTGTTGCCGTCGCCGCTCCAGCCAAAGTTGATGTGATACTTATTAGTGTTAGCGTCGTAGCCATCAACGTTGAATGCATGGCCTCCAGCGCCGTTGTCCACTGCCATAAACACCACGGGGCGGCTCTCAATCATCTCGGTTTGCAGCAATTGAGCCCACTGGGCCTCGGTGAAATTGCCTTTCTGAACCAAGCGAGTGGTGTTCTCGTCGTAGCCAAAGCCAATGTACATGTCGGCAACAATCTGGGCATCGGTTGTGTAGATGCCACTACCGCCAGCCTGAGCGGTGCCATACATCATGTGTTCGGCCTGACCCACGTAGCGCATCAGTGTGGCTACTGCTGCGCCTTGCTCTGCGGTGTAAGTCTCGTTATGAGTGATACCGTTTTCGTCTTTCCAAGTGCCATAATGGTCTTTCATGTTGTCCCAGTCGAAGGTCACTTGTGGCAGAGCGGCGTAGGTGTAGTTCACGCTGTTATAGTAGCTCAGCTCGAGCGATGCGCTGTAAGCGGGCATCGGTCCAACGGGGCTAGTGGGGTACTTCCAGTAGTAGAGCACCATCGATGCCGAAGTGGCAGGGCAACCTGTGTAGCACTGATAGGTGGTGCCGCTATAGGTGAACTTGCACTGATCCCAGTAAGGTTCAGTTTGATCCCACAAGCAGGTGAGCAGTGGGCCATAGACGTTGGCCTTGAGGCCTGGAGCCTTGAAAGTGGTTGGTTTCTCGACCTTGGCATCGGGGTGGGTGAGCAACCAGTCGATTTGGCGCTTGTAGCCATTGAGCCATGCCTGCATGTTGGTGGGGATGCGGTCCAGGTTCAGAGGTCTGTCGCCATAGGCAAGAACCTCCTCGGCGCGGTCATCACCAGCGACGATGACAAACGTGGTCTCGGTGTTGAAAATGTAGTACACAGGCTTTTGAGCCTTCTCGCCCATCTCGGTCTTGATGAGCTTTGCTTGAGTGGCTGCAGGAGCCATGGTTTTGCCGGTATAGACCTTGTTTTTAAGGTACTGCTCGGCCGTGCGTTGTGCTGCCGACGGGTCGACAGGAGCTGCCGCCAGTTGCATGGCAACTGCCGCGACAACGAGTAGAGATAAGAGTTTTCTCATAATCAATTAATTAAATTTGATGAAAATTGAATGATATTGAAAATATTAGTTTTTCCTATTAAAAATGGTATTTCCAAAAAAGCCCTCAAAGTTATAAAAAATCCTTTTTTCTTGCAACATTTTTGAAATTAAAGTAAAGAAAATATTGATTTATGCATAAATATGAATTTGTGTTTTTGCTTTTTCAAATAAAAAGTCGCCATCACAGTGCGTGACGACGACTCCAAGTGAAACTGTTATATGAAATTATATCTCAACTCCAAGCAGGATGGCATAGACCCGGGTAACATCGCCCGCGGTAATGTCGCCATCACCATCTTGGTCGCCATTGACTATGGCGCTCGAGTCGTTCATTAGCAAGAAGTTGTAGAGCGCAGTAATATCGGCCGACGACACTTGGCCATCGCCGTCAACGTCGCCACTAACTGGAGGTGTTATGGGTTCATCGTCGTCGTCAAGGATTACTGGCCATTTGTTGGCCCAAGTGTAGAGCACCTGGTTAGACCACTCACTCTCCTGGCCATCATAATAGACCGCCTTGACATCATAGTACCAGTAGGAGATGCCATTATAGAACGACATGTCGATCTGCTGATTTCCCAGCTCGTTGGTGTAATAACCAAATCGGAAGCCGATGCTGTCGGCTGGAATGTTGTGTACGAAGGTGGTGTCGCCACTCCAGGCAGCTTGGATATATTTGGGATTAGGAGTTGAAGGATCAGCGGGCTTGGTGTAATCGCCCAGGTAAACCTTCATGTTGGTCAGGATCACGCGATGATCTTCCTCTTCTTCTCCGCTATAAGGATTGTAATAATAAGTGTTCTGGAAATTGAAGAAAGCATTGGTGGCACTCATGTAGTCATAGCTTCCGTTAAGATCTCTTTCCATTAAGAATTCATATTCTTTCTCGGGTCCTGAGATGGTAAATCGCTTGTTAAACGCACCAAATGAAACCAAAAGCTCGCCATCGGTCACACCCTCGGCGGGTTTTGCCTTGAACTTGAGTGTGATTTTCCTCACGTAGGGAGGAATGAATGCCGAATTTTCGTTCGACAATGGAGATGTAAGACTGCCATTATTCTCAATCTCGATGCCGCCATCAGCACCTTTTAGGCCGTAGCCTTGCCATTGGGGATGGTCGGTCAATGCATCGAGCGATGTCCAGTCTTCGGGGTCGACGTCGGCAGTGGCGTTGGCGAATGTCTCACGGTAAGTCAAGCCATCATACACACATGGATAGATGCGCAACGAGTAGCTCTTAGCGCCAGGTGATGGGCTCCAATGCATGAAGGCAGCCTGCTCTTCAATGTCGGTAACATCATAGGCCACTGGAGCCACGATTGGGCCGTCGTAGAGACCAGGAGTCTTGAAGCCAATCTCAAAGAGGTAAGAATAAGAGTTGGTAATCTTAATCTTGTAGATTTTCTCGGTGTTGAGTTCGCTCGAAGTGAACACTTCGGGTTCATTCATGGCGCTGTTGGTAATGGTCTCGATGGGAGTGGTACCCTCGGTGAGTGTGCCGTTGCCATTGTCGGTGCACTCAAAGATTTCCATCGTAAGCAGATAGTAGGTCGAAGTGCTGCGGCTGAGCGACAAGAGCTTAACCTGGTTACAGAAAGTAACGTAGAAGCATTGCTCCTTGGCGGGCATCTTGAACTTTGCCGAGTTAGGGGTGTTGCTGCCAAAGTAGGCTTGAGGCCCCTGGAAGATGTCGGTAGCAGTCCATTGGCCAGTGTACTGGCTGGAGTTGTCGGCATCGGTCATGGTGTTGGTAATCCAGCCCTGAGTTTCGTCGGCCATCATGGCTCCGTAGTTAGAAACTGTGAGCCAGTAGCCGGCACCTTGGGGTGTGTACTTGTAGATGGTTTCCATGCCATCGACAGCAGCTCCTGCCTCATCGATTGAGGCGCATTTAGCAACGTTAAGATAAGCACTGCTTGCAGTGCCAATCTCACCTGCAGCCATGAGTTGCAATGCAACCAAAGCCATAGAAAAGAGTGTAAAAATCTTTTTCATAAAGTATAGTTTTTTAATAATAACTTATAGACAAAAGTGCAAGTTGTGTTTAAAAACTGCCAAAGTTAATAATTATTCGCAACTGTTGCAAGAAAAATCGCAAATATTTACTGTAAACAGCAGGGTTATTGAAGGTATAAGCAATAGAAAAAAGCCGCTTCCCGGCTGCATGCGTTGGGGAAGCGGCTTTTTGATTAGGCTTTAATGATGGCCTAGCTAAGGCCTATCATTTCAAGCCGAAGAAGTCTATTGCTTCTTAATGCTAGTGGTAGTTGCACTACTATTCATGATTTTAGTTTCAGTAGTAGTCTCACTATTATTCATGATTTTAGTTTCACTATTAATCATAGTTTTAGTGATACTCTTAGCTTTACTGCTATTTGTAGTGAGCAGAATTGAATAAACTTCGGTAATGTCGGCCGAGGTGATATCGCCATCGCCGTTTTGATCGCCATTGACAATATCGCTGCTGTCGTTGAGGAGCAGGAAGTTGTAAAGAGCAGTGATGTCGAACGAAGTGACCTCGCCATCGCCATTCACGTCACCAGCAACGCTGCCGGCAAGAGTGGTGAAGATGGTTGAAGCAGTCCAACCGCTGGTTGCCGATTCAAACTTGCCTTGAACCTGAACCTCGTAGGTGGTATTTGCTGTCAAGCCCTCGATAGTGTAAGGACTGGTGACATTATTAACATAGTTCCACTCAGCAGCCGGCATGGATGTTAACGAAATGGCATCGATGAACATAAAGTCCTTGTCGGTGCAGTTATAGTGACGGAAAGCAATATAACCTGTCTGGCCTTTATAAGCACTCAAATCAATAGACACTTCGGTCCAATCTGTTGAATTGGGTGAAAGCATGTCGTCGGTAACAGGCACAAAATCACTTACATTCTTGCCGGTGGTAGAAACATATATGCGATAATTCTCTTGATAATTATTGCCATCGTCCATTATGTAATACTTGAGAGTTCCACCAAGGTCTGTAATTTGAGGACTGATTAACCATTGGTCGGGAGTAACGGCACCAACTGAGTTGTTTATCCAGCTTCTTGACATTGCTACATAAGAACCGTCTTTGGCAGTGAATTGTCCGCTGAAGCTGCTGGTCAGGTCAACTGTCTGCCAGTTGTAAGAGTCGCCATCGGTGTTGATCAGTGTCCAATTTCCAAGACCGTTCTCGAAATCCTCGGTGAATGTAACCTCATTATCACTTGCACCTTCAATGTACTCTCTCCAGCGCAAGTTCCAGCCATCATTGTTCTCACCTGGAGTCCAAGAAATGCTGGCGGTAGTGGTTGCAGGATCGGCTTGCACGTTGATTGGTGTTGCCGGAAGTGTCACGTCGAGGTCGGTCTTGAAGCCAATCTCATAGAGGCGAGAATAGTCGTTGTAGATTCTCACCTTGTAGATCTTGCTTGGATCCAAAGCGCCAGAAGATGTCACCTCTACCTGATTGGTAAGCTGGCTCTGCTTGTTGACAACGGCAGTAGTGCCCACACTGAGTGTACCATCGGCATTGAGGGTGCACTCATAGATTTGCATCTTCAATGGATAAGTATTGCCCGAAGAGTAGCTTGAACCAATGTTGTAAGAGAGCTGACTCACCTCAGTACAGTTGGTAACATAGAAGTTTTGCCAAGCCTCGTTCCAGTTGCAATAATAAGCAGTGCCGGTAAAGTAGTTGCTGCTGCCAAGGAAGATGCCGTTTGCATTCCAAGTCTCGTTGCCCGACTTAGCTGTGCCTTCAAAGTCAAACCAGTTCTGGTTGGCGTCGACCTTTTGTGCGCCATAGTAAGAGAGAGTGAGCCAAGCGCAAGCGTCACTTGGATATTCAGTGTAGCTGTAAATCTTTGACATACCGCTCACTGTGGCACCTGCCTCACCAATTGTGTTATACTTGGAGATGTTCAGGTAAGGATCGCTAGCGTTGCCTCCCTCGGCAGCCGAAGCGGTGAGTTGAACGGTCTTACTCTCGGCACCATTGCTGGTCAGCACGAGTGAGCCAGTGAAATTGCCCTCGTTGGCCGAGTTGAACGAAACGGTTACAGGAACGCCATTGGCTGCGTTGGTAGCGGTGATGGTGGTTGGAGTAACGCTGAACACGCCGTTGTTGTCGTTCAAGGTAACAGTAATGTTATTTGTCAAGAACAGACCAGTAACGTTGATGGTCTTAGTCACTGTTGACGACAAGTTTGCAGTCATGCTAACCGATGTTGGGTCAACATTGATAGTTGGAACCTTAGCTTGGGCAGTACCGGTAACGTTCACTGTCACGCTCTCGGCATTGGTGCTGGCGAGTGTGATAGTTGCATTGCTGTTGCCGGCTGCGGTGGGCTTATAGGTTACTGTAACCTGAACACCACCAGCTGCATTGGCAGCAGTGATGCTGGTGGGGCTCACGGTGATGTTGCTCGCACCTTGCTTAGTGATGGTGATGTTGCCCTCGAGGTTAGCACCTGTCACGGTGAAGGTCTTGGTGTAGGTGTCGCCTACATAGCCCTCAAACGCGAGGGTTGTGGGATCAACGGTGATTTGTGGGCCAAGTGCGCCTGCGGGAGGAGCAATGCCGATAATCATGGCCTCACCATAGTTGAAGGTGTAAGAGCCGCCACCTTGGCCGGTAGAGTTGTTGCCAGTGGTGAAATTGTGCAGAGTGCAGTAGCCATTGTCTTCGCCGCTCCAACCCCAGTTTACGTAATATTTACCGTTTGCGTCGCATCCAAACACGTTGAAGGCGTGACCTCCAGCCGATGGGTCCGAAGCGAGATACTCGATGGGACGGCCTGCATGCAGTTCAGCGAGCATCCATTCGTTCCACTGTGCGTCGGTATAGTTTTGATTATAACCTGCATAACCACTGGTGAGGGTGAGCAGTTGGGCATCGGTGTAACCGAAGGTGTGACAAGCCTCGAGGATATCGGGGTCGTAGGCACCACTACCGCTGGTAGTGTACTGCATATTGCAAGCTTGGCCCACATAGCGCATCAGCCATGAAACAGCTTCGGCTTGGGTGCTATTATAGGTAGTGTTGGTGGGACCAGTATACTCATCGAGCATGTTAGCCCAGTCGGCAGCCTTTTCACTAAGTGCAGGTGCAGTAACACCGCCACTCACAGAGACTTTTGGTAGCGCTGGATAGGTACTAGGCCATTTAAAGATATAGAAGCACATACTAAGAGAGGTTGCTGGGCAGCCAGTGTAGGTGTGTGTACTACCACTGGTGGGGGTGTGGTTCCAGTAAGGTGCGTTCTGGTCCCAGTTGGCATTTGTCAGCGGAGCAACTGCCGTTGTTGCTTTAGGAGTGTAACCGTTAGGCTTCATGGTACCAGCCTTGAGACCGTCAATCTGATACTTGTACTTGTTGAGCAACCACTGCATTGCGGGTGGGATGTCGTTCAAGTCAATTTGTCCTTCCTCGCCGTACATCAGAATTTCTGGTGCCTGGTCGTCACCAGAAACAACAACATACGCTTTGTCGGCATTAAAGATGTAGTAGTCCACTGCTTTTGGGTTGAAAACCGAAGGTTCGGCTTTCGCGAGTTTTAGATTAGTGATGGCCGAGGCCCTTAGGCGGCCTTTTGCCACTTGCTTGGTCATGAATGTCCTTGCTACATTTTGTGCGGCAGCCAGGTCAACGTCGGCTGCCTGCATCTGTGTGGCAACGCATAGCATCAGCGCTAACGCCGACCACTGTTTTAGTCGTTTGAATGGTTTCATAAAGTAAAACTTTGGTTAATAATTATATATTTGTTTCTTTTAATTTTTAATGGTATTTGGTTTCTTGCGTTATGTTATTATAAAAACCCCCAAATTTATAAAAAATTATTTATTTATGCAATATTTGAACAAAAACTTTCAACAATATTATTGTTTCTTTCAGCGAAGGGGATGTGGCATGAGTAACGATTGGCCTATGATGAACTCCAAAAAGCCTTGCAAAAGGTTATTACAAATAGAAAGTGTTGCGTCAGCGGCAATGACGCCGGGAATGGTCACGTCGTCGCGCATCGAGCTTCGTAGCTGGCTATAAACATGTAGCAGGGCTGTGCGCAATAGCCTGCTGGGCTGGTGGTGTGGTGATAAAAAAAGCAACCAAGCGGCCAGAGCATGCTGGCAACTTGGTTGCAAATGAGTTTAAGAGTCTTTACTCCTGCAAAGCAGTTTTATTATTATTTTTTGCTTTGTGTGAGCAGGATGGTGTAGACTACTGTGACATCGCCTGCGGTGATTTCTCCGTCGCCGTCCTGGTCGCCGTTGACGATAGCACTGTCGTCGCTCATCAGCAGGAAGTTGTAGAGGGCAGTCACGTCGGCACTGGTGACCTCGCCGTCGCCGTCAACGTCGCCAGCAAGTCCGGTAGTGGTGGTAACAAGTATTACGTTAGACCACTTGCTCTCCTTGGTGCCATACACTGCTTTCACGTCATAGTAGTAGGTGGTGGCTGGATCAAGCCCGGTAACCTTGTAGCTATTGGTGGTGATGCCAGTGATTGTCACACCGTCGGGATCGATTGAGCGCAGAGCGTTGGCACGATCGCCGTCGATGATGTGGAGGCTGGTGATAATCACACGCTTGCTGTTAGCGGTGGTCTCAAACTGGATTTTTTGGCCTGCTTCAGCATTGCAGTCGAGAACAACGGTGAACAACTCCTCAGTGTTAGAGGCAACAGCCACGGTCTCGCTGTTGTCGCCACAAGAAACCTTGAGGTTGCAGTTGGTGTCGTTGTTAAAGGTCTTAGCCTTGAACTGAACGGTAACCTTGCCTGTGGTGAGGTTAAGCTCAGGAGAAGTGAGAGTGCCAAGGGCCGAACCAGTGCCCAGACGGATGCCGGCTACAGCCTCATAGAGCTTGCTGCCAGTCCAGCCAGCGTTGTCCATGTAGTTGTCGAGCTGGCTGCCCAGGTCTTGAGCGCCTGCCTTGGTGAACTTGGCAAAGGTCTCAGTCATCAGGTCATAGTTCTTGGGTGTGATGCGCAGCGTGTAGCTGGTTGCGCCCTCACATGCATTCCAGTTGGCAGTGAAGAAGGTGGGACCCACCTGGGTTGCGCTTGTGGCTACGGGAGCCTCGACACCGCTTATTGGAGTCTTGAAGCCAATCTCATAGAGCTTAGAGTAGTCGTTGTAGATTGTGATCTTGTAGACCTTCTCAGGATCGAGTTCATCGCTTGCGAGCACCTCCTTGGTTGTGGTGGTGTTCTGCTTAGTTTGAACAGCGGTGCTGCCTGCAGTGATTGAACCATCGGCATTGACAGTGCACTCATAGATGCGCATAATCAATGGATAGGTGGTGTTGCTGCGGTTCTCAGCAAATTGCTTAACCTGCGAGCAGTTGGTAACGAAGAATGTCTGGTAGTCCTCGTTCCAGTCGGTGTAGTAGGCAGTGCCAGTGAAGTAGCTTGCGCTGCCCTGGAACACGTCGGTAGCGCTCCAGCTCTCGCTGCCGGTCTTCTCGTTGCCTCCAATCGAGAACCAGTTCTGAGTGGCGTCGGCACGCAGGGCACCATAGTTAGAAACGGTGAGCCATGCGCAATCTTCGCCTTCTACCTCGGTGTACTTGTAGATGGTGCTCATTCCGCTAACAGCAGCACCAGCCTCGTCGATCGACTCATACTTGGCAATGTCGAGATATGGGTCGGCAGCAGTGCCCTTGTCGCTGGCCTTGGCAGAGAGTTGCACAGTCTTGGTCTCGGCGCCTGCACTTGTGAGAGTGAGCGAGCCATTGAAAGTGCCTTCCTGTGCCGAGTTGAATGTAACGTTAACCTCAACCGGTGTGTCGATGCCAGTGTTGTCCTTGTTGATTGTTGTGGGCGAAACGGTGAACACGTTGTTCTCATCGGCCAGAGTTACAGTGATGTCGCCGGTGAGGAACAAGCCATTGACCTTAACAGTCTTGGTCATTGGGGTGTTCAACTTAGCGTTGAAGTTCAAAGTCTGAGGATCGGTGACAATAGTTGGCACGCGGGGCTGAGCCACACCTGAGAGTGCTACGGTAGCAGCCTCGGCACCTTCACTGGTGAGTGTCAAAGTGGCCTGCGACTCACCGGCAGTGGTGGGTGCGTAGGTTACTGTAACCTCAACACCATTGTAAGCATCCTCGGCACTGATAGTGGTTGGGCTCACGGTGTAGGCAGCATCACCGCTCTTGGCGATGGTGATAGGCTGAGTGAGGTTATAGCCCTTGACGGTAAGGGTCTGAGTGTAGGTCTCGCCTTGATAGCCTTCGAAGTTAATCTCTGATGGTTTAGCAACGATGGTTGGTCCCTGATGCTGGAGAATATATTCAATACCAGCAAGAGCGTTGATAATACCATGACCTCGTGCCTTAACTGGGCTGGTAGAGCCGGCAGGATATTGAGTAGCGGTCTCGGCAATAATTTCCTTCACGCGGTCAACGTCGAGCGATGGGTCGGCCTGGAGGTAGAGCACTACCACACCTGCGGCCACGGGAGTAGCCATTGATGTACCACTCATCTCGCCCCACTTGTAGGTCTGGCCGTTGAAAGTGGTTGACCAAGTTGACGACTGATAGCTGTCGTAGCCGTTAATTGAAGAAATCACGTAGTGGCCAGGAGCTGTAACGAATGGCTGATTCACGCCAGCGCAGTCGGTGCCGTAGCTCGAGAAATAGGCCACGTCGCCTTGTCCATAGCCATCGTTAGAGCGCGAAGCTTGAGCACCCACAGCAATAACCTTGGGTGAAGTCATGTCGTCGCACATCGAGTTCTCGTAGGTGCCAGGAGTGAGAGTGTAGCCTGATACCGAGCCCGAAGTGGCAAGGGTGCTGTAGTAGCAGTCGGTGAACACATGAATGGTGTTGCCGCCTTTACCCTTGATGATGTATTTGGCTTGCGAAGCACTGCTCTCGATGTAGAGGTTGTAGCGATTGTTGGCTGCGTCAACGCCACCCTGAACGGTTACGCCATTGAAGCTGCCGCTGGTCATCCAGCCGCTCTCGCTTGAGTTGACGATAACCTTTACTTGAAGCTCATCGGCTGTGCTGTTCCAGATGTCGCAGGCACCAGTGGCAGAGCCCCACCAGCCGCCCGACACGTTGTTGATCACGGCCATGCAGTCGTTGTCGCTGGCAAGGGTCTTAACGGCAGCACCAGTGATGTCGGCCTCGTTGCCTGCGGCAAGGAGGATAACAGCGCCATATTGCTCAGCCACCTCAGTATATGCGCGGCAAATGCTGCTCAAACCATCGTGAGGGCCGGTGTCGCTACCCAAGCTGATGCTGATAACGCAAGGCTTACCCAGCACGTTCTTGGCATAGTTTGCAATATACTTAGCCGAGCTCACGATAGCTGTCTCGGTGAGCGAGGCACCGCAACCGGCCAGCACGAGGTCGGCCTCTGGAGCCATACCGGCATAGTTGCCCACTTGCGAACCAGCTGCGCAGCCAGTGGTGTGAGTGCCGTGGCTCTCGCTTGAGTCGTCGCAGGTGAGGTTAGAAATCTGCGTAGCAGTGGTGTACTGGTAGCCCATGAGCTGCACGCCATCGACTGTGGCACGGGTGCCACCGTTGGCGCTGCTTGCGTTAGGCATGTACACGGCCTTCACGCGGCTGGTGCCGTCGGCCTTGAGGAAAGCGCGGTGGTTGAACTGGATACCATCGTCGATGATACCAAGCACAACGCCCTGGCCAGTGAAGCCCTGTGGCAGGCCATAGTTGGTGCCATCCCATGCTTTGTCGGCATTGACGATGCCTTTAGCTACATCAGTGTGATGACGGGCGTTGCGGGCAATGCCCACTTGCTTCACGCCCTTGAGGCGAGCAACGGCCTCAAGTTTGGTAATGGGTACACTGGCAGTCACAAAATCGCTGAACTTGCCTGTAACTTTCACTCCCATCGACTCGAGCTCTGAGATAGTAGCTCCTTCGAGTGAGATGAAGCACTCAATGTACTCCACTCCATTCAATGTCTTGGGAGAGGCAAGAATTGACTTGCCATTAGGTGCCTGTGCAACTGCGTTGGCGCGCTGCTGCAAAAACACGCGAGTTGGCGCACTAAGCTTGTCGCCAGCTATCATAGTGACAGCTAAGCCCAGCGCCAAAAAGAATAGGAAAAACCTTTTCATAGATAAATGAATTAAAATGTTAGATTTGATGGAATGATTTGATATTTAGTTGTAAAATAGATGTTTGTGTAATAGTTGAATGCAAATCAACGTATAAATATTAATTCACAGCCCCAAAATTATAGAAAAATTTTCATATTTACAAATTTTTTATCATTATACTTATCAAAAACAGTGGTATAAATGGCAAACAATGTCTATTAGCACAATGTTCAGGGTTTTGACGCAAAAAAAACGACCAAGCCGTCAATGCTATGACGACTTGGTCGATAGAAGTGATATGCAGTGGTTGCCTTAGTTCTTGCTTTGAGTGAGAAGAACCGTGTAAACCAAGGTCACGTCGGTTGAGGTGATATTGCCGTCGCCGTCTTGGTCGCCATTGACGATTGCGCTCATGTCGCCAGCGAGCAAGAAGTTGTAAAGGGCGGTGACGTCGGCACTGGTCACGAAACCGTCGCCGTTAACATCGCCTTGCAAAGCAGTGCCTTCGGCAAGGGTGGTCACATCAATCATGTTTGACCAGTTGCTCTGTTGGGTGTCATAGAGTGCCATCACGTCGTAGGTGTAGGCGGTGGATGGGGTCAAACCATTGACAACCTTTTGGGTGGTGTTGATGCCCTCGATGATAATGGGCTCGCCACTTGAGCTGGTGTCGGTAAGGTCCACGTCGTAGATTTCTACGCTGGTGATAACCACGCGTTTCTTCTTGACGGTGGTAGCAAAGCGAATCTTCTGTCCTGCCTCTTGTGTGCAGTCGAGAGCCACAATGTAGCTGCCCTCGTTGCTCGATGGCACAGTGATGGTCTCGCTGCTCTCGCCACAGCTCACCTGCAATGGGCAATCGACGTCGGTGTCGTAGGCACGAGCCGTGAACTTCACGCTCACCTTGCCATTGCTTCCGCTCAGGTCGATGGCTGGCGACTGAAGCAAGCCATTGTAGCTTGTAGAGCCCAGGCGGATGCCACCCACAGCTTGGTAGATGTAGCTGCCTGCCCAGCCAGCGTTGTCGGTGAAATTGTTAACGCTATTGGCAATATTGGTAGTGCTTTCCTTAGTGCACTTGGCAAAGGTCTCGGTCATGAGGGATGTTGCTTCGATTGCTTTCTGTATGCGCAAGGTGTAGCTGGTAGCAAAGAGGCAGGGTTCCCAGTTGGCTGTGAACGAGGTGTTAGTGATGCCTGTGGCGTCGGTCGCATGAGGAGCAACAATGTTGATGCTTGCAGTGCCAGTCGCTGTAAGGGTCTGGCTCTGGGCTCCTGTGCTTGAAACGGTGATGTTGCCAGTGTGGGTGCCTGCTGCAGTGGGAGCATAGGTTGCTGTAACAATCACATAGCTGTTTTCGTCGAACTCTGAAGCGGCAATGGTGCTTGGTGTCACTGTGAACATCTCGTTGTCGCTGGTGATGTTGACATCGCCATCAAGGAACATGCCGTAGACACGGAAAGTCTTAGTCGTCTCGCTGCCTGCCCAAGTGCTCATCTCGAGCGAGGTGGGGTTCAACGTCAGAGTTGGAGTCTTGGGCTCAGCAACACCTGCAACGCTGATCGACACTGTTTGAGCGCCAGCACTGGCAATGTTGATAGTGGCCTGAGTGCTGCCTGCAGCAGTGGGGATGAATTTGATGGTAAGGGTGGTTCCGGCAAGCAGGTTGGCATTGCTGATGCTTGTGGGTTCTACCTTGTAGATACTTGGGCCCACCACGCTCACGGTAGCACCCTGAGTGAGGTTGTAGCCTTTGAGGTCGACAGTGGTGGTGATGGTGTCGCCCACATATCCGCTCATGCTCAACTCGGTATTGCTGACCTCGATGCGCGGAGCGCTGCTTTGCTGCAGGATGTACTGGATGCCTGCAAGGGCATTGATGATGCCATGACCACGCTGCTTGTCAGGGCTTTGAGGATTGGCATAGGCAGTGGCCGAATGGGCAATCACGTCCTTGATGCCATCGACGTTAAGTGTGGGGTCGGCTTGCAAGTACAGTGCCACCACGCCAGCAGCGATGGGAGTGGCCATTGAGGTGCCGCTATAGGCATCCCAATAGTCTTTCTGGCCAAAAAGGGTGGTGTTATATTCACAATAGTTCAGATAGGCGCTGCTGTAGTTTCCGGTGTCATACTTGTTGATAGGAGCTATCACAGCATGTCCAGGAGCGGTGATGTAGGGATGGTTGTTGCCGCTGAAGTCGGTGCCGAAACTCGAGAAGTAGGCCACGTCGTTGAGGCTATAGGGGCTATTAGAGAACGAGTTCTTAGGTGTGCTCAGGCGCGAGCACATGGCACCCACGCTGATGGTTCTTGCGCCGCAAATGTCGTCGGTCATGGTGCCATCGGCAGTGCCTCGGGTCACGGTGTAGCCACTGACGGTGCCGGTCGAAGCGATAGTCGAGTAGTAGCCGCCGTCGGTCCATGCTTCAATCTTATTCCCGCTCTTGCCGCTGATGGCATAGACGATGCGGTAAGCACTGTTCTTAACTCCGCTCACTGTGGGGTTGATGTAGAGCTCGCGGCGTCCAAATGAAGTGCTGTTGTAAATCTGAATGTTCACGTTAGAGAAATAGGTGGTGCCCATTTGCGAGGTGGTGATGGTGCCGCTGCTAATGGGGTCGCTGGTGTAGAGCACAGCGCCGGTGGTCTTGTTCACAACCATTATCTTGACGGTCATGGCATCGGTGGTGCTGTTCCAGATGTCGATGGCGGCATTGCTTCCCAAGTTGCCCGAGATAGAGCCGTAGGCAGTCTTGCCCTCGTGGATGATGGTCATGGCGTCGGTGTCGCTGCTCAGGGTCTTGGTGGCATAGCCAGTGGCGTCGGCCTCATTGCCGCTGGCAAGCAGAATCACTGCGCCAAACTGGTTGGCAACTTGGTCGAGCACTCGGCAAATGGAGCTCTTGCCGTCGTGAGGTCCCATGTTGGAGCCCAAACTGATGCTGATGACGCAGGGCTTGCCCACGCTCTTGGCATAGTTGGCAATGTATTTTGCTGAGTTGGTGATAGAGGTCTCACTCATGTAGGCACCCAAGCCGCAAAGCACAAGGTCGGCATCAGGTGCCATGCCCGAGTAGCCACCAATAGTCGATGCACCGGCACAGCCGCTGGTGTGTGTGCCGTGGCTCTCGCTGGTGTCGTCGGTAGTGATTGATGAGAGCTGGCTACCAGTGTATTGGCGGCCACTGAATGAAATGCCGTTGACCGATGCTGCCGAGCCACCGCTGGTGGCGTTGGGCAGGTAGGCCACTTTCACGCGCGAGTTGCCATTAGCGTCCTTAAAGGCGATGTGGTTAAACTCGATGCCGCCGTCAATTACGCCCAACACCACGTTTTGGCCGGTAAAGGCTTGTGTCAGGCCGTTGTTAAGGCCATTCCATGCGTTCTCGGCCTTGGTGATGGTCTTGGCCTTGTCGCTAAGGTGATGCACCTGGCGTGCAATGGCAATTTGATTCACACACTTTAAGTTGGCCACCTCTTCTATAATGTTAATAGGTATCATTGCGCTCACAATACCGTCGTACTCGCCAGTGACAATCACACCAGCCGACTCAAGTTCGGCTATCTGCATGCTGTTGAGCGTGATGAAGCAATCGATGGTCTCAACCCCATTCACAGCTTTGCTCTTGACAAATGGGTGATGAGGATCGTGGTTTTGAGCAGTTCCGCTTGCAAGCTGGTGCAAGAAGGATAGGGTGGGAGCACTTAGCTTGTCGTTGGCGCTCATTGTCAACGACATAGCAGCCACCACTATCAGTAGAAAGAATTTTCTCATAAAATAGTCTTGGTAATAGTTATTATTAATTTAGTATTAAAATATCGATATTAAAAGCTCGCAAATTTAGCACAAATCAGGCAATTACGCAATTAAATCCCCCACAACATTGCTGCTGTGAGGGATTTTTAACTATTTCGGTAAAAAAAGAGGAAGGAGAAAATTGCATTCCTCATTATTGCATAACATCTATTTATATTAAATAGTGTTATGTGCCCATCAGGATGTTGTAGACCACAGTGACGTCGGCCGATGTGATGGTGTTGTCGCCATTCTGGTCGCCGCTGGCAATTGCGCTGTCATCGGTATTAAGCAGCCAGTTGTAAAGCGCAGTGATGTCGACCGCTGTTACCTTGCCATCGCCGTTCACGTCGCCTGGCACAACTTCGCTCACGGGCGCGTTCTTGTAAATCACTTCAAGACCAGGAATCAGCATGGTGTATTGCTGATCCTTGGTCGACTTGCCCATTGTTACTTGCACATAGGATAGCTTAATGGGATAGTTGCTCACATCGTTGGCATCAATCCACTGGCCGATGGGCAGGTCGAGGGTCGACTCCACATTGGTGGGAACCGAATCGGGGGAGACAGCCTGATAGCTGATGTTGCCACCGCAGGGTCGCAGGGCAAATTTCACACCAGTGACAGGTGCCATGCCAGGATTGATGCGCACTCGCAACGTGTCGGGCAAGCTCCACAGTATTATGTCCTTGCTCATCCTGAAGTAATTGGTGCGGCCGCTGTTGCCAGTGTAATCAACCTTTACACCATTGTCGAGGGGTTCAATAGTATAGTTCTTGCCACCGCTCATGGCAAAACTCCATGTGGCAAGGTCCATGTCGGGGTCAAGAGGATAGACGCGCTTAACAGGCTTCTCGACGATAACCTTCATTGTCACGTTCTTGTCCTCGATAGTGCCTGTGACCCAAGCCACACCATTCTTAACGCCCTGCAGCACTCCCGTGGCTGGATTGATGGTGACGATGCTCTCGTCGCTGCTGCTCCAGGTGAGTGCTGCTGGGTCGAGTGGCATCGATGCCTCGCCCATCATGCTCACCAGCTCCACGGCATGAGTGCGATAAGTGTCGGTGAGTATTGAGTCGTTCTTGAGTGTCACCGCTTCGGCAGTGCCCACAATGGTGAGAGGCGCACTCACTGTGATGTTGCCCAGTGTGGCAGTGAGCATCGCTGAGCCACTGCCGTTGCCAAAGAATGTGCTACCACCATCGCGTATCTCGCCCAGCGATTCAGGGCAAGAGAGTTGCACGCCTTGCACATCGGTGTCGACGAGCATGCCATACTGGTTGTAACCATAAAAATGAGGTGTGTAGATGCCAAACTTGGGCACCGTGAGGCTGAAGTCGACAAATCGCAGCGAGGCAATCTCGTTGTCGTCGGGTGCATTGCTCACGACAAAAAAAGCGTTGCCATCCTTGCGCTCAGTGCCGTCGCTGGGATTGTTGCGAGTTCCCAGGGCACTGGTGTAGAGAGCCGCCGAGCCGCCACCATCCACATTCATGGCATGAGTGCAGCCAGCGTAACGCATGATGTCGGCAAGCACTGTGGTGCGCACGCCGTCGCTAATGAGCGATCGCCCATCCACGACAAGGAAATACACCTTGCTGCCCCCATCGCTGTAGCCCACTGCCGAGCGTGGATGAAGCTGGCTGGCATCGCCACGCTCGCTTTCAGTGTCGAGCACTACGCCGTCTTCAAGAATCTTTGGATTGCCCGAGATTACCTGCTGCGGGTCGACACTCAAGTCGCCAAACTTCCATGTTGGGGCGATAGTGATGGTGTCGCCATCTTGCAAAGCGTTGACCACGGTGGCAGCAGTGCCGCGACCGCGAATCACATATTTTCCCGAAGGGATTGTCATGTCGCCTTGAGTGCTGGGAGCGCCTTCAATCACCATCTTGTAGGGTTGTGCGCTCTCAAAGGTGAAGCCTTGCGCCAGTCGTGCAAGCACCTCGGTGCCATCGTTGGTCTCGTCGGTGCTGCCGTAGTAGCGGTCGGTGTAGATGACAATCTTGTTGTTGCATTCGCTCGAATAAGTGTTCACGCCGCCCAGTGTGGCCGTTGCGCCCGTGGGTGATGTTAAAGTGCCAGCGAAGACGAATGGGTTGACATACACACCACCTTGCTTGTCAACAACAAAGTTCTTGTAGAGCGCGGCATTGTTGCGTGCTCGATAAATTTCGCCATCGACCACTGTGGCACCCACAGGAGTGCCCACAACCGACACTCCCCGCCCAGTGGTGCCGCTGGTGAAGAAAAAGTCGGCATTGATTCCCACAAAGTATCGCTTGCCAGGCTCGCTCTTGCGCTGGGCCATTTCGGAAACACTCTCGTTACCTGCCACCTTGTCGGTAGCGCACACTCCAGCAAGCGACAGGTAAGGATTGGTCATGTCGATAGTGCAGTAGAACACCCTGAGTTTGCCTGTTTCGTTGTGAAACCACAGTGAGGTTTGAGTGGTACCAGGTCCCACTTGGTTGTGAAATAGCGTGTCGACCTGGTATTCCACACCGCGCAGAGTCCAAGTGGTTGTGGCGCTGGCGCTCAATGTCGCCGCTGCCATCAGTGCTATCAATATGAATAAAAGAGTGTTACGTTTCATGGCCAGGAGGAATGAATAATTAGTTGCCGAGCATTATGTTGTAGACCACAGTAATGTCGACGCTCGAGATGTGTCCGTCGCCATCCTGGTCGCCATTGACGAGGTCGGTGTCGTTGCCGTCGAGCAGGTAGTTGTAGAGGGCAGTGACGTCGACACTGCTCACATGGCCGTCGCCGTTCACGTCGCCAGGAATTGTAGCAGAAGAGTCAGGCTCAACACCTGGCCCAATCTTATAAACACCCATTCCGTTGAAAGCCTTGAAGGTGAGCAATGTAACTTCCTCGTTGCCTTGTTCGTCGGTGCCCTTTTCTACCGCTATGCAATGCACTCGCAAGCCCGAGTCGTTAAACTTGCCCACGCTGTCGGCTGGCAACTGCCAGTATTTCTCCATGGTCGCAAGCATGTCGCCCTCGCCCAGCTCGCACACGTTTATTTGGCACCCGTTGCCATTGCTGTTCATGTCGCCTTTGACGTAGGCAAAGAAGTGGCGGTCGTCGAGTGTGAACTCGTTCATGCCGTTGGCTGCCACACCAGTGGGTTGCAGCTCTTGTGGCACGTTTTCGAAGCTGTCGATCAGGGTTCCGTCCACATAGTAGAGCAATGGTGCGCCATCGAAACAGTCGATGTAGAAATATTCGCCGCTATAGCGTGTCTCGTCGTCGGTGCCCAGAAGCATCTTAATCACTGGGGCGAGGCTGAAGCCCACTTTCTCGGCAGGATAGAACTCGGTAAACTCCATGTAGGGGTCTCCGCTGAAGCCACCCTCCCAGGTGTCGATGTCGCCACCCTGTTCGTTGTGCCAGCGATAGACGGTGGGGAAGCCTGGGTTGTTACTGTTGTGACCAATGGTCATGATGTTGCACTCGGCTTGCTCAAGAGTGATGTCGCCCACAAGGTCGAGATAGTCGGTGCGGTGTAGCACCTCGCCCTTGTCCATGTTGGTCACAAGAGTCATGGCGCCACTCTGCGTGTCGACCATGTAGATGGGTATGGTGGCAGCTGTCTCACCAGTCATTGGAGCCACCCAGATGTGTCCAAAGTTGTCGCACCCTATGCTTGTGTTGCCTAAGAACACGCCGTAGGGTTCGCCATTGAGTGTGAGGTCCAGGTCGATGGTTGGTTCTCCAGTGATGGCATCGAAACAGTGTATCACACCTTGCATGATGGTGTCGTTTTTTCCAGTGTTTGGGTTTGGGATAATCACTTGCTTCTCCTGGTTGCGCGACACGTAGACCACTCCGCCAGTCATTGTGGCCGTGCGGGCGTTGGTGTGAGCAATGGGCGAGGCAAGGTAGGCCTGGTTGGCATGCACTCGGTCAAGCATCCACAGGTTCTTTACTCCTATGCCGTTGATTTTTGCATAGGTCTGCCCGTCGGTCGCAGCCCATGCTCCCATGACGGTGATTGCCGCCAATGCTGCTATAAGAAATAATTTTTTCATGATGTATCGAAACTTTTAGTAATTGTCAGTTCAATGCATTATGAATAAATAATTATTCGTTGCCGAGCATTATGTTATAGACCACGGTAATGTCAACGCTCGAGATGTGTCCGTCGCCGTCCTGGTCGCCATTGACGAGGTCGGTGTCGTTGCCGTCGAGAAGGTAGTTATAGAGAGCGGTCACATCCACGCTGCTCACGTGGCCGTCGCCATTCACATCGCCTGGGACAGCAACTTGGATGGGATCGTCGGGGGTCACTCCCTCGCCCACCATGTAGACGCCCATGCCGTTGTAGCACTTGTATTCAAGAATCATCACGGCCTCCTTGCCACCCTCGGTAGTATAGTCGGTGGTGATGGGGTGTATGCGCAAGCCACTGTCGCTGGTCTGTCCCTGGCCGTCGGCGGGGAATGTCCAATAGCGCTTCATGCCGTTGAAGGCCATGCCCTCACCCAGCTCGCAAATGTTGACCTGGCAAGAGTTGGGAGCATCGTACTGTGCCAGCGAATAGACGATGAAGTTGCGGTCGGCAAGTGCAAACTCGCCAATGCCGTTGGTTCCCACCTTGGGCATCAATAGGCTGTCGGCGTCCATCTCTTCTTGAGTGAGGCTGCCGAAGCCGTCGATTATGGTGCCGTCGTTGGCATAGAGCACGGGCACGGTTGTGAAGCCGTCGATGTAGAATGTCTCGCCACTGTAACGGTAGTCCTCGTCCTCGCCAAGCACGAAGCGGCTGGCGGGAGCAAAGCCCCAGTGGGTCTGGTTTTCGGGATAGAACTCGGTGAAGTCCATGTAGGGGTCGCCACTGAAGAAGCCATCCCAGGTGTCGATGTCGCCTCCCTGGTCGTTGTGCCAAGCATAGACGGTGGGCACCTGCGAGCCTGGAGTCATCACGTTGCACTCGGCCTGCTCAAGGGTGATGTCGCCCACGAGGTCGACATAGTCGGTGCGCGCTATCACGTCGCCCTTGTTAAGATTGCCGCGCAGGGTGAGTTCTCCTGTCTCAACGTTGAGCTGATAGATGGGCACCGTAGTGGCTGCCTCGCTGGTGTAAGGTGCCACCCACACGTGTCCAAAGTTGTCCTTGCCTATAGTGTTGGCGCCCAAAAATGCTCCATAAGGCTCACCATTGAGGGTTACATCAAGCGGTGCCAGTTCCTCGCCGGTCATGGCGTCGAAGCGATAGATCACGGCTGCCATGATGGTGTCGCCTGGTTGTGGGATAATCTGTTTGGCCTCGCTGCGTGCCACATAGACGATGCCGTCTTGCATTGTGGCAGTGCGCGCCTTGGTGTTGCACCAGTCGAGTTTTTCGAGTTCGTTTGGCCCATAGTGGAAGCGGTCTTTGAGCCACAGGTTGCGCATGCTGATGCCGTTCACAGTCTCATAGCTGTTAGGGTCGCGGGTGAGCAATGAGCCAGCAGCCATAGCTGTTGAGCATACCAATGCCACTAATGATAAAAGGAGTAATGTTCTTTTCATGTTAACGATTTATTTGAGATTAATAATATATTTTTATGGTTAGATTAACAACCCACAAAGAAAACAAAAAGTAAATAAAATTCAAAATATTTCAAGCATTTTTTCAAATAATGCCTTAAAAAATTACATATTAACATGGCTGTGTGCTCGCAATTACATCTTGTCCATTGTGAGTTCACTGTCGCTGTGAGCCTGCGGCGCTGGGCTAAATATTGTTGAGGTTAATAGTCATCCCCTCTTTTCCTAAGATGGTGTGGGGAAACTCTTCTTGTGCTTGGTCGAGGAGGATTGACTCGTCGTCGTAGCGGTTGCTGTAATGCCCCAGGACGAGACGCTTGGCGCCAGCCTCGCGGGCAACAATCCCTGCTTGACGGGCTGTGCTGTGATAGCGCTTGGCAGCATTCACGGCATTCTCGTCGCCGTAGGTTGCCTCGTGATAAATCCAGTCGACCCCCTCAACCGCCTTGATCACCCGTTTCGAGAACTTGGTGTCGCTGCAGTAGGCATAGGAGATGAGGTTGTCGGCGTCGGTGGTGAGTTCGCTGTTTGATATAACCTCTCCAGATGGCGATGTGAAATCCATTCCCTGCCTCAAGCTGTGCATGGCGTGCTGTGGCACCTGGTGTAGCTTGCATGCATCGGGGTTGATGTGTCGCAGCTTGCTTTTCTCGCGCATTACAAATCCCACGCATGGCACCCTGTGAGTGAGCGGGAAGGTGCTCACAGTGATGGCGTTGTCTTCATAGATTAGCGCCTTGTGTGTGTCGATTATATTGAACTTGAGGTCGAATGGGCGCTCGCGGCAGAAAAAGTCGATTAGGTTTCCAAAGATTTGCGCACCCTCCTTCAAGATGTGAACCGTCACAGTTCCTCTCTTGCCTTGCAGAGCCATGGTGGATAGGAGACCTGGCAATCCAAAGCAGTGGTCGCCGTGCAGGTGGCTGATGAAAATGTTGTTAAGCCTTGATAGCTTCAGATGCATGCGTCGCATCTCGAGCTGAGCCCCTTCGCCGCAGTCAATCATCAGCAAATTTCCTCTCACGTTCAACACTTGGCACGAAGGCAGGTGATGCAAGGTTGATGTAGCCGATCCACATCCTAATATGTTAAGGTCAAGTTGAGCCATTTCGATAAATCATATAATTTTTAGGCCACTAAGATAATAATTTTTGTCCAGCTTGCAGGAATATTTCCCCAAAACTACTCAAAATGGCGATAAATTTGTACATTTGCGCTAAAAAAATGTTAAAAACACGGTTTCTTTTGTTCTTAACTATTGCATGATTAAAATCAACCTTATATATTTGCAGTAAGTTTTTTCATAGGATTAGATTTTTAAGGTTTACTTTATGCGGCTGTTGAGAAACACCTGCATAATTTTTTTTTACCGCACATCAAGTTTTGGGTACTTCCCAAACTTGAACTTTTTTTTATATTATGTGTTGAGTTTCTCGCTTTTTCACTTTACCTTTGCACAAGAAATAATTCTAATAAAAATTACAAAACTATGAAACGACTTCTTAATCTCTTTGTTGCCAGCTTGCTGGCTTTGAGTGTATGGGCCGCAAGCGACAACTACACCGTGGTTGTCTCCTGCGATGGCTTGCGCTGGGACTATGCCGAGTGCTTCGACATGCCTTTCTTTGACAGGCTCGCTCGCGAGGGCGTCAAGGCTGTGATGCAGCCATCTTTCCCTACCAAGACATTTCCTAACCATTACACCCTGGCCACTGGCCTCTATCCCGACCATCATGGCATCATCGGCAATTCGTTTATTGTTAAAGACGATGGCAAGAGATACAGTATAGGCAACGATGTGGCACGTGAAGGCAAAAACTATGGCGGCGACCCCATCTGGCTCACCGCTAAGAGACAAGGAGTGAAAACTGCCACAGTCTACTGGGTGGGCAGTGACGTGAAGATTAAAGAAGGACATGCCAACTACTGGGAAGACTATGCCAAGAAGCCGCTCCTCAAGCCCAATGAGCGAGTCGACAAGGTGATTGAGCTGCTGTCGATGCCCGAGGAGAAGCGCCCTCACCTGGTGATGTGCTACTTTGAGGAACCCGACCACACCGCTCACAGCTATGGCCCAATCACCAAGAAGAGCCGCCGCGTGGCCGAGGCTATGGACTCGCTGCTCTGGACCATGTGGGCACGCTTGAAGGCTATGCCCGAGATTGGCAATAAAATAAATCTTATCATTTTAGGCGACCACGGCATGACTTGGACCAGTGAGTTGCGAGTTGTGAACAGCAACCAGTACATCAAGAAGGAGTGGAATGCACGTGTCGAGGGCGACAGCCCGGCTATCATCTATGTTGACCGTCCTGAGATTGCCGACAGCATTGTCGGTGCTTTGCAAGGCGTTGACCACATTCGTGCTTGGAAAAAAGGTGAAGTTCCCGAATATCTGCACTATGGCACCAACAAGAACATGGGCGATGTGATTGTACTCCCCGACGTGGGCTGGGTGTTCCGCAACAACACCAAGGTGATTCAAGGCAACCACGGCTGGGACCATACCGCCAGCGACATGCAGGTGGGATTCCGTGCCATAGGTCCCGACTTCAAGGTGGGCTATGTGCGCCCTGGCTCGTTCCGCAACGTGTGCATCTATCCACTGCTTGCCCACTTGCTCGGCATCACTCCCTCGCCCAACGATGGCGACTTGAAAGAAGTGAGCGACATGCTCAAAGTGGCGCCCCCACAATTTTAAACTCACGTGAGAGTAAGTGATAGAGGGCGTGTCAAAATTCTGTTTCAGTGCGCTACGCGCAGAAATCTAACAAATTATCACAAATCAAGTTGTTTAGTGTATTTGTCTTATAGGTTAAACATTCATGGTGGGCAAAATGTTGCGTGAATGTGCTTGCTTTATTGCAGTGCATCGAGAATGATGAAGGCAGCCCAGTGGGGCCTGTGCTGCTTGCGCCAGAGGTCGGCTTCTCGCTCCTCGATGCTGGGATTTTTCGTGTCGTAATCACCGGCCAGCTCTTTGGCTCTCACATGGTGCTGTGCCTCGAGGAAAGCCTGACGCTTGTTACTCAGGTCGGGGTTGAGCCGAGAGTAGAACTCGATCATCATGTCGCGTGTGGCCAGGTCGTTAACCTTCCACAGACTCATGACGATGCTCTGCGCACCAGCCTTTTTGAAGCCACGCTGGAGCCCGAATACCCCGTCGCCTCCTACTTCACCCAGAGCCGTTTGGCATGCCGAGAGCACCAGCAGGTCGAGGCCTCGCAGGTCGAGCCGTTCCACCTCGAGCGCAGTGAGCACCCCGTCGTCGTAACCCTTGGTGGGGGGCACGGTGTCGAAGGCATTCTGTCCGCCAGCGAAGAGCAGCCCTGCTCGCAGCATCGAGCGCTCGTCGGCTATGCGCTTCTCGTAGTCGACAGGCAAGAAACTCACATTGTTCTTGAGTTTCTCGGCCAGTGCTGTCGAGTCGTTCCAGTAAAATCCGTGAGTTGCGATGTGGATGATGCTTCGCTTTTGCTTGCTCAGGTTTTTGAACGAAGTCTCGGTTGCGTCGGTCTTGGTTTTGTCGTCAACGTTAATGTTTTTTTCCCTGAGCATCGAGGCTATAGCTTCGGCCTCTTCCTCCGAGCCGTAGAGGGGGCGCCAGTAGAGCATGCGTGTGCCGTCGTCGTGGGTCACGATGCGATAAGTATGGTTGCTCTCGCTGTCCATGGCGAGCAAGTCAGCGCCGGTTGGAGCAACTTTGCCATCGTCGGTAATCGCTACATCCTGTGCTGGTTGTGGCGTACCATTGTAGGCCGTTTTGTCATTAAATTCGATGCCGCCGTAGACGACCGCTCCACCAGCTCCCTCGATTGGCTTACGATGCAGCGCGAGCTCGCGAGTGGACGATAGCCGGTAGAGGTTGAACCCCTCAGCTGGGTCGTTGATCATTACTCCCTCCTTTTCCCAGTGCGGCATCGACTCGATGGCGATGTTGTGGAGTTCTCCGCATGGCGAGAAGTAGATGTTCTTCACACCGCCAAGTTCAGGGGTCATCTTGCCCCAGATGATCTTGCTAAGGTCGTTGCTGGTGTAGGCCTTGTCGGCGGCAGCCTTGAGTTCGCTCTCAAAGCCGAGTATCGTCATGTGAGGATACTCATAGTGTGGTCGCACTGTGAGTGCGATGTAGAGCATGCTGTCGGTGCCAACCTTCGGGAACGAGAGAAACTCAATTGCAATGTCATCATTGCCCAAAGAATCCCTGACGTTCTCCCACTTAATTTCATGGTTAAGTAAGATATCAGGAGACGATTTCCACATGGCACTTCTAATCACATCTTCATACTGTTTGGCTTGTTCTTCTAAATTATTCTTTTCTTCTGTTCCACGAGCAAGTGACATTTTCTTATATACCGATATCAATTCAGCATAAATAGAGTTTAATGTGCTGTCATTCTCTTCTGTGACAAATCGTTGCAATTCTTGGTCAGATCTAAGTAAAATGTCCTTGGCAAACAATGCCGACCAATCATACAGACTGCCAACATCTGTTTTTTGTCCATTATTAACAACAATGTTTGGATAAACCGTCTGGAACAACTCGGAATAACCATTCCAATAGTTAGATCGAGATGAATTGCCAGTAAAATCAAATAGCATATTTTGAAGTATTCTATTCCAAAGAATTCCTAATGCTTTTTTAGAGTATTCGTTTGCTTTTGTGAAATTTTTCTGTTTATAGTAGCAATAGAGTAGTTTGTCTTTTACACCAAGGTCAAAATCTATATTGTCTTCTTCAAACAGGCCATCTACACCCCATCTCACATCCATCAATATATCTTCAACATCAAGATAATAATCAATGGCGTCATTGTAGTCCTGGTGATAGAAATAATAATCACCAGTTTTTTTAATTGATAAAGCAGCATAGCCATAGTAATCGTTGTCATTATCTATGTCTTCGGCAATAACTGTTGCTTTGTTGTAATAAAGCATGGCTTGATCTTTGTTGTTTTCGCGACTATAGCAGTCACCCATGCCATTTAATAATGATACATATTGAATTGTTTGCGTTTTCTCCTTTTGCTCTAATTTTGTTATTGCTTGTGAATATAGTTCTCGGGTTTTATCGTAGTTTTCATGAGAGAGATAAATATGTGCGATTTTGTCAATCATATGAAAATAGTAGTCATAACAAGTCATGTCATTGATTTCTTTAAAATCTATTTCAATAAAGTGCACATCTAGAGAGTCTGTTTCATTTTCTTCTTCTTCGAATTCATTCTCTTTTTCTTGTTCTTCTTGTATTATATCTTCTTCGATTTCATTGTCGTTGATTTCGTTGTCTTCTAAAGTTTCTGTTGGGTCAATTTCCTCTGGGACATAGCCTTTCGCGTATAATATTGGAAAATTGTCATAGTTGGTAATAGCATTGAAATAACAATCCATAGCCTGTTGAAAACAGTCTATTGCTTTGTCTTCATCTTTTTTTGACAAATAGCATTGACCTTTCATGTCCAACAGTTTTGCAATCTCAAAACTGTTTTCTCCATATATGCTGGAAAAGATGCTTTTGGCCTCATCAAGGCTTAAAATGGCATTGTCAAAATCATCATTACTACTAAAAGTATTATAGTATAAATAAATTTCACTTAAAGACACGTCTATTATACCCACATTAAGGCTGTCTCTGCGCTCGGCAAAGATACCTTTTATCACTTTAAGGTATTCTGTTGCAAGTTTTGTTTCGTCTTCAATTATTAATGCAGTAACAGTTTCACCGTAGTTCTCAAGCGATTCAATATATTCTTCGTGGGTGAGAGAATGTTCTTTAATTAGTTTGTCGGCAAATCTGGTGTCGATCTCATATACAGGCATTACATTAATATACTCTTCTTCATCAACAATAATGGTGTCTTCCACTTCCTGGCACCAGGCCGAGAATGTGGCAAGGAGCATTAATAATGCTATAACAAAGTGTTTTGTAGTAGTTTTCATAATCTTTTTTTGTTTCTACTTCTACATCAATTCGTGATGCTGGAGGTAATCAACTAAATGTTCTTTTTCCCATTTTTTGAGTGTCGCCGACAATTGTAGTCGCAGTTTTTTGGATTCTTTCAACTGCAAATATAATAATAAACCATTAAAAATTAAAATTAGACAACAATTTACCACTCAGGTTGTAGCAGGGGACTAAAGCTTTTTCAATGTTGATTTTAAATATATGGAATATTACCTTTACGCGCACACTACGTTCATTGTTAAATTTTAAAACAGAAGACACTTCCATGAGACCATCCAATTATTTTTTTTCAAAAACTGTCCCACCCGGAATTTGGGATAATTCATGTCTTGTAACTCCTGTCATCTCCTGCTTCTCTTATCTAAATATTTTTTTCCATTAGTGTCCGATAAAAAATTTTGAGTGGCAAAAAAAATAGGGCTGAACCAGATTTTGTGGTTTCAGCCCTTTTGATTTACTTTGT
>CAMHNO010000021.1 GCA_946186575.1 uncultured Prevotellaceae bacterium
ACCAGCTCATAACTGTATCGTAAATCATCTCCGACTTGTTGGTCAGATTAGCGTCAAACTTGACTGCCAGCAGCTGAACGATATGCTCAAGAGCGTCTTTGCAGTTGGTAGTGCATATGGGCTGGTTCTCAAGCCATATCTCAGTACGCTTCTAAGCGTTATTGTTTTATGCATTTCAAAAAATAATACATTATTAAAAAAAGGGAATAAAAGCTTTAATAATAGAAAAAAAATGATTATCTTTGTCATGCATTTTTTACTTTTTGTACGGAAAGGTTATTTTTTACTTGATAATCATAACATTAACTCACATAAAACAGCATGGATTACTCGTTAATTGCCAATTCGGGAATACAATTATTGTCAACACGCATAACAATTGACTTAAACGATGGGTATAAATGTCGCTTCTATGAATCGTTCGACGACGAACTTTTCCAGTGGAAACTTGAGTTTGCCTACACACTCAACAGCCAGATGGTGCTGCTCACCTCTGAGCTCAGAGAGAAAGGCTACCTCGACGCGAGCAACAAGCTCACCACCAGCGAGGCCGTAATCCTTGCCAACCCCGAGGTGCACCAGTTCAACATTGCCGACAGCAACGAGGACAACTCGGGAATCTTCTTCTCCAAGCTCTCGAGCAACAACAAGGTTTTAGAGTCCTACTTCAACGTGTGGCTGCCCATACCATTCATCGAGATGGACGAGACCGGCGACTACAAGAACGGACCCTACAACTGGAGTAAACTCATGATAATACCACGCAGCAACGAGGCAGGACTGCTCACCGTGGACCTGCTGCTGGCCTTCGACACCCATGCAAGCTACTACAAGAGCGACCCCTACAACGAGTGCCCCACCTTCATGAGCGAGGGCGAGGTGGAGAAGCGATTCGGGCTGTGCGGCAACGAGCGTCAGCTCATCGACTACTGCTCGTGGAACAAGAACTGGGTGCGCGACTACCTCATGGAGATTGTCTTCCCCGAGGCCACCAGCTTTGAACTGCTGGAGCTGCGCAATGGCCGTCACAAATATGAGTTCATGGCCACCTACCTCATGCTCGTGAAGTACCTGAGCAGCATCAATCTGTTCCCCTCGGTAAAACTCATGCGCGACCGCGACGTGAATGTGGTCAACACACAGATGATCATCGACATTGGCAACTCGCGCACCTCGGCACTGCTTTTCGAGACCAATCAGTTCACGCAAGACTTTACCAAGGTCGACCCACTGTGCCTGCAAAACTACACCTCGCCAATCCTCGACAACGGCAAGATCAACCGCGTGGAGGAGACCTTCGACATGAGGCTGGCACTGCGCAAAGTCACCTTTGGAAAGAACATCATGGGCAGCAGCCAGTTCACTTGGCCCAGTGTGATAAGGCTGGGCCGAGAAGCCAACTACCTGATTCACGAAGCCACAGCCCTGAACTTGGGACAAGAGACCATCTCTACCAACTCCAGCCCCAAGCGATACCTCTGGGACGACAAGCCCACCGACAGCGAGTGGCGCTTTGTGAACATCGATGGCGAGAACGACACCACACCGCCCATCATCGAGGGCCTCACATGCTTCATCAACGACGACGGCACGTTCAATGCCGAGGGCTTCGGGCTGGGAGCGCACTACTCGCGCCGCTCGCTCATGACCTTTGCCTTCATCGAGATTGTGCAACAGGCTATTGTGCAAATCAACAGCTTCCAGTCGCGCGAGCGTCACGACCTGCGCAACACTCCCCGCCGCCTTGAGAAAGTGATTGTCACCAGCCCCACGGCAATGTCTAACGTGGAGCGCAACGCCCTCTACGACAGTCTGCGCCAAGCAATAAAGATTATCAACTCCTACAACAATATCATCGACGAGAACAGCATCGCGCTCGACATCCAAATCATTCCCGACAGCAAGCCCACCAGCCTCGACGAGCCCAAGCAATGGCACTACGACGAGGCCACTTGCTCACAGTTTGTATACCTCTACGCTCAGTTCTGCGAGCGCTACAAAAACTGCAGCGAGCAATTCTTCAAGCTCTATGGCAAGCAGCGCGAAATCGACGGCAAGCGACGCGACACGCTGCATGTGGGGTCGGTCGACATTGGCGCCGGCACCACCGACGTGATGGTGTGCCGCTATGAGTACAACAGCAACAACCCGTCGCAGCTGAGGCCCGTCCCACTCTACTGGGACAGCTTCAACGTGGCAGGCGACGACATGCTACAAGTGCTCATTCAGAACGTGATTATCGAGGGCGACAATGGCATCCTCTACAAGCACATGACCGAGGTGATGGGCAAGTCGCGCCAGGAGGCCTACAAGCAGCTCTATCACTTCTTTGGCCAGGACAACAACATGATGACGTTTAAGGACCGCATCGTCAGGCGCGACTTTAACATGCAAGTGAGCGTGCCGGTGATGTACACCTTCCTCTCGCTGCTGAGCAGCGGCGAGCGCTACCGCGAGATTGGCTACGACGAGATGTTTGGCTCTAACAAGCCCAGCGAGCTTGTGTGCGAGGCCTTCAAGAGCCGCTTTGGCTTCGAGCTCAGCGACGTGGTGTGGACCTACGACTACAACCTGCTGTCGCCCAACGTGGAGCGCTCGCTCGACAGTCTCATCGAGTCGATTTCCACTCTGCTCTATGCCCACGACTGCGACATCGTCATTCTCTCGGGGCGTCCCACCATGCTCAGCCCCATCAAGGAGTGTTTCCTCAAGTACTTCCCCGTGAGCCCCAACAGGCTCATAGTGCTGGGCAAGTACCGCATAGGGCGCTGGTACCCCTTCAAAGACGAGAACGGCTACATGCTCGACACCAAGGGCGTGGTGCCCGTGGGAGCCATGATAGGCTACATGGCATCGCAATCGGGCGGCCTTAACGAGTTCTCGCTCGACCTGCACGACTTGAGCGAGGGCCTCGTGTCTACCACCGAGAATTTTGCCAAGATCGGAGGGCAGAGCACCGAGCCATGCTTCATCACGCCGCAGTGCAACGTTGGCAATCTGCAGGTAGCCTCATTCCCGTGCTACATTGGTGCCAAGCAGTTCGACATCAACATCTATCCGCTGCGTCCGTTCTATGTGCTCAACATCAACGACCGCGCCATCAAGAAGCGCCTCACCCGCGGCAAGGAACTCAGTGCCGAGCAGCAGCAACGACTGCTGCGCGACTACCGCGCCGACCTGCTCAACAAGGGGCCTTTCTCCTTCGAGATTGAGCGCGACGACTACCTCGACGACAAGGAGACGCTCATCATTGCCTCGGTCACCGGCAACGATGGCGACGAGCTCAACACCGACGACTTCATCCTGCAAGTGCAGAGCATCAACGACCCGCAGTGCTACTGGCTCGACTCTGGCGAGTTTGACCTCAACATTGCCCCCACCGACTTAACCACCAACTCCTGATCCCCCGCTACCGAATTATGAACATCAATAGATATCTTCAAATCGTTGAGAAAGCCATCTCGTGGCAAGCACATGTTCCCGACAACGAGAGAATCAACTATCTGGAACAGCTGGTGAACCTGCGCCGGGCTTTCAACAAAATAAAGTTTGCAGCCGACGAGCGATGCTCAACGGCCGCCTTTGGCGAGAGCCAGATGGGAAAATCCTACCTGGTGAGTGCCATGATGAGCGACCCTGGCAAACCCTTCACCGTGACCGACGGACGCCGCGAGTATAACTTCATCGACGAGATAAACCCCAGCAACCCCAACTCACGCGTCGAAGCCACCGGTGTGGTGACACGCTTCACCACCAGCACCGACAGTCAAGTGCCCCAGGGCTACCTCAAGGCACGGCTGCTCTCGGTTGCCGACGTGGTGCTGGTGCTGTGCGAGGCCTATCACACGCAGACCGACTACGACAACAGCGAGATAAAGAAAATCGACTACTTGCGGCAGGTGTGCGAGAACATTGAGGTGCCCGCCACCCCCAATCCCTCTCCCCTGCTCTCGCAGGACGATGTGATGGACATTGGCGACTACCTCAAGAACTCATCGATGAAGCAGCGCGTGGCCAACATCACCGACCCCGAGTCGGGAATCTTCAATTTCCTGCTGGTGAACGTGAACATGCTCACCGACGACCAGTTGCTCCAGGTCATCAGACTACTGTGGTTTGAGAACCCCAACATCAGCAAGCTCTTCGACACACTCATCACCACCTATCGCTCGCTCAGGTTCTGCAACTATGTGTACGTGCCTTTCGACGCAGTGCTCAAGAAGCATGGCACACTGCTCGACGTGGCTCGGCTCGACGAAATCTACGACGCCCCCGAGGTGCAGCTGCCAGAGTACCGCCCCACCACCATCGTCACCACCATGCAGGGACAGCAGGTGGAGGTGCGCAAGGGCGAGCTCAGCGCCCTCATCGCCGAGCTCTACATGTCGCTGCCGGCGCTTGAAGCCGACAACCGCCAGTTCTTGTCGTGCCTCGACATCCTTGACTTCCCCGGCGAGCGCCGGCCCGAGAACATGCTCGAGAGCAAGCTCGGCAACGGCAAAAATCTCTCGGTGGTGCTGCGTCGTGGCAAGGTGACCTACCTCTTCAACCGCTACAGCGACACCAAGCGCATCAGCTCGCTGATGCTGTGCCACAACAACATGCAGTCGGCCGAGAGCAAGATGGGCATGGTGCTCGAGCAGTGGGTGAACAACAACGTGGGCTCAACGCCAGCCCAGCGCGCTCAGTTCATGCGCAGCACACAGGTGCCGCCACTGTTCATAGTGAGCACCTTCTTCAACCTTGACCTGGAATATCAGAGCAACGACCAGCCGTCGCGCCCCGAAGACCTGCGCCGCCGCTGGGACAACCGCTTCAAGATAGTGCTTGAGAAAGAGGTGCTGCGAGCCAACACCGACGAGAGCAACAGCCACTGGTTCAACTACTGGACTCCTGGCCAACCTTTCCAGAACATCTACATGCTGCGCGACTTCAAGTACTCGACCAAGTCGTTCACCGGCTATGACCCTAACAGCAAGTCGCCCGAGCTTGAAGAGGTGGTTCCACCCGCGTTCCCCGACTTCATGCAAGCCCTTAAAGACTCGTTTGTGAGCTACGACTTTGTGCAGCGCCACTTCAAGTTCCCGGCAATGTCGTGGGACTCGGCTGCCACCATCAACCACGACGGCACTCAGCCCATCATCGCCGCCCTCAACAGCCTGGCGCCACAGCTCAAGCAGGCCCGCGACGCAATGTTTGGTGGCGAGCTCACGCGCCTGCTCAGCAACTTGATGAACTTGCTCAAGAAATACTATCACAGTGGTTCGGTCGACGACGAGATCAAGAAAGCCAAGCGGCAGGCAGCTCAGGCAAGCCTGCAGTTGGGCAAGATCGACGGCATCGACC
Source organism: uncultured Prevotellaceae bacterium (assembly GCA_946186575.1). Lineage (GTDB taxonomy): Bacteria > Bacteroidota > Bacteroidia > Bacteroidales > Muribaculaceae > Sodaliphilus. The sequence continues at coordinate 5,347 of CAMHNO010000021.1, forward strand.
CAACAGCCTTTGGCAAGCTTCTCGACACTATGATGATTGATGAGCCACACCTGTTTGAGATAATTCACACCGCCCTCAACAGCTCATCGGGGCCGGTGACACAATACGACTCGGAAAATGCCATCTTCATGCAGTTTGGACTTAGCACCGACGCCTCACGCGCTCAAAACATCGAAACCCTGTGCGATGCCCTCGGAGTCGACAGCGAGCAAGAGGTCGAGGAGATGCTCAGCGCCGAGGGCATAGACCTCAACAAACTGCTGGGCGCCAACAAGATGATGAGTTCGCAGGCCGACCAGGTGGTTACCATGGTCGAGCGCTTCTGGTTCGACAAGTTCCTCACCCAGTATGCCGCTTCGAAGTGCAAGGACGCCATTCCATCGGTGACCGACATGGTGTCGAACCTCATCAGGCTCTACAAGTACCTGAAGATGCACGAGCGACTCACCGACAAGGTGGACGACTACCTCAGCAGCTTTGCACCCGACAGCGTGGTGGGCATCATTGCCGACTACCTGGCTATGGAGCTCAATCACTTTGTCACAACGTTTGGCTACGACTATCTGAGCGAGAGCCAGCTCAGCAGCATCTACGAGAAGAACCAGCGCCTCAAGCTCAACATCAACCAGCAGCTGCTGGAGTCGAAAAACTCGATGATGGGAGTGAAGCTGCTGGAATATCTCGACCAGACCAACCGCAACCTCAAGGACAACGGCTACAACCGCGCCGACCGACAGGCTCTGACGCAGCTGCCTCGCTACGGCTTCAAGTGGCGCTGGATTGAGCAGCTCAAGCTGGGATATGTGTTTGCGTGCGACCTGCCCACCTACGACGTGGCGGCCAACAGCCGCCTGGGCGAGATAATCGACGAGCTGCGGCAAGAATCGGAACAGACATCATAGAGAGAGTGTGTGTGATAACAATATTTATATATCAAACTGCATAGCAACATCCAAATGCCTAAGGTAAAAAATAAAGTGCGCCTGTGCACCACCAAGCCCCTGAGCGTTTTCATTGTAGAGAGCGTGGGCGGCACTCCGTTCTACAACCGCCGTAGCGACTTTGAGCGGTTGCTGGTGAAATATGTCAAAGACTCTCGATTCAAGAGCTTCTTTGCCATGCCCTATTTCGACTCGGCCGAGCATGGCCTGGAATGGCATGTCGACCCCGAGCTGGGGCAGGCGGTGCGCTTGTCGTCGGTAGCGGGCACGCAGCAGTACACCAATGCCAAGCACCTTCTCAACGAGGCAATCCTCTACTTCCGCAACCTCACGCGCGTTGCCACCGAGCAAGAGCAAGTCTACTTCAAGTGCATGCTCAAGTACATCGACAGCACAGACATCGACAACACCGCATTTGTGATTGGCAACCAGGTGATACTGGGTGTGTGGGGCTTGAAGTCGCTGCCGGGGCACGATGCCAAGAGTGCCATTGTCACCGACGTCGACGACACACGCCTGCATCGGGTGAGCTTCGCATCGAGCAACGCCACATTCAGCGGCACCACCTCGTTCATGCGCCGCCACGGCTATCGCCTGCATCCGGGCATCGATGTGCCCAATGTGGTGCCCAACGAGGGCTTCAAGTTTGTGGGATGGGAGCCTTTCGACCCCAACAATGCGCAGGTCAACGAGGATCTCACCTTCACAGCCCAGTGCGAGGCCATCGTTGAGCCTCCCGAGCTGCCTCAGAAGCCCAAAGTCACTCCACCGGAGTTCACACCGCCAAGCAAGCCCGAGCCACCAGCCCAGCCAGCGATGCACAAGGTGAGCTTTGAGGGCGGCCACCACGGCACCCTGAGCGGTGCTCCCGCCAGCACCCAGATTGCCGACGGCCTTGCTCTGCCGCCCGAGATGGTGCCCGTGGTCACTCCACTCGAGGGCTACCGCTTCGTGGGCTGGGACGCACCCATAGGCAACCCCATCCACGGCGACATCACCTTCAAGGCGCTCTACGAGAAAGAAGAACTGCCCTGGTGGAAGACACTGCTCAGCGAGAGCTGCCTGCGGCAGTTGCTCATTGCCCTGCTGGCACTGATGGTGCTGCTCATTCTTGCCATAGTGCTCACCCGCTGCACCTCGTGTTCGCATCGCGTGGGCGGCTGTAGCGGCGGTGGCAGCGAGATAGGCCAGATACGCACCCGCGACGGTCGCTACATCGACGACAACGGCAACCGCCGCGCCATTCGCGACATCACCGTCGACGACGACGGCAACGCAATAGACGGGTGGGCCGACGACGACGAAGTGGCTCCCCCACTGGTTGACGACGACGGCAACATTGCCTCGCCCGTCAATCCTCAAGACCCAAACGACCCCAACAGTCCCAAGGTGATGGCCAATCGGTTGAACATCTTCTTCGAAGACGACAATGCCGACTTCGACAAGTTTGCACGCGAGTTCCACCGCGCCTATCCTGGCGACGACTACAAGATAATAGGCAAAGACCGGCAGTCTAACTGGATAGGAATCCAGGTGCCTGAGGGCCAGCGCGAGAAAGTGCGCGACGAGCTGCCCAGCAAGATCACCTCGCCACGGTTTCGCGTGGTGGACGAGACCATCATGCACGGCGGGCCACAAGCACGCACGAGCATGGGCACCATGGCTGCCCCAAGCCGCGGATGGCACATCCAGGCAGCCCGCCTGCAGCAGGCATGGAGCATCAGCAAGGGCGACCCCAGCGTGACGGTGGCGATAGTCGACGACGGCATCGACCTCAACCATGAACTGATTGCCAGCCGCATCACCCAGCCCTACAACGTGTTTCGCTGCGACGACCACATGAGCGCCGGACAAGGCCACGGCACCCACGTGGCAGGACTTGCCGCCGGCGATGCCTCACACCTGAGCCAGGGCGTGGCAGGTGCCGCTCCTGGCTGCAAAATCATGCCGGTGCAGGTGTTCGACAACGGCCAGTGCACCGCCTCGTCGGTGATAAGAGGCATCATGTATGCCATTCATCACGATGCCGACGTGGTGAACGTGTCGATAGGCACTGCCTATCCCGTTGAGCTGGGCTACATCGTCCCCGAGCCAGTGCAGGAGCAAGTGGCTCAAACCCAGTTCAAAGACGCCGAGCAGGTGTGGAAGTGGGTGATAGGGCGCGCAGCGTCGAAAAACGCCATCCTCGTCTTTGCCGCCGGCAACAGCCATCTGCTGGCATCTATCGAGCCACAGCTGCGGTCCAAGAGCACCATCAACGTGGGTGCCATCGACAGCAACAACAGCATCACTCGCTGGTCAAACTATGGCCCCACGGTCACCGTGTCGGCCCCCGGCGAGGCCATCTACAGCTCCTTCCCCGGCAACCGCTACCAGGCAATGGACGGCACCAGCATGGCCGCCCCCATCGTGAGCGGCGTGGTAGCGCTCATGAAGTCGGTGAACCGCGACGTGACGGTGACCCAGGCTCTGCAGGCACTCACAAGCACCGGCACAAGCACCGGCTCGGGCCGCTGCGGTCCGGCCATCAATGCGCAGCTTGCGCTCAAGAAGATACAGCAATCAACCTGACGATAAATTAATTAACAAAACCATTATACAATTATGAACAACTCAAAATTTAATTTTGCTGCAGTGATTTCCATTATCGTCCTCCTGCTCTATACCTATGTGGCATTCATGGGAATGGTGTATTGGAAGGACGGCAAGATTCTCATGGGTGTCATCTGCTGTATCATCCTCATTGCGGTGGTGCTCACCTGCGTCGTTATCATGTGCCGCGCCAAGGCAACGCGCTGGAAACGGTTGGGCAGCATCGGGCAGTACCTCTTTGGAGGCATCATCCTGCTCACCCTCATCGTGAGCTCAATGCCGTTTGCCCACTTCTTTAACCTTCTGGGCAAGCAACAAGACATCAACAAAGACTTTGAGCAATCCTATGTCTATGCAAACAACATCAACAAAGCCTACAAAGACTACGTTGACCAGCGCAAGAGCAAGACTCGCGAGTTTCTCAACAACCTTGAAGCCACTCATGGCAAGGACAATCCCGAGCAGTATCGGGCCATCTTTGCCATGCCGGGCGGCGACACCAACAACGACAAAATCAACCGCATGATCACCAGTCTGGAGCGCACGCTCCTGCCCGATGTGCTCATCAGGAGCAACGAGCAGAGCACGGCTCGCATGCAGGAAGGCGCCAAGATGAGCGTGTGGAACGTGGCCATGCCCAACTACATCAACAGCATGAACGAGGCAGTGCAGGGCAACATCGACATCTACTCCAAGCTCAGCAAGAACGCCCACGGCTACAAGGGCGACACTAACTATCCCGCCTTCACCTACGAGAAATTCTCCAACCAGAACAGCAAGCTCAAGAGCATGCTCACCACCATGTCGATGCCGTCGGTAATCTCGATTATCGCGGCGCTGGTGTGCTTCGCCTTCATGCTTCTGCCCTACTACCTGGTCGAGAAAGACCTGGCCGGCGGCGTGTCGCGTCGCACCAAGAGCGGTGCCAACCGAGCTGCCGCCACACCCACGGTGAACTACAGTGGCCGTGTGCGCCGCAGCCGCATCAACGAGCGCAATCAGCGACAATAAGCCAAACTTCACATTATTATATATATATTAACCCACTGAATATTAAAAACGAAACATAACAAGAAAACATGCCAACAAGAGATCAAATATTGACCGTAGCACACGGCTTGCCAAGCCGCAACCTGCTCAACTACATAAAGCAAGGTATTATCACCATCGACGACCTCCAGAACATTAAGCTCGCTCCTGAGAAAATCGACGAGCTGAGAAACAAGCTCACGCTCGAGGAGCAGCGCATGTGGGAAGCCGCATGCAACTCGGGACGAATGACCGACTTCTATCGCCACCTCAACACCTACCCCGACGGCGAGTTTGCCGAGGCATGCCGCCAGGCGCTCATCTCGGGCGAAGACGAGTTCTGGACCGAGGTGGTTGAGAGTGGCAACATCACGCTCATGCACCAGTATCTTGAGGTGTATGAGTTCCTGGGCGGACAGCACGTGTATGAGTGCCAGGAGATGATTCAAGACCCCGACTGGCTGCAGGTGAAGAAGAACCCAAACCTCTCGAGCATCAAGGTCTACGAGGACAACCACCCCGGCAAGCACGCCGTGGAGATTGCCGAGATGCGCTCGGCCATCACCGACGACATCGACTGGTATAACGCCCTGAGCGAGCCCAACGTGGCCTCGCTGCAGCGCTACCTCGACCTGCACCCGCAGGGCAAGTTTGTGCCCGAGGCCCAGCAGCGCATTGCCGCCGCACAGGGCCACGAGCAGTTCATGAACGAGATGCGCAAGAACCTGAACAACAAGAGCTCGCTCGAGATACAGGAAAACGTGGCCAACAACGTCATCACCTGGGACGACGTGGCCAGCGTCTACGGCCCCGAGCGCACCAACGCCATCCGCAACTTTGGCGGCATGGTGCCCCTCGACGTGAACTCGCAAATTCCGTCTAAGCTCAAGCCCAACACCACCGAGGTCTACTTCTGGGGCACGCCATCGTCGGGCAAGACCTGCGCCCTGGGCTCGCTCTTGAGCGGCGCCGAGCAGTTCTACAGCCTCGAGGCTCAGCAGTGCCAGGGCTATAACTACATGACCCGCCTGAGCAATGTGTTCCGCCCCAACCAAATCTGCACCCTGCCTCCCGGCACCCAGGTCGACGAGGTTCAGGAGATGATTTTCACCATCATCGACGACCGCCAGCGCACCCACCGCATGACCTTCATCGACCTTGCCGGTGAGATTTTCCGCGCCATCTACTACGACATGAACAAGATGTTCATGCCCGAGCAGCTGCAGCAGACCCTCAACCACGTGAAGAAGTTCCTCAACGACAAGACCAACCCCAAGATTCACTTCTTTGTGGTGGAATATGGCGCCGAGAACAACATGTGGGAGGGACTCTTGATGAAGGACTACCTGAGCGCCTGCTCGCTCTTCATCAAGGACAACAAGATATTGAAGAACTCGACGGGCGTGTATGTGCTCGTGACCAAGTGCGACAAGATTGGGTGCAGCGACGACGAGATTGTGGACCAGGCCGAGCAATATGTGCAAAACTACCTGCCCGCCTTCTACAACAACCTGCGCAAGGCTGCCCTGAGCGCCGGCATCAGCGACTTCCAGGTGATTCCGTTCTCCATTGGCGAGGTGTTTGCCAAGCAGTTGTGCAACTACGACGACAGCTTCATCGACGACGTGATCGAGGTGCTACTGGCCAAGACCCGCGGCGAGAAGAAGTCGAAGCTCGACTGGCTCAAGCAGTAATCGCGGCAGCATGAATCACCACACTTTAATCAAGAAATTATCAACTCATAAAAACATTATATATCATGTCTAACTATAATTATCTAAAGATTGACTTCTACGGGCAGTTCGACAACGACTCCACCCACAAGCTCACCTATCCCGAGCCCTACAACCCCAACCAGGCTGCGGCAATGCAGTGGCTCAACCCCATCAAGGACCCGCGCAACATGCGCACTCTGTTCCCCACGGCGCAGTATGGCTACAAGCTGCACCGCGACAACAACGGAGTGTACTACTCGCTGCTCACCCGCTACAAGAACGACTTTCGCGAGGGATATGTGGCTATCACGGTGATGATAGGCCAGCTCTTCGAAGGCCAAATCTCTGGCAAGACAATCTTTAACCTGCTCAACACCCTCAAGACCAGGGTGCTCGATGCAGGCAACTACACTGCGGCGGCCGTTGAGCAGTGCCTGCGCGAGTGCCAGATGCCGGTGACCAATGCCGCGCCCATGCGCATCATGCCGGTGTCGAACATCCCCACCAGCGCCCTGCGCACCTACACCACCAACGAGGAAGTGCACGACATCTTCCTCTTCCCGCGACAGCCCGATTACAGCCGCTTTGGCGACGTGTTCATCATCAACAAGGCATGGTGCGCCGCCGGCGTGCCAGCCGGCATCTCGCTGCTCACCACCCCGCTGGTGCGCACCTATCAGGTGGTGAAGCCTGCCGGCGTGCAGTGCGACGACACCACCCAAACCGGCAAGAGCCTGATTATCACCTACACCAAGCCCGGTTTCGCACCACTGCAAGTGCCAGTGAACATCAACGGCGTGAGCAACCAGTATGTGAAATACGAAGGCTCCAAAATCACCATTCTGCAGCCTGCCGACCTGCCTTTCAAGCAGCGCGTTAATGTGGTGGTGAAGGTGAACGGACGCACCTACAGCGACGGCAAGGTGACTGCCACCTTAGGGCAGGAGCCACTGCAATATGCCTCGCAAGTGGGAGCCTACAGCGCCGAGGTGAACCAGACAGCCCTCTCGGGAGCCAACGTGCAGGTGAGCGTGAGCGTCGACGACCCCACCCTCGTCAACAAGAACCAGGCGGCAGCTATGGCATCGCAAGCCTACGCCGGTGGAGGCCGTAGGCGCCGCTACGACGACTACGACGACGATGACGACAACGAGAGCTCAATCAAGAAGTGGATGCTGCCACTCATCGCCTTCCTTGCCGGAGCACTGATTTTTGGCGCTGTGGCCTACTTCTTGATGCGCGACGACGATTCAGAGCCTGCTTCTAATTCCACCCCTGACACTGAGCAAACGGCCGATGCCGATGCTGCCGACCTTGCCTACATGAAGCAGATCGACACATGGGATCTGACTCGTATCAAGTCGAGCAAGTGGCAAGAGCTGTTCAGCTCAATCATGAACGGTGAGGTGGGCAGGTTTATGAACTGGGCGGCAGAATACAACAATCTGCCTAAGGACAAGCGCAATGGCCACATCACCAACATCTACAACTTGCTCAGCCAGAACCCACAGCTGAAAGATCAAGCTGCAAGCGTGTTCCAGAACGCAGCAAGCGGCAATAGCATCGACCTTGCTGCCATCGACAGCAGACTCAAAGAGCTGGCCGGCGGCGGCAACACTAACGTTAATACTGGCGGCGGCAACCAAGGCGGCGCAACTGGCCCCTCGCCTGCACCTGCTCAGCAACAGCAGAAGCCCGCTCAGCAGCAACAGAAGCCTACTCAGCAACAGCAGAGGCCCGCTCAGCAGCAGAAGCCTGCACAGCAGCAGAAGCCTGCACAGCAGCAGAAGCCTGCACAGCAGCAGAAGCCTGCACAGCAACAGAAGCCTGCACAGAAAGAGAATCCCCAAAAAAGAGGTAGAACTAAAGTCACTGAATAATCATGAACAAAGCACTAAAAATAGGACTGATAGCTATTGCCGTGTTGGTGATAGGTATCGTGGTGTGGAGGACATTGATTATGCCTCCTGCCATCAAGGAGATAAAGTTCGACAAGTCGGTCTTCACCACTCAAATCACCACTCAGACCGAGGAGAGCATCGACAAGGCCGCAAGTTTCGACAAGGCAAATCAGGCATTCACCTCAATGACTCAAGACATTGACGATGCCGAGTTCCTCGAGAACATTGGCCACGACGAGGCGGCAGAGTGCAAAAAGCTCATTGCGCAGCACTTTGCCCCGCGGTTGGCGGTCTTTGGCGACTCGGCATTTGCCGCCACCGAGTGGAACGTGACCCAAATCGACGCCATGCGCGACGCAGCCAAGGCCATCATCGCTGCCAACGCGCTTGGCGCCAAGTCGGGCGACTTCGAGAAGCTGCAGGCCCTTGTCAAGAATGTTGACGACTACCACGCTGCCCTGGCGCTTGTCTCGTCGAGCAAGAGCTGCTCCAGCGAGAGCGAAATGCACTCACTCACCAGCAAGGCCAAGGCCTACAACCGTGCTCCGCTGAGCAACTGCAAGAGCCTGATGAGCGCCCTCAACTCAGTGCCCGGCAATGCCAAGGCCAACCTTGCCCGCATCGAGAAAGAGAAGCAAGAAGCCGCAGCACGTGAAGCTCAACGAAAGAAAGAAGCTGCCGAAAGGGCCAAGCAGAAAGAGATTGAAGAAATTAATCACGACATAGAAGTAAGCACCGATGACACCGATTTCTAAAAAAATAACCATAAAATCACTCTTGCTCATAGCAATAGTGACCTTTAGCTCCATTGTCTCGCTCGCCAGCCTGAGCGAGGCAATGCATGGCATCAAAGATTCAAAGAACAGGCTTAAAGGTCTGGTGAAAGAAGCCGACAAATATAAACGGGACTCCATCGACTATTTCGAAAAGCAAATCAATGCCATCGATGAGCAAGACCCAGAGCTTGAGAAAAAAGCTGCCAATGTTGGCAATCTTCGAGCCGAGTTCCAGCGTCTTGAGCGAGACACGGCAAAGAATAACGACAAAAAACGCAAACTCTATCAAGAAATCATGGCAGCCAAGGACAATCAAGACCTTGAAGATGCGGTAGACGAGTTTATTGTTGATCTCTTTAAGAAACAATGCAACCCCAGCGCTATTGCCAGTCTCGACAAATTTGACCCTTTTTTGAACGATGAATATTTCAAGACTTTCAAGAAAGACCGTGAGGTGTTAAGGAAATTTCAAGAATATGCCGATGGCATAGAAGCTCCTCTTGATTCAGTCTATCGCCTTCTCAGCAGGGAAGACTGGGCTAAGCAAGAAGAGGGGTCGGAGATTTTGAAAATCTTTGACAAAGCATGGAAAAAGGTTGAATATCGCAAGCACTTTGAGAAAAAGAACGAGAAAATTCTTTTCCTTGATAGTATTGTTACCAGGATAACCGACATGAGAACCCTGGGCTTTGAGGACATGGAAGATGAATTCAAAGATATTCGCAAACTGCTAAAACCAGCCGACCAACCCATCGCCACTCCACTTGACGAACTTATTGCCAAGAAGGAACTTTACGACAAACTCTCAGCCGACATCGAGAAAGATGAGAACCGTATGAGCGAATTAAACAGAGATATTGACCTAATAGATAATCTTGTAAACAAGACTGCAATGGATGATGCCGAGTTTGCGCGACTTGATAAACTCATTGCCGATAACACCAGGCACTGGTATGCCATGCGCAAGGTTATTGACGGTGAGATACTCGACTGGTGTGCAAAGTGCTTATCAGAACCTGCCGACAGCGCAGGCGACAACTACCGCATGCGCGAGAGTGTTGAAGCCGAGTTGATGGACTTTGCTCAGTCCGACGCTTCTAAAAAGAAGGTTGAGACCTACAAAGTGTTGTTCAATAACTACTATGACTACACCATGGATATTCGCCAGTTCCTAAAAGACTATGCTGGCTTGAGAGCAGCTGGTGGCCGACCAATCCCAGCCGACAAGAAAAATAAAGCCATAAACGCACTCCACAACCTCAAGTACTGGCAATACTACTCACATCGTAAAGACAAAGATGCGGTGTCGAGTCCACATCTCGACAGAATTCTTGAGAGATATGAAACCATGCTCAACAGCAACTTCAGTGGAGTGACGAAGGAGGCTTACAACAAGCTGGGACATGACTTAATGGGAACCAAGAAACCAGCGGCTGCCAGCCCTAAAGCCAATGACGAAGTTGACCCCCTCGATGAGATTGACTTGAATCGTGATGGCGACAATAATCAGGAGATAAACAATGTCACCACTCCAGTAGACCCTGCCGCTGACCCACAGCAAGGCACTGAACTGGAGGATTAATCGCAACGACTTATAAAAACTATTAAACTATGGAAGTTTCTCAGACCGAGGAGAGCATCGACAAGGCCAACCTTGCCCGCATCGAGAAAGAGAAGCAAGAAGCCGCAGCACGTGAAGCTCAACGAAAGAAAGAAGCTGCCGAAAGGGCCGCGCGTGAGAAAGAAGAGAAAGCCAACGCTATTGTTAACCAAAGAACAGAAGAAGATGATGACTTCAACTATTAATAACAAAAAAAGAGCACTATTCGTTATAGGTGTCGTGGCTATTGGACTTCTTGCCGCATTTGCTCAAACCAGAGCAAGCAAGGACTATGTGCGCACTGCAAAGCACAGAGCCGATAGCCTATACAGAGAGGCTGATAGGTTTTACAAGGAAAATGTAAAACCACTTGAAAATCAAGTCCATCGCTCGGGCAACAACAATGTGTCTGATGAGCAATACCAAAATCAGCTTCTCAAAGATTATGAACGTCTAAAGGACGACTCGCTCAAATATGTAAAAATCCTCAATAACAACATGCCGCAATTCCAACGCTTAGAGGCTCAAATAAAAGAAGAAACAGGCTTGGAATTTGATAAAATGGTTAGAGAATATGTTGACGAGTTGCGCAACTCTCCCTGCAACCCGCAAGCCATTGAGGAGCTCATAGCTTGCAAACCCTTCTTGAGCGATAAGTATCTGAAATATTTCGACAAGAGTTTCGGTCCACTTGTCAACTACAAGAAATACTGCGAGGAAATAAAGGCACCTCTCAACTCAATTTACTATGACCTTGAATTCAGCGATTGGGGTAAACCCGACAAAGAGATTCTTGACAAATTTGACCATGAGTGGAAAAAAGCAAGTTATCTAAAATTAAAAAATGACAAGCGAATTCCCTATCTCGACACTATTGTTGTCCAGATAAAAATCATGAGGGAATTTGATGCCTTTGAGGGATGCAGAGCATCGTTTGAAATTATTTTAGATAATCTCAAACTGCAAAACACTCCACTGGCCTCGCGTCCAAAAGCGATGGACGATATTGCTCGTTACAACACCTCCAAGCAACTGGTGGATGAGACAAATGCACACCTCGACGAAATAAGACCGCAAATCGATGACATTTGGGCCTATTTCCAAGGTGTTGCATCTACTAAAGATGATTTATATAATCTCACCGAAAGTTGGTATGACATTCGCGAAGACCTTGACAAGCAACTGATAAGCATGTGCCGCTACTGCCTGTCGCAACCATGCGACACAATGGGCAACTATGACTGGCTTCGCATGCAGATAGAGCCTATGCTCGACAGTGTGTTTCACGATTCATATAAAGTAGCGATCAAGAATTACAAAAACTTGCTCGACAATTATGACGACTACACCATTGAGATTGGAGAGTTCTTGAAGCGCAATTTCAAGTACACCAAGATTGACGGTGGCCTCACATCCAACCTACGCGAAACCATCTTGAAAGACTTAAATAGTCTCAAGTACATGAAGTATTACAACCAGCGCAACACTCCTTTAGACAAAAAGCCCGTTTATAGCCCTCACTTGAACCACATCCTTGACCAATTTATGGCTATGGTAAATTCAGGGTTCAAGAGCAGCAAGGAGAAATATAAAAAGTTGGGGCAAGAGTTGCGTGGCGGCTCGGCTCAAGATGATGACGTTTAGGAAGTTCTTGATAAAGTTAATCAAAATCCCATGCAAGGTCAACCAGAGGACGATAAAAGCCGTAAAGCGGCCAAGCAGATGCTGAATAACCTTGGTGGCTCATCTAATCAGCAACGCACTGAACGAAAATTGGAGAATTAATCGCAACGACTTATAAAAACTATTAAATTATGGAAGTTTCCAAGACCAAGGAGAAGACGAGGCGGCGGCTTGCGGTGGCTTGCTCGGTGGTGGGTGCCATCGACATGCTGCTACTGTTGCTGCTCTTGCTGCTGCCCTACGACTGCGGCGGTGGCGGCAGAGAGACGGTGGTGATAAGAGAACGGGTGTCGACCGACACCGTCGTGGTTCACGACACCATCGTTGAGCGCGACAGCATGAACCGGAACATCGACCAGGCCGTGAGCGACGCTGGCGGCAATGTCGACGGCTTCATGCGCTTCTCCATCACTTGGAACCAGGACTCGCACGACCGTGTTGACCTCGACGCCCACGCCACCGAGCCTGGCGGCACCGAGATTTACTTCAAGACCTACAAGAAGCCGCGCAAGACCAGCGCCGGCGGTCAGCTCGACGTGGACAAGATAAGGCCGCGGCGCACCGGCGTGGAGAACATCTACTGGCAGGACGCGAGCCTGCTGCCCGATGGCGACTACCGCTTCTTTATTGTGAACTACGACGGCGGCAACAACGGCAACTGCGACGTGAAGCTCAAGGTGGGCGACCAGTCGTTCGTCTACCGCGTGAGCAACATCAAGAAAGGCTCGCCGGTGACCATCGCCACCGTGACCATCGCCAACCACAAGATGAGCAACATCCAGCACTCGGCACCTCGCGTGGAGTGACCCTGCCGCCCCGAGCGCCACAATCGCTAATGAATTTATTAGATAAATAGAATGAGCTTGATGAATTTGTCGTTTGAAAATCATTGCGTTAGCAACTCCCCCTCTAAGTTAGAGGGGGCGGGGGGGAGTGTGTGCAACCAGCCTCACTGCACATCTCCACGCCATTCTCTCCTCTCACAATCGCTCCTCTCTCTTCCCGCTCAAAATGAAAAAGAAATGAACCATAAAAAAACTCACATATAGTCATGAAGTGTATAAATTGTTACCGCGAGATAAAAGACACTGTCAAGTTTTGCACCTACTGTGGCACCAAGCAGCCTGCCGACCGTGCTGCCTATGAGCGCGAGCATCCTGAGCTCGCCGACGCCATGCCCGACGAGGACGTGAACGTGTTCATAAAGCAGGAGCAAGAGCGGTTAGAGCAAGAACGACAGGAGCAAGAGCGACAGCTGGCCGAGCAGGAGCGCTTGCGCCAAGAGCAAGAGCGGCAGCAGGCCGAACAGGAGCGCTTGCGCCAAGAGCAAGAGCGACAGCGGGCCATGCAACTGCAGCAACAACAGCAACAACAGCAGCAACAACAGCAGCAACAGCAGAATGTGGTGTACGACATCACTGGCGAAAGCGAGATTCTGAATCAAGACCAGGATCACACCAGCTATGGAAAGCCCCAGATTCCGCATCCAGTTAACAATCCCGTTGTGCCCAGCAGCGGCGCCATTGTGCCAAACTATGGCAACCTTCCACAGCAAGCGGCGCACTGCCCTGAGTGCGGACAGATGGTACCTGCCATGGCGCTATCGTGCCCCTACTGCGGCGCACCACTGCAAGGCGGCGACTCCACCGTGGCGTTAACGCCCAGTGGCGGTGGCGGTGGCTCCTCGTTGCCCCCCGTCACCCCGAGCACGAGCCTTGACCGGGGCAAGAACAAGACTGCCCTCATTGCTATTGCCACCTTGCTGGTGTTGGGCATCCTGGGCATCCTGGGCTACTACCTGTATCAGCGCAACAAGGCCACCTATATCAGTGCCGAGACCCAAACCGTGTCGCTGGCACGCAAGGGCGGCGAGAAGACCGTGGGCGTGAGCACCGACGGCAACTACTTTGAGGTGACTCAAAGCCCCGACTGGCTCACTGTGAGCACCAACGAGCGGGGCATCATCATCAACTGCACCCCCCTCTCGGGCGAGAGCGACCGCTCGGGAACAATCGTGATAAAGTCGGGCAGCAAGAGCACCCAAGTGGCGGTGACCCAGCGAGCCCACGCCACATTCATCCGCCTCTCGGAGGAGACCGTGGAGCAGGGCCGCGACGAGGGCGACCACAACATCTCAATCGAGAGCGACGGCAGCGACTTCAACATCACTGCCCCCGACTACTGCTCGGTGAGCAACGTCAGCGACCAGGGCTTCAGCCTCCACATCGACAAGAACCACGGTAACCACCGCTCGGGCACCGTTAAGGTGACCGACGGACACATCGAGGCTACCCTCGCCATCAGCCAGAAGGGCATCTGTAGCTCCTGCGGCGGCCGCGGCAAGGTGACTTGCTCACGATGCGGTGGCTACGGCGAAGAATACGATTGGGAATACGATTGGTATTATGTCTGCTCATCGTGTGGCGGCGATGGCGAAGTGCGCTGCTCCAAGTGCGGCGGCTCAGGCATCAGGTAAGGGGTAAGTAGTAAGTAAGAAGTAAGAAGTAGTAAGTAAGAAGTAAGAAGTAGTAAGTAAGAAGTGGTAACGGGTAAGTGTAAATATCAGGCGATAAGCTCCCCCTCTAAGGCTCCCACCCCTCCGGCCTTTGGCCACCTCCCCTCAGGCAGGGGAGGAGTTGGGGATACAGGGGGAGTGTGTGCTGCGGCAACAAGGTGGGAACATGCAGGTGTATTGATTTACACACTCCCCCCTGCCCCCTCTAACTTAGAGGGGGAGCTGATTACCAACCAGTTGTTTTCATCGAACTAACGCTATTTTAGAAACATAACTATAACAATCACATGGGACTCATTAGATGCATCGACTGCGGAGCAATGGTGTCGGACAGAGCAAAAGCCTGCCCACACTGTGGCGGGCCTATCGACGAACAAATCATCAGCAGGCAACAACAACAGCAACTGGCACGGCAGCAAGCGCAACCTGCTCGGCAGCAGCAACAACAGCAACTTGCACGGCAGCAGCAACAACAGCAACTTGCACGGCAGCAAGCGCAACCTGCTCGGCAGCAACAACAACAGCAACTGGCACGGCAGCAAGCGCAACCTGCTCGGCAGCAACAACAACAGCAACTGGCACGGCAGCAAGCGCAACCTGCTCGGCAGCAGCAACAACCGCTGCAGAATGGAGGTGGCTTGACCAAGCAATGCCCCAATTGTCACCGCAGCATAGGCATCAACCTTAAGTTCTGCAACTATTGCGGAGCCAAGCAAAGCACCACCACGGCGGCAGCGGCTGTCAGTGCGTCGCAGCCACAACAGCAAAGCTCAGCAAGCAGTGAGAGCACCGTTGCCCACAGTGTCAAGAAAGCTACCTCGCAACCAGCCACTGGAGGTAACGACAGCGGGCAGCATAGCGAGCGTGGCAAAAGCCTCAAACTCATCATGGCTGTGGGTGCGAGTGTTATGGCTGTGCTGCTGGCGTTCTTCGCGCTGCGCAACTTCAACGTTAATAGTAGCCAGAGCGCCCAATCCGCGGTTGAGCAAACGGCCGATGCCGATGCTGCCGACCTTGCCTACATGAAGCAGAGCGACACATGGGATCTGACTCGTATCAAGTCGAGCAAGTGGCAAGAGCTGTTCAGCTCAATCATGAACGGTGAGGTGGGCAAGTTTATGAACCTGGCGGCAGATTACAACAATCTGCCTGAGGACAAGCGCAATGACCACATCACCAACATCTACAACTTGCTCAACCAGAACTCACAGCTGCAAGATCAAGCTGCAAGCGTGTTCCAGAACGCAGCGAGCGGCAATAGCATCGACCTTGCGGCCATCGACAGCAGACTCAAAGAGTTAGCCGGCGGCGGCAACACTCCTGCTAATAGCCCCAAAAACGCATCTACTTCAAAACCTAAAAGTACATCTTCAGAGAAGTCCAATTCCAAGAGCCATCACAGTCATCACCACAGCTCAAAGGAAAATGCTTACGCTGTTGAGCAACCGAAGCAAACAGCAGCTAAACCTGCCAGCGGAGGAGCAGCTAAGCCTGCCGGCGGAGGAGCAGCTAAGCCTGCCGGCGGAGGAGCAGCTAAGCCTGCCGGTGGAGGAGTACCTAATGCTGGTAGTAACGGTGGTAATAAAAAACGTTAACTCCCATGAACAAAGCACTAAAAATAGGACTGTGACTTGATGGGAAGCACTGCAAAGAAGTAAGCCGATGCTGGGGATTAAAAAAGTTGAACATAATGCAGAATAAAACTATAAACAATAAAATATATATTTTATGAAGTGCATCAATTGCTATAAAGAGATTAAGGACGGGCTGAAGTTCTGCACATTTTGCGGAACTAAGCAGCCTGCCGACCGTGCGGCCTATGAGCGCGAGCACCCCGAGCTTGCCGAGGCTCTGCCCGAGGACGAAATCATGAAACAAATCGAGGACGCCAAGAACAATGGCGGCAAGCCCGTGGCAAGCAAGCCCGCAAGCAAGAAGGACGGCAGCAAAATGGGTGGCGGCAAAAAGGACGGCAAGATAGCTCACGGTGGCAGCGGCATGACAAGTGGCGCGCCGTCGCTGCCCAAGCAACCCAGCACCATAGCTGCTGGCCCACTGCCTGGCGAGCCCGACATGGCAACGCCCGACCTTCCTGACCTGCCCACTGGCGCGCCGCAAGACGAACCAGTGATGGGTTCGTCGAGGTTGGGACCGCTTGATGACCCCAGCTCCGAACCGAGCGAGGAAGACATCCGCAACACCAAGCTGGCAAAGATTTTCACCTACGTGATTGGCGTGCTGGTGGTGGCGATAATTGTCTTCTTGATTCTGATATTTGCTTGAGAGAGTAAAACCGAAATTTTGACAAACGCTCTGTCAAGAAGGGTCTTTTAGCCCAATATCACACAACAGAAACATGAATCCATAAAATATGAAAGTATGAAACACTTAATGAGAATAAGTGGTGCACTGCAAGTGCTTGTGGCACTTGCAGCAGTGGGTTTTGCCAGTAATGCTAATGCCCAAATAGAATATAGCGCATGGGACCTGTATTTTGACCATGCAGGCGACTTTCACGACGGCCTTGCACGCGTGTCGCTCAACGACAAGTGGGGCTACATCAACAACCAGCCCAGCATTGTTGTGGAATGCATCTACAACGAAGCCAGCGACTTCCACAACGGCCATGCCAAGGTGAAACGCAACGGCAAGTGGGGCTTGCTGAGCGTGAGCGGCACTGAGGTGATTGCCTGCAAGTATGACGCTATAGGCACAATCGACGACGACCTGCTGGCACCAGCCACTCGCGGTGGCAAGCGCGGCTATGTCAACACCAAGGGCGACGAGGTGATTCCCTGCCAATACGACGAGATTCTGTCGTTCAACGAGCACTTGGTGGCTCGCGCCCGCAGCGGTGGCAAGTGGGGACTCGTGTCGCGGGTGAGCGGCGAGATAGCGCCCTGCCAGTACGACGAAATCAACGACCTGAAAGACCGCTACTATCGCGTCAGGCGCGCCGGCAAGTGGGGCTACCTCAATGCCCAGGGCCAGGAAGTGGTCAAGTGCCAGTACGACGAGCTGCGCGACTATGACGGCGATTATAGCCTTGCCTGCTACAACGGCAAGTGGGGCTTCATCGACAAGAGCGGCAAGGCAGTGATTCCGTTTGAGTCGGACAGCCCCGAAGGGATGAAGCTCATCAACGGCATGACCCGTGTGACCAATGGTGGATGGAGCGGAGTGTTCTCGACCAGCGGCAGATATGTGGTCAACCCCGAATGGGACGAGGCCGTTCCGCTGAGCGAGGCCATCATCAAGGTGGTGAAGCGCACCGAGGGCGTGGGAGCCTTTAACATGCTTGGCAACCAGGTGCTGCCATGCAAGTATCAGGAAGTGAAATACTTGGGCAACAATCTCATCATGGCAATGGAAGGCGGCAAGTGCGGCATCTACGAGACCGTTCGTGGCAACAAGGTGATGAGTCCAAAATATGACCAAATCGAGCCCTTCAGCAATGGCCTTGCCGCGGCATGTGAGCATGGACGCTGGGGCTACATCGACGCTCAGGGCAAGAAGGTGATAGACTTCCTCTACAGCAGCGCCGAGCCGTTCAACGACCACGGCATTGCAGTGGTGGGCAACAACGGCACCTGCACCCTCATCGACAATAAAGGCCGCTCGCTCACCCCTTACTACTACAGCGAGATACAGAACTTCAGCGACGGACTTGCCCGCGCCAAGCGCGACGGCAAGTGGGGCTGCATCGACGCTCAGGGCCATGAGGTGGTGGAGTGCAAATATGACCGCATAGGCGAGTTGGACAAGAACACTGGCCTGGCGCTTGCCAGCATGGGCGGCTCAAAGGGCTACCTCAACCGCGAGGGCCGCATTGTGGTTCCCTGCCGCTACGACGAGGTGGGAGCCTTCGACAAGCAAAATCTCGCACAGGTGAAGCAAGGCAGCTACGTGGGCCTGATTGATGCCGACGGCCGCGAGATTGTGCCCTGCCAGTACAGCACCATCGACTCCTTCCACGACGACATGGCCATGGTGAGCAAGAATGGCAAGTGGGGCTACGTGGGTCGCAACGGCATGAGCGACATTGCGTGCCAGTATGAGGCCGCACAGGCCTTCAGCGACGGCATGGCGGCCGTCAAGCGCAATGGCAAGTGGGGCTACATCAACACCAGCAACCGCGAGGTTCTGCCCTTCCAGTACACGCAGGCAGGCCCCTTTGGCTACTTTCTTGCCAACGTTAACGGCAACAGCTTCATCACAGCCGACGGCAACGTGCTTATTGACTACAAGCCCACCGTTAACCTTAACGAAGACTTCATCAACTCCCTGCAGGAGAGGAAATATAGCCAGGTGGGCCGCTTCACCGAAGGCCGTGGCCCCGTGAAGCGCGACGACAAGTGGGGCTTTATCGACGTTCGCGGCAAGGAAGTGATCTCTTGCGACTACGACTTGGTGAACCGCTTCTGCCAGAAGCGTGCCGCCGTAAAGCAAAACGACAAGTGGGGCTACCTCTACATCAACGGTGGCGTGGCAATTCCCATCACGATGGACGTGTGGGACTGCGGCGAGTTCTCCGAGGGCTTAGCGTGCATCTTTGTCAACAACAACCAGCCCATGAGCTACTACTTCATCGACCGCAATGGCAAGCAAGTGTTCGGCGGCAACAATATGGACCGCGACAAGGTGCTTGACAAGAACGGCTACCTCGACTTCAACAGAATTCCCACCTTCGACAACGGCGAGTGCTACATACCCGTCTATGGCAGCTCGCAGTACGAGGTGTACAACACCGCGGGCGAGCGTGTGAGAACCACCTCAACCCCGCCACAAACCACCAAGAAGAGCAATGGCTACCAGCTCTTTAAAGTTATTGACCAATATGAGCAAGAGAAATTCGGTGTCAAAGACAGCAACGGCAATGTGGTGATCGAAGCAAAATACGACGAAATCAAGACCGACGCCGATGGCCAGCCATCAATCTTGTGTGGCGTGGTGCCCGTGCTGCTGTTAGAGCCCACTCAGGGCGATGCCCGCGAGTGGTGGGGCTATGCCAACCTGCAAGGGCACGACACCTTCACATCGAGCGTGCTCTACCGCATCAAGCATGCCTACGAGAGCCTGGGCAGCACTCCAGCCGCCCCTGCTCCCCAACCCGCTGCAAACAATGACCAGGAAGATGACGAAGATGACGAAGAGGCCAACGAAATCGATGCCCCGGCACCTACCGCTCCTGCCCGCAACACCCACCGCAGCCAGCGCGCTGGTGGCTCGGCAAGCCCCAAGCTCATCAACTCGAGCGAGGAGACCGGTGTGGGCACCCTCACCGCCTACCGCGCCAGTGGCACCTTCTCAGTCCAGAATAAAGAAGAGAACACAGGCCGTGTAATCTTCAGCAAGCGCTTTAGCAGTGGAACTCTGATTTGCGACAGCAACGACCCTGGCTTCACTTTCACCCCCTATGAGAACAAAGGCTACAAATATGAAGGCCAGTGGGATGGACAGCAAGGCGAGTGCCTGCTGGGCGTTGATAATTTCTCGCGTGAGACCATCGACTACGACGAGATGCTCGTTGAGGAAGTGGGCGACGGCTGCCTGACCTTTGAGAGCAACAGGGGAAACCAGTACAAGGTGAGAATTTTCAAGGGCAATCCCGACGACTACAACAATCATAGCGGTTTGATTGAATCAAACTACTCTGAAAAATATTTCATTGTGGCCACTGTGCCCAGCAGGAGCAAGAACAGTGAGCCTGTCACCATCATCACCAGCGTTCCCGTCGAGGGCAAGCACCTCAAGCTCTATGGTAACAACCAGAGCAAGTCTAACAGCAACTACTGCGGACTGCTGTTCGAGAGCTACCGCAGCGACAATCCTGGCAACCCCGTTGACTCTAACGGCAACCTGCTTGCCAGCCTCACGCAGGTGGAAGGCAGCTCCAATTTCCTCTCTGTTGCCTACGTGCGCAGCGAGCACAAGCTCTATGTTAACGGCGACTGGTATTACCTCAAGAGAAAATAGTGGATAGGTTTTTTAGTGAGGATAGTAACTATAGTAGCTATAGTGACTATATTATTGTTAAGTTATGAGAGAAAAGCTGCTTACATCGCGATTTGGGCCCATAGCAGCGTTGCTGTGCAACCTTGCCCTGGCCTACGTGCTCTACTTTGTGGCTCGAGTGGTGTATCTGCTCGAGAACTACAGCATTCTCTCTCAGGGCCTTGACTGGCACAGGTTGCTGAGCGTGCTGGGCGGCGGACTCGTGTTTGACACCTCGGCAATCATGTACACGCTCGCGCTCTACGTCTTGCTCATGCTGCTGCCGCTGCATCTGAAGGAGCGACGCGGCTATCACAAGGCGTGCAAGTGGATTTATGTGGTGATTAACGCCCTGTGCTTAGCCGTGAACCTGATGGACGCCGTCTACTTCCAGTACACGAGCCGCCGCACCACGAGCACCGTGTTTGGCGAGTTCAGCCACGAGGGCAACCTGGCAAGCGTGCTGGGCACCGAACTGCTGCGCCACTGGTATTTAGTGCTGGTTTTCGTAGCGCTGGTGTGGCTGTTGCACAGGTTCACGGTGGTGCCCAAGCTCACGGTGAGCCGCGCCCGCTCGTGGCGCTACTATGCCATCATGGTGGCAGCACTGGTGGCAATGATACCAGCCGTGATAGGCGGCATGCGCGGTGGCCTGGCCCATGCCGTGCGCCCCATCACGGTGAGCAATGCCCACCAGTATGTGGACCGCCCCGTCCACGCCGCCCTTGTGCTCAACACTCCGTTCTCGCTGCTGCGCACCCTGGGCAAGAACGTGTTCAGCAATCCTCACTACTATGCCAGCGAAGCCGAGCTCGAGGCCGCTTACTCCCCCATCCACCACCCTGCCGACAGTGCCCACTTCACTGCCAAGAATGTGGTGGTAATCATCGTTGAGAGCTTTGGCAAGGAATATACAGGTTTCTTCAACCACGAGCTCGACGGCGGCCGCTACCGCGGCTACACCCCGTTCTTAGACTCGCTGCTGCAGCAGTCGCTCACGTTCAAGTATAGCTACGCCAACGGGCGCAAGAGCATCGATGCCATGCCCAGTGTGCTCTCGGGCATCCCCATGATGGTGGAGCCATTCTTTGTGACACCGGCATCGATGAACGACCTCAGCGGCCTGGCCCGTGAGCTCAGCGGCAAGGGCTACACCACCGCCTTCTTGCACGGCGCCCAGAACGGGTCGATGGGCTTCCAAGCCTTTGCCCGCGCCACCGGATTCCAGCAATATTTAGGACGCACCGAGTATGATGCCGACCCCACGACCGACGGCGACCGCGACTTCGACGGCATGTGGGCCATTTGGGACGACCCATTCCTGCAGTTCATGGCACGCAAGTTAGGCAACATGAAGCAACCCTTCATGGCCACGGTGTTCACCGCATCGAGCCACCACCCCTTCAAGGTGCCCGCCGAGCTCGAGAAGCAGCTTCCCGACGAGGGCGGTCAGCCCAT
Source organism: uncultured Prevotellaceae bacterium (assembly GCA_946186575.1). Classification (GTDB taxonomy): domain Bacteria; phylum Bacteroidota; class Bacteroidia; order Bacteroidales; family Muribaculaceae; genus Sodaliphilus. Next base: position 27,551 of record CAMHNO010000021.1, read on the forward strand.
ACACAAGTGCGTGCGCTACACCGACATGGCTCTGCGCCACTTTTTTGAGAGCGCCTCGCAGCAGCCGTGGTTCAACAACACCATCTTTGTCATCACCGCCGACCACACCAACCAGAGCTCTCATGCCGAGTATAAAACCGACCTGGGCCTCTATTCCATACCCATAGCCTTCTATGCCCCCGACGGGTCTATCGCGCCAGCTCTGCGCGACGATGTGGTGATGCAGCAGGCAAGCGTCATGCCCACGCTGCTGGGCATGCTGGGCTATGACAGCGACTATCTCGCCTTTGGGTGCGACGTGCTCAGCAAGCCCGCCAGCAGCACATGGGCCTTCAGCTACAATAGCGGCATCTACCAGCTTGTGCAGGGCGAGTGGCTAATGCAGCACGACGGCAATCACGTCACTGCCATGTATCGCTACCGCACCGACACGCTGCTGCGTCACAACCTCGCTGGCAAGGCCGGCAGCGAGCAAGCGGCCATGGAACGGCTGCTCAAGGGCATCGTGCAGCAGTACATGACCCGCATGAGCGACGACCGCCTCATGGTGCGATAGCAACCGCAGGCGCGCTCTGCATCAATAGCCACACACACATTAGTGACATTAATGCTACAATAGATGCCGGCCAGTAACGAAAACTCCCCATTTTTTTGCTTGAATTAGATATTTGTTATACATTTGCATGTTTAAAAGCTAATAATAACAACAACACATCACCATATGAGTACTATTAAATGCCCCAATTGCGGTAACTCGTTACCCGAGGACTCGGCATTCTGCAACAAGTGCGGCAGCCGCATTGAGCAGCACGACTATGACGTGCGCCGAGAGCAAAAACGAGACTATGAAGACTGGGACGATGAGCCCGCTAACACCCGCCGCCGTCGTGCCGACGATGACCGAGAACAAGGCAAGAACGGTTTCAAGACCCTGATTACCGTGGTGGCAATCGCCATCGCAGCATTCTTGGCCATATTTGCGATAAATAAAATCTTCTTCAGCGGCAGCAACGAGGACAACCAGCCCGTGAGCGTGGTAGACCCCAGCGACAGTGCAGCTGCCGATGCCCTGCAGCGCGCCCTGACCGACAACAACTACGTGGGCGACGGCGCCCGCATCGTCTATGCCAAGCGCATATCGGGCAGCGAGCCAGGCAAGAACGATGTGATCATAGGCATCACCCAGCTCATTGGCAACAACAACAGCGAGTCGTTCTACAAGCTCTATGAGCTCACCCAGAACGGCGACAAGTGGAAGATTGACCCCGAACACATACAGAAGGTTGCCACCACGGGGCAAGACATCACCTTCGACGTGAACAGGCTCAAGAGCTCCAACATCAACTTTGCTCCCCAGGCTCCAGTGATAGGCGGCAGGAAGTACTTCTTCTTCGCTTTCCTGAGCCAGCCCACAACCAACGACGGCAATGCCAAGGTGGTGCTTAACCTCTACGACATAGAGAGCCGCAACATCACTCCCGTGACATTTGAGGGTAAATTCGAGGCCGTCAATGGCGAGCAAGTGATTGTGTGCGACCCCGCCCCAGGCAACAGCGAGACCATCAAGTGGATGAACGAGCAGGCCCGCAACTTCATTGGCATTCTGAGCTTCAGAGGCTCGGCCGGCAGCACCAGTCTCATCGACCCCGCTACCGAAACCACCGACCCTGCCGCTCAGACCACCGACCCTGCCGCAACCACCGAGCAAGCCAAGCCTGAGCAAGCCAAGCCCGCCACAGCCGAGGGAACCGATAAGGACTCACCCATGTTCCGCAAGGAAGACATTGTCGAGACCAAGGTGGCCGGCAACTACAAAGTGTTCCGCCTCAAGGACGGCAGCGTGGTGCGCTATGACCGCACCACCGGCAAAAACACCAAGATTCACCAGGGCGGCGCCGAGGCCATTGGCTTTGAAGACACCGAGCGTGGCATCCTTAACATTCGCAAGAGCGACGGCAGCCGCGAGCAAGTGAACCTGAACAGTGGCCAGCACTCGTCGAAGCCCGCAGCCAAACCTGCCACTCCCGAGAAGAAGCCCGAAACACCGGCCGCCAAGTCGCAACCCTAAGAGGGAACGACATTCACAACACTCCACACCAACCCATGTGAATGAGTTACACCTCTCTTGAAAGTGTTATAGCACGCGGCGACAAGTGTGTTTCGCCGCGTGTGTTGCTACTACTGCAGCATCCACTGGTAGAAGAGCTCATGACCATCAGAGACAGCGCCGAGGCCCCTGCGGGACGGCTAAGCGCCAGCAGCGTGGAGCTGAGCGACGACCTCAAGACGGTGAGAGTGACCAGCGCGAGCTCGAGCGAGCTCGAGAACATCAAGGACTATGGCGCCCTGCTGCTCCAAGCCCTGAGTCACAGCAGCAGTGGCAGCAAGAGCCTTGAGAACATTGCACAACGCTGTTTCCGAGGCGAGCTCACATCGCTCGAGCAAGCCCATCTGCTCATTGAGCGTATGGTCAGCAGCACAATCTACAAGGAGATAATTGCCATAGTGGTGGCATGCCTCGCTGCAATGGCAGCCATCCACTACCTGTGGAACTAAACAGAACAGACATAAAAAAGACTCACAACCTCTCAAGATGACCATCAACAACCGTTACATAAAGATTTTCTTGCTTGCCCTTTTTATCCTGGCTGGCGGCACCAACAGCGATGCCGTGTTCAAGGAGAGCGACTTTGGCAAGACAATCGACGTGCTGTGTGCCGAGCTTGAGATCAAATACAAGGAGCAGAAAGAGTTAATGCACCGCTACGACCTCAATGCCAAGATCCAGCATGAGCAGCTCGTAGCCACCATGCAGCAAATCGACCAACTCTCGCTCATCCTCTACTCTCAGAGCAGCGACTTCTCTTTCGACATGGCCTACGCCTGCCAGCAAGCCACCGATCTGTACAACTACAGCAAGATCATGCACTTGCCCTACAATCGCATCATCAAGCGCATCGACAGCGACATTGAGCGCTTCGACAGCCTCATCTATGTGCTCAAGCACATTGCACCCGCCATCGACGAGGCCACTGCCAAGAGCAAGAAATTGCACAGCAGCGATGCAGACAACGAGCCGAGTGCTGTGGAGCAGATGGCCGACAGCATCATGGAGACACAGCAGACACATCAGACACATCAGCCCGCCAGCAACAAGACCGACGGCGGGCAGACCCCCCAGCAGGCCATCGACAAAATCCTGCAGCAGCCTGTTTCGGGGGCGCAGGAGAGAGTGGTCCTCTATGTGCTCAACGACAAGGAGAAGAAGATAAGAGAGAAATGCCTGATCTATGCCCAAGCCTTGCGCAACAACCTCATAAGAGCCAAGCAGCAGCTCATCAAAGACAAGGATTTCTATGACGAGGTGACTTCCAAGCTTGCCAATCTTAACAAGTATGCCCTCAAGAGATATGAAGAGCTGCAGACGAGCATCTTCAAGAACGGAGGCAACAACTACTTTAAGGTGCTGGCATCGCTGGGCACCAACTACTACTTCATTAAGAAAGAACTCCAAGACAAGTATGGCGTGCTCTCGAGAGATGGCGAGAAGGGCTCCATCGCAAGCCAGTGGCGAGGCCCGGTGATAGCGATGACCTCGGTTTTCATACTGTTCTACATCTTCGTGGCTTCAATATTGAGCGTTATCATCCTGCGCTGGCTGCTGCCCAAGCGCATCAAGAACAAGGAGTCCTACAAGAGCAAGAGCACGATAATAGGCATCACCTGTGGGGTGTTCCTGTTCACCATCTTCATCACCATAGCCAACTCGCTGATGCACCACAACTTCATCGTGATGGCCATTTCCATCACCATCAACTACTCGTGGCTGATGCTTGTGATTCTGGTCTCGCTCCTGTTCAGGCTCAACGGCAAGCAGGTGAAGGCCGGCGTACTGGTCTACACCCCGTTCATGCTCATGTCGTTCATGGTGATTGTGTTCCGCATCATCTTCATTCCCAACGATGTTATAAACCTCATCTTCCCGCCGCTGGCACTGCTGTTCACGATATGGCAAATATTCATCATCCGCAAGAAACGGCCCGTGCTGCCGGCCACCGACGTGCTCATTGCCTTCGTATCGCTTGGCGCCATGGTGGCATCGTGCGTGCTCGCCTGGTGTGGCTACACACTGCTTGCCGTGCAAATCATGGTGTGGTGGTCGTTCCAGCTGGCCTGCATCCAGACCATCATCTGCCTCTACGACCTGGCCATGCTCTACAACCGCAAGTACATGATCAAGCGCCTGAAGATGCACTCACTTGCCAAGCGCCAGAACCGCAAGAAGAAGATTAGCGAGGACAAGCGCAACGCCAAGCTGCTGGAGCAGGCTCGCAATGGCGACTTCATCTACAGCACATGGCTCTTCGACCTCTTCATTAGGGTAGTCATCCCGGTGCTGGCAGTAATCTCGGTGATGCTGAGCTTGGTGTTTGCCGCCAACATGTTCGACATGAAACAGCTGCTGGTAAAGATCTTCTACTACAACTTTATTGACCAGGAAGGCCTCATTCAGCTGTCGCTCTATAAGATAGTGCTCGTCTTGGTGCTGTTCTTCGTGTTCTACTACATCAACTACCTGGCTCACTCTATCTACCGCAAGTACAAGCTCAAGCAGGCCGCCAAGAAGAACCTGACCCGCCGTCCCAACATCACGCTTGCCAACAACATCATCACCATCATGTCGTGGGGCAGCTACTTCATCTTTGCTCTGGTGCTGTTCAAGGTGCCCAAGAGCGGCATCTCGCTCATCTCGGCAGGCCTTGCCACTGGTTTGGGATTTGCGATGAAGGACATCCTCGAGAACTTCATCTATGGCCTGTCGCTCATGTCGGGCCGTTTGAGGGTGGGCGACTTCATAGAGTGCGACGGCATCCTGGGCAAGGTGGAGAGCATTGGCTACCAGAGCACCCAGATAGTGACGCTCGATGGCAGCATCATCGCGTTCTTGAACACGTCGCTCTTTAACAAGAACTTCAAGAACATGACAAAGAACCACAGCTACGAGTATGTGAAACTGCCCGTGGGAGTGGCCTATGGCGCGGATGTGGAGCTGGTGCGCGAGCTGCTGGTGAACGACCTGAGCAACAAATTCAACGAGCTTACCAACGCCAGCGGCCGCCAGGTGATACAGAAGAAGCAGGGCTTCAAGGTGTTCTTCGACGACTTTGGCGACAACTCGGTGAACCTGCTTGTTGCCTTCTGGGTGCTTGTCGAGGAGAAGATAGCCTTTGTGTGCGATGTCAAGGAGGCAATTTACAACACCCTGCAGCGCAACAACATTGAGATACCATTCCCGCAGCGCGACGTCTACGTCCGCAGCTTGGCAAGTCCCTCGCCAGCAGCAGCGAGCGACACCACCGCTCCCACTATCAACAACGAAAACATAAACAAGGAAAAAATAAAAAACTCAAACAAGAAGGACAACAGCTCGAAATCGCTGAAAAAAAATTCTTCTAAACGATTAACACGAAAAGACGATAACAATGACAGTAGGATTTGACGGAATAAGAACTGTAGATGGTGACTCACAACTGAGCTACTACGACAGACTTGTGATAGCATCGTTAGGTATGGAATACCCACGCGATACTTTTATGGTTTATTCTCCCAATAGCACCGACGACCGTGGCATGTCGTGGTTGCTGTCGATAGCCAATGTTCACAACAAGACACCCTATAAGGCTCTGAACAAGTGGACATGGCGCAACTGCGGCGGCATCTACACCGACTTCAACCGACATGGCGTGAAAGTGTTTCATGGACTTGACTCTGTATTACCCATGAGCAAGAACAAGGATAACGTGAAAATGGTCACCACGGTGCGCGACCTCACCTTCGACCGCCTCATGGACGACTACACATGGCTTGAAAGGGTGACCCGCAAGAGCCGCATCAAGAAAGCGTGCAATCGTGCCAACCGCGTGATAGCCACCAGCAACTACATCAAGCAGCAGCTCGTTGATAAGTTCAAGGTGCCTGCCGAGAAGGTTGACGTGGTATACACCGCCTTCCGCGACGAGTATCTCCAAAACCAGGACGACAAGGTGTTCTTGAGCAACGTCAAAGGCAAATATCACCTGCCTTCAAACTATGTGCTCGCCATCACCGACATGGCACCGCTGGGCAACTTAGAGACGCTCTACAAAGCCTTCGCGCAGATTAGCGACAAGCGCATCGACCTGGTGCTCATAGGCCAGAAGAGCAACTACTACCGGCAGCTCAAGCGCCTTGCCGCCAAACTTGGCATCGACGAGCGTGTGGTAAGAGTGTCGTCGGTCAACAAGCACAATTTCATGGCACTCTACAAGATGGCGCAGGCCTTTGTGGCACCCACCCTCAACGACGGAATGGGCCAGACACTCATCGAGGCGATGATTACCGGCACCCCCGTGATTGCCAGCGACAGCGGCTGCCACCGCGAGATAGCCGGCGACGCGGCAGCCTATTTCAAGCCCAGCGACGATTCTCAGCTCGCTTCGCAGCTTGACGAGGTTCTCCAGAACCAGAGCAAGCGCGATGCCATGATCAAAGCCGGTCGTGACCATGCTCAGCAGTTCACTCAGCAAGCAATGGCTCAGAACACAATGCACTGCTACAACCGCGCCCGCGGCCGTGAGTAGCACACATTTTTCACAATCACCTTAAATGGCACATCACAGCTACTTTGCATGATGTGCCTGTTTTTTTTAATAAAAAAACCTAATATAGAAGTAATATTTATAAAAAGTTTTCTAACTTTGTACCTGAATTGGTGAAGTCCACCCGATGCAACTGCATCGTGATGGCAGTAACTATAACTAAATGAGCGACGAAATTAAAAATATTGACTACGACAGCATCCCATCACCTGGGCGCAAGAAGCGTGGAAAATTGACCAAATTCTTAATGTGGTCGCTTTTCTTCCTGCTGCTGGTGAGCATTGGAGGCGGCGTGCTGCTCTTCAGAGACAGCGATACTGCCAAGGCTGGCCTTAAGAATGCCAACGGACAAATAAGCGAGCTTCAAAAGCAAGTCTACAACCTCAGAACCGAGCTCGACACCACCATCGTGAACCTGCAACGCCAGAAGACCATCAACGAGCGCCTGCAGCACGAGAACGACACACTCAAGACCTTGTTCCCAATACACATATCGAAGATTGAGGTTGCCAATGCCGATGCCAACGGCAACACCATCACCTCCTATGGCAAGTCAATCCAGGCCTCAAGCTCGATGTACCTGATGCCGCGCATCACCTACTGGGGCTTGAAGGTGGGCGGCAAAATCACCCTTAACGTCCGTCTCTACGACAGCGACGGCAAGCTCGTGACTGGCACCTCGTCGCCGGCAGGCTATTCCTTCTCATGCAAGATCGACCCCATCATGCCCAACGAGAACATGATGTCGCTCAGTGGATGGGGCGGCGCCGACAAGGGCCACTTCAAGCCAGGCAGCTATCGTTATGAGGTGTGGTATGAGAACGTGTGCCTGCAGCAACTCGTCTTCTCGCTCAAGTAAGTTTAGCAATTCTGAGTTTTTTTTAGTAATAGCTATAGTAATTATAGTAACTATAGTTGACTATAGTATACTATAAAACTACTATAAAATGAAGAAAATTGTTGCAATAGCCCTTATTGTCCTTGCAGCTGTGCCCGCACAAGCAGGCACCGACTGGCTACGGCTCATGCGTGGCGCAGTGAAGGCCGGCATGGCAATCACCATCACCGACGAACAACTGGCCGAGGCAGTTGCCGACGAGGTTAAGCAGATGGACCGCAAGAACAAGGTGTGCAACAGCAGCAGCCCCTACACCAAGCGCCTCAAGCGCCTGACTAAGGGCATGACCAGCGCTGGCGGCGTGAAGCTCAACTTCAAGGTCTACAAGACCAGCGACGTCAACGCCTTTGCTTGCCCCGACGGCAGCGTGAGAGTGTTCAGCGCACTCATGGACATCCTCGACGACAACGAGCTGCTGGGAGTGATAGGGCACGAGATAGGACATGTGGCACTCAAGCACTCCAAGAAGGCGTGGCGCGATGCCATGCTGCGCTCGGCGGCGAGCGACGTGATAGGCTCGGGCAGCGACCTCTGGGCCTCGCTCAGCGACTCCTATCTGGGCGACCTGGCCAGCCTTGCCCTGAGCGCCAAGCACTCTCGCAGCCATGAGACCGAGGCCGACGACTACGGCTACGACTTCCTGAAAAAGAATGGCAAGAACCCCTGGGCCATGGGCCTGGCCTTGAAGAAGCTCAAGCAGCTGAGCGAGGGCGACAACAAGTCGCGCTACGATGCCTGGCTGCAGGCATTCTCGTCGCATCCCGATTTTGACAGTCGCATCGAGCACATGCGCCAGCGGGCTCAGAAAGATGGCTACAACGCTAAATAAAGATTTCTAAATAATTTCTCAATGAATTGATAATTATGAAACTTAACATCAAAGTCACTCCTCTTTTCAAAATAGCAATGATTGCAACTGTTGCGCTATTGCTCTCGTCGTGCACCAAAGACAAGCTGCACCAGTACATCGACGCCTATAACGACCTGTGCCCCTACAACAGCGAGTTTGGCGTCATCACAGGGCTTGATGTGGACGACAAGCAGCTCACGTTCAACATCACCGCCGACGAGAAAACCATCCCGCTCGAGAAATTCAAGAGCAACCCCGAGGTGGTGAAGACCGGATGGCTGGTCAACTTCGTGGGCTCAAAAGACGCCACAAAGGCCGACTTTATCAACCTTATCGCCAACTCGGGCCGCGGCATTGTGCTCAACTTCAGCAACGACAATGACAAGAAATTTGCCATCAACATCAACAACAAAGAGCTTGTAGCGAACCTGAAGAAAAAAATCACCGACGACGAGGAAGTGGACCACCTAATCAAACTTAACCGCCTCACCCTGCCAAAGCAACTTGACGCAGCAACCACGATGACCGACCTCAAGCTCGAAGGCGACTACATGATTTACTACTACGACATTAACGAGGACGTGCTCACCATCGAGGAGATGAACAACAACACATCGACCTACAGAGACATTATCATCAATGGCATGAAGGGCGAGTTCGCCAACCCCGACTCACCCATGGCCTATTTCTTTGGGCTGATAGGCAAAATGAACAAGGGGCTGCGCTACAGCTATCATGGCACCAAGAGCGGCAACACCCTCGACATCGACATCACCAATGCCGAGCTCAAGCAAGTGGCTGCAACCGCACCTCAACCCGCAAAATAATTGCCTGCCACAATATCTCTTTTTTAAAAACAGGTATAAAACAACAGAAGAGGGGGGAGCAAGTGATAGCTTGGCTCCCCCCTGATCATTTAGCGCTATGCCAAAGCGGTGATGGCTATCTCACTACCTTGACAGCCTTGCCGCCCTGAATAATGATGAACACACCATGCTGAGCCTGAGCGCCCTGGCTCACACGGCGTCCGTCGAGAGTGTAAATCTCAATGGGTCCATTGCCCGCATCGCTGCTAATCTCGCCTATGCCGTCGAGATTGTTGACATCGACGCCAATGTAGTCGAGCACGAGGTTGAGCCTGTTGGCCGGGCTTGTCACATGGATTGCCATGCGATAGGCACCACCCTCGGCGGGAGTGAACGGCAGCGTGAAGAGGCGCTCGCCGGTGATGACGGTCTCATCAAGCAGCTGAGTGTAATGCTCGGGATGCATGCCCTGGCCATAGAAGGCACTCAAAGTCTCGGGATACTCAGCTCCCATGGGTCGTGCAACGAAGTAGAAGCGATACTGCACACCCTCTTGCAACTGAATCAGCGGTGTGATGAACCAGTCGTCGGCATCCTGATTCTTGTTGTACTTGTAAACATAGGTGCCAAAGGTTTCACCGGTCCACTGCCAGGTGAAGCCATCTTTGTTGCTGTCGAGCACGGTGTAGAGACTTGCACCCTGCTCGGTGTCGAAATTCTCTTGTAGTGGAACCTCCAGGGGCATGCCACAGGCAGCATTGTTAGAGAGCGACTCGGCACTTCGCTGGCCGCCATTGATAGCTTGCACCCCAAAGTGGCATGGCTTGCGGCCAGTAATTGACCCTATCGCAGTCAAGTCAATCACCTCGCTTGTGTTGTTAGTAGCACCTGTGATCACATGGCCATCAACATAGCAAGCGTAAGAATAAACGATATTATCGGCATCCAGATAGCCACCGTTCAGGCTCTCGGTCACAGCATCCCATGTCATGATGGCTTTGCCACTGGCATCGATGTCGAGCAGCACATTCTGGGGAGCGGCAGGCACATCGGGGCCAATCCACAATGTCAATGTGGCATCGGGGCCCTCGCCAGCCTCGTTGGCTGCAAACACACGCACACGAGTGTTGCCACCAGGCAAGGTGAGCTGCTCGCTCACCGCGCTGCCGGCTGTAGCGCTATGCTCCACAACCTTGGTGCCGTTGGCATACACAAAATAAGCCAAGTTGCCGCTCAGCGGCTCGCCATCAACTGTGGTGCTCGGCAGGGTGAACGTAATGGTGCCAGTGGTAGAACCCTGGACAAAGTTGGCCTGCAGGTCGGTCACAGCACCAGGAGCAGCCAGCGTAGCGGCTTTCTTGGCAATAGAGAGGGCAAAGAAGCGCTCCTGCCAGGGGAAGGTGCCACGCTTGGTGGCCTGTGCGTTGGTGGGGTCAATCTCGTAGAGCACCCCTTGGTCGTCGACCGTTGTGGCCCACCACAGGTGTCCTGTAACAGGGTCGAAACACATGCTCTGGTCCACATCTTCGGGCCAAATGCCTGTGTCGCCCACCTCGGTCTCCTCGCCAGTGGTAGTGTCAATCTCATAAAGCACACCACTATCGTCAATGCCATAGAGGCGCCCCTCGTAGTTGCAGGCAATGCACAGGTAGTACTGATTGAGCTCTGCAATGTCTTCACGAGTCAAGTCGGCCAAGTCGGCACGAGCAAGCATTGAGCTGTAGCCATAGTTAGCCTCATAGATGCCATAGAGCTCGCCAGTGGCGGGATTCTCGACCAGCATACCGTTAACGGCCGCCATTTCGGCTGGCACCGTCACGCCATAACGCAAGCCTGGGTGGTCCCAGTGCACGCTGCCATCGGGAGCAATGTAGCACTCGTAGATGGCGCTCTGAGTGGGCATATAGCTCCCCACGTCGATAAAGTTGATAAACTGGAACAAGTCGTTGCGGAACACACCACCGCCATTGGCATTCATCATTGTGCTCACATACACGGTGTCGAGCTCAATGCTCTCAGCTGGCTTGAACTTGTAGATGCCCCGCAGGTTGTCGAAACTGTTGTTCAGGTCGGTCTCATAGACCAGGTTGCCAATTAATTCAGGCATCTCGCCCTCAGTGTTCTGAGCCATTGCATGCATGCCAAGGCTCATTGCAGCGAGAGCAAGAACAGATAGTAATAATTTTTTCATACAAGTAGTTGTTAAATTTGGTTTATCTAAATTACATTCAATTATCATTTCAAGAGAGAGAAGAAAATCACGTTATAACTCTTACCATCGGCGGCAGTTGTCAAATATTCTTTGACAACTGAGCTTTCGGTTAATTCGTTATCTTTCAGAATGTTGATAAGTGATAGCTGATGGTTTGCTTAGAGGTGGCAAAAAGTTCTGCCATTTGTTGCTGGTTGAGCCAGATTTTGCCATCCTTTGCCAATAATGCAACAGAAGCGTTACCATCGGCAGTGCGGTAAATGATAATATTTTTCTGATTTTCGTCCATAGGGTTTAATTTCTATATATTAAAGTAGTTGCTGCCCTCGAGGCTCGGGTGCTCATGTTCATCTTAGTGATGGCTGTTTCACAAATCCAAACTGTCCTCTTTGAGAAGGAAGTCGAAAAGACCTATCGTCAGTATTCCCTCTTCGTTTCGACGAGGCATGATGTAGTCTTTTACGATGATGACTTTCTTGAAAGAATCATTGATGCTTGTCAGCGAACGAGACTCTTGTATCTCTTTCTCCCTGTCGGGAATGGATAAGGCCGACTGCACATAATACTTCTTGCTTCCGAGATTGGCAATGAAATCTACTTCAAGCTGATTACGAGTCCACTTCCCGTCTTTGTCGGGTTTTCTTATCTCTACCATTCCAACATCAACACTGTAGCCACGACTTATCAGTTCATTATAAATGATATTTTCCATGATATGTGTTTCCTCCTGTTGGCGCATATCAAGTATGGCATTTCTCAGCCCAATGTCGGTGAAATAATACTTGGAAAGGGTATTGATGTACTTCTTTCCTTTAATGTCGTAGCGTATTGCCTTGTTTAACAAGAAAGACTCAGTCAAGCATGTGAGATAATTGGAAATGGTCTGGCTACCTATCTTCACATTCTTCACACTCTTGAAAGTATTTGACAATTTTGTGGGATTGCAGGGAGACCCGACAGATGATGCCAAAATGAGCACCAACTCACGCATTTCATTCTCATTCTTGATGTTATGTCGCTCAATAATGTCGGCCAAATAAACAGTCTCAAATAAGTCCTTCAGATAGTTTATCTTCTTTTGCTCGGTGTCAAAAGACTGAATAAGAGGCAAGCCGCCATAGGTGTAATATTCGCGCCATGCGTCTTGCTTGTCCCCACCTTTGGCAGAATAGAACTCTGAGAATGATAAGGGGTAAACATGAATCGTCTCCCCTCGGCCACGAAACTCCGTGGGAATGTCAGATGACAGGAAGTGTGAGTTGCTGCCAGTTACGTAAGTGTCGGCATTTTCAATATGCTGGAAGCTGTTCAACACATCCACGAACTCATCCATCAACTGCACCTCATCAATAATGATGTAGTATAGTTCTTTGTCCTTAATCCTATCATGAACATAATGAAGCATCGCATCTGGATCTCTCAAATCCTTGTTCATGCGAT
>CAMHNO010000022.1 GCA_946186575.1 uncultured Prevotellaceae bacterium
TCTTAGCTGCGGGTTTAGCTGCAGCAGTCTTCTTAGCTGCGGGTTTAGCTGCAGCGGTCTTCTTAGCTGCGGGTTTAGCTGCAGCAGTCTTCTTAGCTGCGGGTTTAGCTGCAGCAGTCTTCTTAGCTGCAGGTTTAGCAGCAGTGGTCTTCTTAGCTTCGGGTTTAGCAGCAGCTGTCTTCTTAGCTGCAGGTTTAGCAGCAGTGGTCTTCTTAGCTGCGGGTTTAGCTGCAGCAGTCTTCTTAGCTGCGGGTTTAGCTGCAGCTGTTTTCTTAGCTGCGGGTTTAGCGGCAGCAGTCTTCTTGGCTGCGGGTTTAGCAGCAGTCTTCTTGGCCGCGGTAGCCTTCTTAGCAGGAGCTTTCTTATCTTCGTCTTTGGGAGCTGGGTCCTGTGTCTTCTCCTCTTTTGCCTCGGCCATAGCTTTTTCTTGCTTGGGTTCAGGAGTGTTTTCTTGTTGGGGCTCAGCAGCAGGCTCGGAGAATCGCTCTTGCACGATGCGCTGCTCGTCGGGGTCGTCGAGATGCAGCTTGATGTACTGCTCCATGGCAGCCGCAATCGAGGGCGCCTTGGGGCTTGTGGTCAGGTCGAGGCGCAGCCCGTTGTTCTTGAGCTCCTCGATGGTTTTGTTGCCCATAGCACCAATGGCAATGTTGCCTTGCTCGAAGTGTGGGAAGCTCTGCATGAGCGATTTCACGCCCGATGGAGTGAAGAGTATGATCATGTCGTAGTCGAAGTCCTCGTCGTTGCGGATGACGTTGCTCACGGTGCGGTACATGACCGCCTTAGTGAACTTGATGCTGCCGTCCTCGGGGATGTGCAGTTTTTGGTCGTGGACGTCGCTGATGGGGTAGATGTAGGTTTCCTTGTTGTGCTTGGCAAGCAGTGGCAGCAGAGCCTCGGCATGTCCTGTCTCGCTATAGAAAATCTTGCGCTTGCGGTAGATGATATACTTCTGGAGATAATGCGCGATGGTCTCGCTCACGCAGAAGTACTTCATGGTGTCGGGGACATTGAACCTGAGTTCCTTGCACAGGCGGAAGTAATGGTCGACTGCGGTGCGAGCGGTGAAAATGACTGCAGTGTGGTTGGTGATGGGAATTTTTGACTGTCGGAATTCTCTTGATGTCAACCCCTCAATCTTGATGAATGGCCTGAAAACCACTTCTACACCATACTTGCGTTCTAAATCGAAATACGGAGATTTTTCAGATGATGGCTTCGGTTGCGAAACCAAGATTTTCTTAATCTTCACTTTTTCAATGTTTTTTATTTATAATATGCTGCATACATAAACTGTACCGGCAAGAGCCAAGAGAGGGGGTACAATTTCGACGGCGCAAAGGTACAAAATAAAATAGATACTTGATGACAAATAATTGAAAAAAATTCTAAAACCCTTCCAAATAAAGATCACTCTTGCCAGAATGTATAGGATGATGGCGAGAGTAAGCATCAATTTAATGGTAGAGGGGAAAACCAGAGTAACTACCACTATTGGGAACAACATCAGACCCAGTGTGGACTGTGAGGCGAGGAAGCCGCCCACCCATAGCTCGGTGAGCTTGTCGTCGCTGAAAGTGAAACCAAGCAGACGATAGAGGAAAAGCTGCAGGGTGATGAAGAGAGCTGCCGAGACAACGAGCACAAACACATGCAGAAACACCGAGCTCTGCAGCGCCAGCGTCAGTTGAGGGTTGTACCACGAGAGTGCGTAGAACATGAGCAAGCCCTCCATGAGGCATGTGTTGATGATCAGTGCCACGATGATGCGCGTGTCGCTCACGGTGTGGTCGCTGTAGAGGTCGTCTTTCCCCTTGATTGAGAACATGTTGTGCATGAGGTTGGCAATGTAGACGTGTCCCAGGCGGTAGCTTGTAATCAGGAAGAGGCATGATAGCAGGAACATGATCATCGAGCCGGTGTCGTGCAGCGGCGAGCTATTGTGCCCTCGTGCATTGCCCTGATTGGGCACCTCTATCACTTGCATCTGATTGATGTGCTGGAATGTGGTGTCGTTGCCTCCTTGCTTGGGAAAACCGCTTAGGTATTGAGCCCGGTGTGCTTTTGGGGCCACTACCGAGTCGTGCTTGACTGTGGTGTCGCCCAGTGCAGCTACGGTGGTGGGTGAGGGGGCGCTATGTTGTGTAGTGTCGGTAGGCATTCTTTATTGTGATGTGCTTGAGAGTTTCAGTATTTTGATTCGGCGGGTGTGATTGTTTGCGAAAGTTCTTGGTCAATAATCTCAATGGCTTGAGCTGGCGACTGCGCCACGCGCCACAAGCGGTGGTGGCTTGCCTTCATGAAGCCGTGGTCTATGGCTTGCTTGAGCATGAGCACCAGGTGGTCGTAGTAGCCTAAGGTGTTGAGTAGCACAATGGGCTTGGCTGCGATGTTGAGCTGGCGCCAGGTGATGGCCTCGAGCAGCTCCTCCATGGTGCCGCAGCCGCCCGGCAATGCTATCACTGCCTGCGACATGGATGCCAGTGTGCTCTTGCGCTCGTGCATGGTGGGTGTGGCAATGATGCGCGTGAGGCGGTCGTATTGCCATCCGTTGTCGATCATGAACTGCGGAATCACGCCAATGGCTTCGCCACCGGCATCGAGCGCTCCGTCGCTCACGGCGCGCATCAAGCCTTCGCTTCCGGCACCATTTAGGCATCGCCAGCCGCGCCTTGCCATGAGTGTGCCCAGCTCGCGTGCTGCCTCGATGTAGCTCTCGTCGAGGTCGCGGCTCGAAGCGCCAAACACGCAGATGCTAATCTTTTCAACCATTAGATGCAGTTTTTTATAGTTCTTATAGTTCTTATAGTTCTTATAGTTCTTATAGTTCTTATAGTTCCTATAGTTCTTATAGTTCCTATATTTCTTATAGTTCCTATTGTTCTTCGTCGTTGATGATTTGGAAATTGCGGTCGGGGTCGTCATATTTCTCGGCCCAGTATTCATCGTCCCACTCACGCTCGTCCACCACCATCTTGCCGCCAGCATCGGGCATGTCGTCATAGTCGGGATCCTGTGCAGCAAAAATGAAATCGTCCTCCTCCTGCACACGGTGTTGAGAGTCGAGGTCGTGCAGCGCCACGGTGTCGGGGATGCGGTTGTGCTCGTCGTTAATGGTGCGCCACAGCAAGTCTTTGAGCTCGGTAAGGCCCTGCTGTGCCACGCTCGAAATAAAGACCACCGGCACATCACTGGGCAGGCCCTCGCGCAGCATCTCCTTGAGTTCCTCGTCGATGAGGTCACACTTGGTCACTGCCAGCACTCGTGGTTTCTCTACGAGGTCGGGATTGAAGGTGGCAAGCTCATTGCTCAGAATCTCATACTCACGCTTGATATCATCGGCGTCGCTCGGAATCATGAAGAGCAACACTGCATTGCGCTCAATGTGCCGCAAGAAGCGCAGTCCCAGACCCTTGCCCTCACTTGCGCCCTCGATGATACCAGGGATGTCGGCCATAACAAACGACTGTTGTCCACGATAGGTGACGATACCCAAGTTGGGCTCGAGTGTGGTGAAGGGATAGTTGGCAATCTTAGGCTTGGCTGCACTAATTACCGAGAGCAGTGTGGACTTGCCGGCATTGGGGAAGCCCACGAGGCCCACATCGGCCAGCAACTTGAGCTCCAGGATAATCGACTTCTCCACACCGTCCTCGCCTGGTTGCGCAAAGCGGGGAGTTTGGCGAGTAGCACTCTTGAAGTGAACGTTGCCCAGGCCACCGCGGCCACCTTTCAGAAGACGCACAACTTGGTCGTGCTCGGTCACGTCGCACAGGAATTTGCCCGTCTCGGCATCATAGACCGCCGTGCCACAAGGCACCTCGATGGTGCGGTCTTCACCCTTTTTGCCTGTGCACTGGTTCTCGCTGCCTGGTGCTCCATCGGTGGCAAAGATGTGGCGTTGATATTTCAGGTGAATCAGTGTCCACAGGTTGCGGTTGCCCTTTAGGAAGATGTGACCGCCGCGACCGCCGTCGCCACCGTCGGGGCCTCCTTTAGGGATGTACTTGGCGCGGTGCAGGTGCTTCGACCCTGCGCCACCGTGCCCACTGCGGCACAATATCTTTACATAGTCAATGAAGTTGCTCTCGGCCATTTTGATTTGTAAGTTTGTGAGTTATGAATTGAGTGTTGAGAGTTTCAGCCTGCAAAGGTACAAAATAGTTTTGAGTTTTGAGTTATGAATTAAGAGTTAAGAGTTTTTGAGTTTTGAGTTTTTTAGTGGTGAGGCTTGATTTGTGTCAAGATTTCACACACTAAAGGGTGAAAATCACTCTTGAGTGCAACATTTTGCCCCACATGTTACGTCAATAGTGTGCAAGTGGCCCACAATGATTGTGGCTCCAAGATTTTATTCGATGTAAATTATTAACGTTACAAAATATGATTCTTAGAATGAAACGAATTGCACTCCTTATGGCTTGCCTGATTGAGACAATAAGCATGATGGCAGGCGATTTCACCGGCATTGTGACCGACGAGAACAATCAACCTTTCCCCTATGCCAACGTGGTACTGCTTAACCCCGCCGACAGTGCGTTTATTGCCGGCACCACAACCGGCGAAGACGGCTCTTTCGCACTGCCCAGCGGCATGAGTAGTCTTATTGTGAAGCTTAGCTACATTGGATATGAGACCAAATATATCAATGCCACTAACGGCATCGCCATTGGTACCGTGCAGCTCGTGCCCGAGGCCACGATGCTGGGCGAGGTGGTAGTGAAAGCCTCGCGCCCCGTCTTCAAACTCACCACCGAGGGCCTCAAAACCGACGTCGGCGGAACTCTGCTGAGTCGTGTGGGCACGGCTAATGATGTATTGCAGAACCTGCCTGGAGTTCAGAAGAAAGCCGATGGCATCGAGGTATTCGGTAAGGGAACACCAGTCATTTATATCAACGGCCGCGAGATGCGCAACAAGAGCGAGCTCGACCAGCTCAAGAGCGACGACATCGAGAGCGTGGAGCTTATCACCAATCCCGGAGCAAAATACAAGGCCGATGTGGAGAGCGTGATCCTCATCAAGACCAAGCGTCCGCAAGGCGAAGGCTTCTCGTTTGATGCCGAGGCCAACTACTATCAGGGCACAAACGTTGATATAGCAACGGGCATCAACTGGAACTACCGCAAGGGCGGAGTGGACGTGTTTGGCGCCGTGTGGTACAACGACGACCGCTGGGAACAAAAAGACAAAATAATTTTTGACGTTCAAGCCGACACCACTTGGCTCCTCGACCAGCATCTCAAGGACAAGAGCCACAGCCAGTCGCTCTACAGCTCGGTGGGCGTGAACTATGTGTTAGGCGACAACCACTCGATGGGCGTGCGCTACGATACCAAGTGGTACTTCAAGAACCACGACACGGGCACAATGATAGCCGACGTGATGGCCGACGGCCAATTCTACGACCACGTTGAAAACACTGCCGATTATCACTCAACCTACAACATGCCTCACACCCTCAATGCCTACTACAACGGCCGGGTGGGCAAGCTGGGTATTGATGTGAACCTCGACTACATGTTCAGCAAGAGCCGCAAGCACCAGTTCAACGACGAGGTGAGCCAAGAGCGCGACAGCCGCATCGTCACCGCGCATAGCATGGCACGTAGCCAGCTGCTGGCCGGCAAACTCGTGCTCTCATGGCCAGTGCTGGGTGGCAACCTGCAAGCAGGCACTGAGCTGAGCAATACCCGCCGCAACGACGAGTACCTTAACCCAGAGCAAGTGGTACCCTCGTCGGTAACCGAACAGCGCGAGAACAACTATGCTTTCTTTGTTGAGTACAGCCGCCCGTTGCCCTTTGGCTCGGTGCGCCTGGGCCTGCGCAACGAGAATGTGAGCAATGACTACTACAGCATGGGCGAGCGCATTGCCGAGCAGAGCCGCACCTATCACCACCTGTTCCCCACAGTGGGCTTGCAGGCACGTGCCGGCGCAGTGCAACTCATGCTCAACTACAGCATGAAGATTCAGCGCCCCTACTACTGGCAGCTCACCAGCAACGTGTCCTATGGCAACCGCTTCACCTGGGAGAGCGGCAATCCCACCCTCAAGCCATCAATCAACAATCAGGTAGGACTCATGGTGATGTGGCGATGGATGAGCTTCATGGCCGAATACAAGCACGTGAGCGACCACATCATCAACGTGGCGCATGAGGTGCCCGGCAGCGAGGCCACAACTCTTCTCACCCGTGAGAACCTCGACCACAGCCACAAGATGCGCTTGATGTTAAACTTCAACCCCAAGTTTGGCATCTACGAGCCACAACTCTCGCTGGGCATGATCAAGGACTGGACCAAGATTCCCACACCAGTTGGCTTTATCAGCCCCAAGAGCCCTATTTTCGTGATACAGTTTAACAATAACATCAAGATACTGCCCACACTCACAGCGAATGCCAACCTCGATATCACCACCAAGGGCGACATGGAGAACGTGTCGCTCACCCGAGCCGTTTGTAACCTCAACTTGAGCCTGACCAAGACATTTCTCAACGACCGCCTGAGTGTGAAGATTGCCGGTCGCAATCTGCTCGACGCGCAGGAGAGCGTGGTGCTGCGTTATGGCTTGCGCAACATGAGCCAGGCGCAGCACCGCGACTCGCGCGAGGTGCAAGTTACAGTGCGCTACAAGTTCAATGCCGCCTCCAGCAAGTGGCGTGGCAGCGGAGCCGGCAGCGACGAGAAATCCCGCCTGAGCCAGTAAATATCTAAATAACGTTAGTTCGATGAATTTATCGTTTGAAAAATGCGATTTAGCGAGACAAAGTTTTAGCTTGCTAAAAACCTTGCGAGCGTGAGCATTTTATCCAAAATCAGTGCGTTAGCTGCTCCCCCTCTAAGTTAGAGGGGGATGCAGGGGGAGTGTGCCCCCCTTGACAGTAATCACACTCCTCAGGGTCGCACTCCCTCTCCTCCGCCCTAAAGGGCACCTCCTCTCAGGCAGAGGAGGAGTACAGCTCCTCTATCTTAGAGGAGCAGCCTGAGACACAGATTGTTCAAAACCTTGCGAGTGAGAGCCTTTTTATATAAAATATCTGTTTGGTAATCAGTTATTCCTCTAATAGTCGCTTCAGTGCGACTTGAGTTTGCGCATTAGATGGCGGCAGGCAAAGCGCACGTGGCGCAGGGTGGTGGGCAAGGTGCCGTAGTAGTGGCACATGATGCGGTAGCGCTCCTTGAGCGAAGTGTTGTGATACTTGCTCGTTAGGCCGTCGGTCAGGAAGCTGATGATGGGGTTGGGGCCCACATAGGCGCAGCGGTGGCTCTTGCGCAGCACCCTGATGCACCAGTCGTAGTCGGCGCTATAGCGGAAGCTCAGGTCGTAGTGCGGACAAATCTCGCGCTTGGCCACAAATGCCTGGTGGCATACCAGCATGCCGTCGCTGAAGCTCTTCCAGTCGAGAACCTCGGGGGCTGTGAGATGGCGCATGCCCACCACTTGGCGTGAGGCATCGACAAGCTGGGTCTGCCCGTAAATCACGTCGGGGTCGTCTTGAGCCTTGAGGGCGATGTGGGCCAGAGTCTCGGCGCTGGCAAAGGCGTCGCCGGCGTTGAGGAATATCAGGTACTTGCCCTGTGCACGGTCGATGGCCTTGTTCATGGCGTCGTAGAGGCCCTTGTCGGGCTCGCTCCACACGGTGGTAGTTGCAATGCCAGCGTTGTCCACGAGCTGGAGGGTGGAGTCGGTCGAGGCACCGTCTATTACAAGATATTCAAAGTCGCGGCACGTCTGCTCCTTCACGCTCTCGAGTGTGGGCGGCAGCACGGCGGCGGCATTGTAGGTGACTGTGATAATTGAGAATAGCATAGCGATGTGTTTAGCTTGATTTTTTTACCAGTTGTAGATGTTGCGCAGCACCCACCAGGCAATCGTCAGCAACCCTAATGCTGCAATGGTCACGGGGTGCTTGAGCACCTTGTCGGCCCACGACGGCAGCAGTCGTGTGTAGTCGTTGAGCAGGTAGAGCACTATCACCGGGATTGCACCGGCTAAGAAGATGTTGTAGCTCAGGGCTTGGCGCACATCGCCGTTGAGCATGGCATGGATGAAGCGCTGGCTGCCACAGCCTGGGCACTTGTAGCCCGTGAGACTCAGAATTAAGCATCGCGGAAACAGGCCGCTGGTCGATGGGTTGAAGCACACATACACCACTATTGCGGCAAGTGCCACCACAGCAATGCCGGTTCCCAACAACAGTCGCTTGCGGGTCATGACAGTTTTGTGGCCAGATGGTTAGAATGGTAAATCCTGCATGCTCTGTATGCCCTGGAAAGCGCATGAGATGGGCATCGTTATCAAGCCCAGGATGATGGCAAAGATGATGGCCCAGGCACCGTAGTCGCTCATCTTCTGGGCCTTCTCGTAGTTGCCCTCGCGGTAGTGCTTCTTGGTCATGAAGGCAAACACAATGCCCACTATGCCGGCTGGGGTGCAACACAGCAGAGTGGTGATGATGGCCCACACAAGATTGGTGGGAGGGCACTTGGGTGCCTCCTCGGGCATGGGGTGCTGGGCAGGGAAGACTGGACCTTGGGCGGTATAGACAACCTGTGGCATTTCGGGTGCCTGCTCTTGAGCTTGCTGTGGCATTTCGGGTGCCTGCTCCTGAGCTTGCTGTGGCATTTCGGGTGCCTGCTCCTGAACTTGCTGCGGCATTTCGGGTGCCTGCTCCTGAGTTTGCTGTGGCATTTCGGGCGCCTGCTCCTGAGCTTGCTGTGGCATTTCGGGCGCCTGCTCCTGAGCTTGTTGCGAGGCATAGCGAGCTTGCTGCAGCATCTCGTTGAGTTCGGTCACCTCGGTGATTCTCACCCAGTCGGGCAGACCGCTGTGCCACACGTAGGCAGTCTCGTCAACTCCCATCTGCGCTATCTGTTCAAGCGACATGGGTCCGTCTTGCTTTCCATTGTAATTTATCCAGTATTGCCTCATGATTGTCGTGATTTTAGAAAACTAACTGCAAAGTTAGTAAATAGTTTTGAGTTTTGGGTTATCATTTACCAGTTTTTTTGACATTGACACAAAACGGGTTGCAAACGGAACCGGGGTCGCTGTGAAGCGACCCCTTCGCCTTCTGTGGCCATTGCGTCCTCACTCGGTGCCGCTTCTTAGCCCTCGCTGGGGCTTATTAGATGGTGAAGAACTCGTCGGGCGCAAAGCCTTCCTCGCCGCCGTGGGTCAGGTAGCCCATTTGGTTGGTGAGCATGGTGGTGTGTCCAATCTTGGTGCCGCGACTGGCGTTCCAGTGGGTGTGGCCATAGATCCAGTAATCGATGCCGCTTTGCTCAATCATGTCCTCAAGGTCGACGACAAATGCACTGCTCAGCCCGTTGCCGGCATAGCGCGGATCTTCGGCAACGATAGGGCAGTGGTGGGTGACCACCACCTTGTGCTGTGCAGTCGACTTGCCGAGGGCCTCCTGGAGCCACGTCATGCACTTGTCATGCAGGCGACCATAGTCGGTGGCAAGCAGCAGGTGCTTGCCACAGGCAATGCGGTGACAGTCGGTCATCCCTGTCTGCACTCCAGCCAGCTCGTCGTCGCTCACCTTCGTCCACAGGGTGGTGAAAAAGAGCTCGGTGTCGCCCAGGCTGATGCTGCGGTTGTTCAGGTAAATGACATTGCGCCGCAGCGCGTAGGTGAAATGGTCGAGCGTGGAGAGCACGTCCACACGATTGTAGTACTCATGATTGCCTGGCACTACCAGGGTGTGGGCATAGTGGTCGCTGCACCAGTCCCAGAATGGATGCTCGCTCGTTAGCTTTTCGCCAAAGAGCAGGATGTCGCCAGCCAGCACCAGCACGTCGCCCATTACCTGGAGTGGATGCTCTTTCAGGAACTGTGTGTTGCTGTCAAACTCTAAGTGCAAGTCGCTGGCATACTGAATCTTCATATTGTAAAAGAGTTAGTTAAGCTCCACGAAATGCTTGAGCACATCGCACTTGGTAATGTAGTCTGGCTGCAACTCGGGATGCTCGCTGTTGAACTCCAGCAGGCGGGTGAACGAGCGGAACTGCGGACACTTGGTGTCGAGAGCGTAGGTGGTCTTGTTGGTCTGCCAGTCATAGTGGCTGAGGACGCAGTAGCCGCTGTCCTCGCCAGTGATGAACGCCTGGGCAAACAAGCACTTCTGCATCAGCTCCTTGCTTGTGGTGTTCTTGATGACCTCGCGCAACAAGTTGCGGGCGGTGCCCAGGAAGTCGAACTCGCTCTTGAATGGCTCGGAATAGTCACTGTGCTCATAGTGAGCCAGATACCAGCAGTCGCCCATTATGCTCGCCTGGTAGAGCAGGTTGGCCTTGCGATAGAGCAGGGCATTGTGGTCCTCGCCAGTGGCCTGGGCAAGCTGCTCGTCGAGTGCCACCATGTCGCGGCAGTACTGCAGCTTAGCGTTGGCGCTCACTGGTGTGTTCTCCTGCTTGAGGAAGCTCAGGAACTGGCGCTTGAGCCAAATCTCAGTATTATAGTCCTTGCGGGCCATGTAGTAGCTGATGCCCTGCTCGGAGATGTAGCTCAGCGGCACCTTCTCGAGGAAGCGTGTGGCAGCCTTGAATTCGCCCTCGCGCACGAGCTTGGTGCCCATGAGGTCGTTGTAGTTAACATCGTCGATGTCTATTCCCTTTATTGCCCACTGCTCCAGTTCGTTATTGGCTGGCTGTGAGATGTAGTGCTTGAAATCTTCGAGCCCACTCGATGAGAGACTGTCGACCTGAGCATAGTATTCCGACCATTTGTCGTTTTGGTCCTTGCCCAGCAGTGCTATGGCCATGTTGGGACGCCCCCAAGCTCGCAGCTGTGGCACGAGGTTGTCGTAGGTCACGCGCTCCATCACGTTGTCGTAGTGTGGATCGGTGGCATTGTGCTCGGCGTCATAACCCGCCTTCTGCTCCAGCCACTTGTACTCGCCGGCCATGTAGTTGAAATAGTCGTCGGTGGGCTCGGCGCTCTTGATGCTTGCCAGCATGAGGCAGGCGCGGGCGTTGTCCTTCATGCGCTGGGTGCCTTCAAGGGTCTGTGCGTTGGTCAGCTGAGCAATGGCGTCGTCTTGGTTGCCGGCCATATAGTTGACAAAGCCTCGTGCAGCCTCCCACATGGCTGGCGACTTGGTCTTCTTCTCGGCAAGCACCTGCCCGGCAAAGGCTATGAAGTCGTTCATGTCCTTCGTGTAGATGCCCGTTGCCTCCACGTTCTGCATAATCTCAGGGTCGCTCCCGTTGTCGAGGGTCTCCTGGGTGTTGTTCACAAAGTCCTGAACCAGGAAGGTGAGTGTATGAGAGTTGGGATTGGCGGCATACTCCTCTTTGATGCCCTTGAGGTTGCGCTTCTTGCGCACGCAATATTTAATGCTGGTCATGTCGCCCAGCTCGGCATATATCTCACATGCCTGGTCTTTCTTGCCAGTGTTGTAGAGCGCGCCGGCATAGATGCCCTTCATCCAGCGCTTGTACACGCTCTCGCGCAGCTTGCTGGCGGTGCTGTTCCAGTACTTGATGTTGGCCTGGTGATTCTCGCTGGTCATGTTGCATCGCATCACCAGCAGCGCGTACTGGCTCTTGTACTTCGTGCCCTTGTAGGCCAGGGCTTTGGTCTTCACCTTGGCCACCTCGGCTTTGTCCCGTGCAATCTCTTGTTTGGAGGGGTAGTCCCAGCGTGAGTAGGCCGAGCCGTCGTGGTTGAGGTAAGTCACGAGCAGCCGCAGGTAGTTGAGTGTCTCTTTGTCGCCGCGCTTGCGTGCTGTGGCGATGATGAGATTTTTGCTTTTGTTGAACTCTCCGGGCTTCTCCTGTGCAAGAGATTCGCAAGCGTAGGCGGCTTGCTCGTTGCCCGTGTAGTCAACCCAGAACTGCTGGGTCTCTTTCAGAAATGGGTCTTGCATCAGGTCGCGGTTAAACACGCTGAACATGTAATAGTTGGGCCTCCCCCAACCACCGCACGCCCATGATTGCAGTGCGGCAATGGCAATAAGGCTAAGGACGAAATATTTTTTCATAATCGCGATTTGTGTAATTGTTTATACTGCTTTTATTTAGACTGTAAATTATCACTTGGTCGTTGATGCCAGGACGCTCGTGGCTCAGGGCGTCGTGAACTTGGACTAAAGTTTGCGCGTCGGGTTTAACCACGAGCACGCTGTCGCCCTGATTTAGATAGGTGAACGGGCTGTTGCTGCTCAGGTAGTTTGGTAGGTCGATGCTGCTCACTACAAGATATTTGCCATCGGCCACCTTGCGGTAGAGAGTGGTGTCGGTCAGATCCTCACTGTAGAGTATGTCGCGGAACTTGTCGCCAGTGTAGAGGAGCTGCCAGCCAAAGTTGGGGTAGGCTGCACACAGCGGCAAGTCATATTGAGCCAGGTTCTTGAGATAGGGCTCCACGTCGCGCTTGTCGAGGATGGGGTTGCGCTGTTTGCTGTTCTTGAGCTCGCCTGTGTTGTACATCATCAGCACGCCGTAGTCCACTGGAGGCGCTGGCATCGACAGCTGGTGAAGCCTGATGGTTGCGCTTAGCGTCATGTTCTTGTCTTTGAGCAGTTGCCGCACTTGTTCAAGGAATTTGAAGTAAGCGTCCTGGGTTTTTGCTGTCCAGTCGCAGTCGATTTGCAGCTCTTTCACTCCCTTGATGTCGTTGGTCTCATTCATTTTGAGCACTCGGTCCACGAGCAGTTGTGCTATTGTGTCGAGGTTGTGCTTGCAGCACTCGTTCACGATGAAGATGGTGGGAATTACCTCGATTCCGCTGGGAATGGAATCTTCAAACCTGATTGTGGCATTGGGGCTGAGCTGTCGGTCTTTATCGAGCACAACGTCGAAGTATCGCACATACATCTTGCCCACCTTGTGCTGTTGCATGAACTGGCGCTCGGTGGAGTCAAGGTAAAGAGATGTGCGCCAGTAGTAGACTGCAGGCTTGGCATTGTCAACCCCCTTGCCCGAGGGCTTGCAGCTGGTTGCTGCAGCAATGAGAGCAAAAGTGAGAAGTAGATATGTAAAAGCTTTTTTCAAGAAAGTGGTTATTATTCTGTGAGATAAATATAGATGTATAACAAAACATCTCGCTTGCAATGCAAAGATAAGCAATATTTTTATAATTAAGAAGGAAAAAGTAAGAAGTGTGAAGGAAAAAATGCAAAGAGCTACATTTTATGCTTTTCAGAAAGGAAAAATGAGACAAAGGGGTTGATTCTCTTTGTCTCATTTAGTGATTGTGTGGAGTGAATTATTTCAGCTCGGCGAGTGCGGCTTTGATGCGTGATACTGCCTCGACGATGTTCTCGTCGCTGGTAGCGTAGCTCATGCGCAGGTAGCCTGGGCAGCAGAATGCATCGCCTGCCACGCTTGCCACGTGGGCCTTCTCGAGCAGGTAGATGGCGAGGTCATTGGCGTCATTGATGACGGTGTCGCCACAGCGCTTGCCAAAGAATGCGTCAACCTTGGGGAACACGTAGAACGCTCCGTGAGGCACCTTGAGCTCGATGCCGGGAATCTCCTGCAGCAGGCCGGTGATGAGGTCGCGACGGCGCTGGAATGCCACGCGCATGTCCTCGACGCACTGCTGTGAGCCGCGATAGGCAGCCTCGGCAGCCTTCTGTGCGATTGACGAAGCACCGCTGGTGTACTGACCTTGCAGCTTGTTAACAGCCTTGGCGAGCCACAGTGGAGCGGCAACGTAGCCAATGCGCCATCCTGTCATGGCATAGGCTTTAGACACACCGTTAATCACTGCCACGCGGTCTTTGAGCTCGGGGAACTGCGCGAGCGACTCGTGATGACCCACATAGTTGATGTGCTCATAAATCTCATCGGCAATAACCATCACCTGTGGGTGACGTGCCAGCACGGTGGCAAGGGCCTTGAGCTCGTCGCGGCTGTAGATGCTGCCGGTGGGGTTTGATGGTGAGCACAGTATGATAAGTTTTGATTTCTCGGTTATGGCATTCTCGAGCTGCTCGGGAGTGATTTTGAAGTCGGTCTCGATGGTGGCTGGCACGAGCACGCTCTTGCCGCCGCACAGGTTCACCATCTGCACATAGCTCACCCACGCCGGGGTGGGAATTATCACCTCGTCGCCATCGTTAATGAGGCACAGCACGGTGTTGCACAGGGCTTGCTTTGCGCCGTTGCCCACCACAATCTGCTCGGGGGCGAAGTCGAGGTTGTTCTCATTCTTGAGTTTGTCGCTGATTGCCTGTCGCAGCGACATGTAGCCTGGCACTGGCGAGTAGAACGAGAAGTTGTCGTCCACTGCCTGCTTTGCGGCTTGCTTGATGTGGTCGGGGGTGTGGAAGTCGGGCTCGCCCACGCTCAGGTTAATCACGTCGATGCCTTGGGCCTTGAGTTCGTTACTCTTTTGCGACATGGCCAGTGTGGCCGATGGCTGCAATGCTTGCAATCTCTGAGAAATGAAATCCATAGTTGCTTAAATAATTGTTTTATAGGTTTATATGTTTAGTTGTGTTGTTGAATGCATTATTTAGCTCCCCAGCCGGGGTTGGCAACAGCGTTCATTTCGCGCTGGATGCGCTTGCTGTGCTTGAGCACAAACTTGCTGGGATGGGCCGAGTCGCGCTCAAGCGGGTTGGGCAGGGTTGCGGCAATGGTGGCGCTCTCTTTGCGAGTGAGGTCGCGCGCGTCCTTGTTGAACTTCTCTTGTGCGCACGCCTGTGCGCCATAGATGCCGTCGCCCATCTCAATGGAATTGAGGTAGACCTCCATGATGCGTTCTTTGCCCCAGATGTTCTCAATCAGTACAGTGAAATAGGCCTCAAGTCCTTTCCTTATCCAGCTGTGGCTGGGCCACAGAAAGACGTTCTTGGCCGTCTGCTGCGAAATAGTACTCGCGCCGCGTTCGCGTCCACCCTCGAGAGCCTCGAGGCGGGCTTTATAAATCTCCTTGGGCTCAAAGCCGTTGTGTTTCAGGAATCCGGTGTCCTCGCCACCCATGACAGCGAGCGGCATGTTTTGTGAA
The DNA here is from genome assembly GCA_946186575.1 of uncultured Prevotellaceae bacterium. Classification (GTDB taxonomy): domain Bacteria; phylum Bacteroidota; class Bacteroidia; order Bacteroidales; family Muribaculaceae; genus Sodaliphilus. Next base: position 14,971 of record CAMHNO010000022.1, read on the forward strand.
ATCTGGTCGAGGTCCACCCATTTGTGCTTGATCACCGGCTCTTTGCCGTCGACCCACTGCTCATAATAGCGGATGTACATCAGTGGCGTGCGATAGACAGGCACCCACTTGAAAGCAATCACCGCGAGTGTTGACGACACAAAGAAGAAGATGAGAGCATTTCTCACCAAGATCCAGAAACGGTTCCACAAGAATTTTATGTCGGTCATGATGCTGCTGGGTGTAATGGTTGTTAGTCAGGCTTCAGGCACCCTTGTTGCCACTTGCCATAATGCAAAGGTAGGACTTTTTTCTCATAGCAATATCAAAATGACGATTATTTTAACAAAAGATTGTTTTTTTGCCATCTTTTTGGATTACCTGGAGGGCAAGTCAATGATATTGAATAAACACAGTTGTCAGCATCCTCAGTGCAGGATGCAGTTATTAATCATTTAAATTTTAATGTTATGGAGTCATTATTTGAATTATTCAGAAAGTGGGTGATGAGGCTGTTTGCAGCCATCATTCTTTTAGCGCCCGTTGCTTTCTTTGTTATGATCGTTGCAGGCACTGTTTCTAACAGCCAGCCCACTCACGAGGAGATTAGCGAGACAATAGCTCTTGACCAAGAGCAAAACAGCATCCAGCGCATTCGTAATTATAATGCCTGTGCCGACACAAAAATCCGAAAGGTCGTAACCGCTGTACCCACCCTAAGCCGCGACTCCAGACATCACGCAGTCATCTCTTCAAAGGGTATGGGGCATACCAAGCCTTTGAAGTTGCACGAAGACAAGAATCGCACGGTGCAGACATTCAAGAGCGCCCTTGAGCGCCCATCGGCTAAGGTGCCCGACCTGAACCTGAAGAGCAGTTTAGCACGCGATGCCGAACCATTGCCTGAGGGTCAGTAGTAATGCCGCCTCCCATGAAGCCAGCATAAGTCGCAATGCAACAAACTCCCCCATAATCTTAGGTGTGGGAGTTTTGTGTTTTATTGAAGTTTTCAATTAACTTGTTGAAAATTATTTAAAAAAATGGCGATATTAATGAATTTTTTCTAATTTTGCCGTTTATAAAAGGTGCGGCACTTGCACCAATTGCTATAAAACACACTCACAACAGCAACAACTATAAATGGACACGATTATCAGTACATTCAATTCCATCAGCCTCGACGAGATGAAGTCGGTGAGGCTCATGAATCGTGTCGACACCAAGTTTGTGACCACCATGCCACGGTTGCTGCAACTGTTAGAGCTCGCCCGCAGCGAATATTACATGCAGGAGATAGACGGAGTGCGCAACAGTGCCTACACCACGCTCTACTACGACACCCCCGGGCTCGACATGTACATCATGCACCACAATGGCTGCTTAGGGCGGCAGAAGGTGAGGGTGCGTGAGTACGTTGGCTCCAATCTCATGTTCTTAGAGGTGAAAAACAAGAACAACCACCGCCGCACTCGCAAGAAGCGAATCTCGATAAACGAGTTCAACATTGAGGGTCAGCACAAGCACGACTTCCTCGCCGACTTGTGCTGGTGGCCTGTGGAGTGTCTGCAGCCAGCGCTGCGCAACTGGTTCAACCGCATCACGCTGGTGAACAAGGGCAAGACTGAGCGTGTGACCATCGACACCGGCCTGCGGTTTCACAACTACATCTCAGGTCTTGACAAGCAGCTCGACCAGGTGGTGATTATCGAGCTCAAGCGCGACGGCAACCAGCCCTCACCGCTGCTGTCGATGTTGCGCGAGCTGCACATCCATCCTCACGGTTTCAGCAAGTACTGCATGGGCACTGCCCTGAGCAACCCTGCGGTGAAGCAAAACCGGTTGAAACCCAAGCTGCACTATGTTGAGCGCATGATAGCGATGGACTGCGGCATTAGGGGCGTTAGGAATTACTATGAGCTACTATGAATTACTAATTTTTTACTTTAGATAAACTTTAAAAAGATAAATATTATGATTGATAACTTGTTTCAAGGAATAACCATTCCATTCTACGCAATGCTGATAAGGTTTGCCATCTGTGTGATAGTGAGCTGGGTGATTATCGACCGGCTCTACTACCGCAAGAGCAAGCGTCGTGACTTCTACTTCACGTTCATGCTCATCAGCATTTCGATCTTCTTCTTGGTGTTCTTTATGATTTTCGTGCTTGAGGACATGAAAGGAAAGGCGGGAATTGGACTTGGAATAGGATTATTCGGCATCTTCAGCATCATGCGCTACCGCACCGACACTATGCCAGTGCGCGAGATGACCTACCTCTTTGTGATCATCGCCTTAGCAGTGGTCAATGCCTTGGCCTCGACCATGCCGCTGATAGAGCTCGTGCTCACCAATCTGATTGTAATCTTCGCAATAGTAATCTGCGAGTGGCGCCTCAAAACCGAGAGTGTGAAGCTCATCCAGTACGACAAGATTGAGCTCATCACGCCCGACCGGCGCGAAGAGCTCATCGCCGACCTGAAGAAACGCACCGGCCTCGACATCACCAAGGTGGAGGTGGGTGCCATCGACATGCTTCGCGACATGACCATGCTGCGCGTTCACTACCGCAGCACCGATGCCGGGAGCAACAGCGTAGACAAAACCATAAAACTCACAAGACAAGATTTGCAATGAAAAAGACATTAAGAGCTATTGCTGCTGTGGCTATAGCGACGGCAGTTGCAATTCCTGCCCGAGCCGAGTGGGAGCCCGAGGGAGTGCCCTTTGATGGCAAGAGTGGCAACGACTTTGGCCTGTGGATGACCGTGGGCGTAGAGAAGAAAATCAACAAGAAGTGGAGCGTGAGCGCCGAGTTTGAGTACCGCCTCAAAGACAATATCCAGGCCGGAAAAGGCTGGGGAGCACCCAACCGCTGGAACATTGCCGTGGGAGCTGACTACAAGCCCCTGTCATGGCTCAAACTTGATGCCGGCTACAAGTTCATGCGCGACTACATGCTCCCCGAGTGGGACGAAGGTTCTAACGAGGAGACCACGAGCTACTGGGTGTCGAAGCATCGCGTCTATGCCTCGGTGACGGGAAGCTACAAGGTGCAGAACGTGAAGTTCTCGCTGCAAGAGCGTTGGCAATTCACTCACCGCGCTCAAGTCGATGATGTGACCTACGACTGGGACAGCGACGAGTTCGAGCCCAAGAAATCTAAGAGCAAGCACGTGTCGCGTACCCGCCTGCAGGTTAGCTACGACAGGAAGAAAACATGGTGGGAGCCATACGTCTCGGCCGAGCTCTACTTGGGCGATGGCTACGAGAAGATGCGCTACACCGCCGGTTGCGACTTTAAAATCAACAAGCACAACCACATCGACGTGTTCTATCGCTTTGTCGACATCAACAAGGACGACAACTTCAACAATCGCGATAGCCACGTGATAGGGGTGGGCTATCAGTACCGGTTCTGACCCCAAAAGCCTCAAGTTTTGCGAAGTGCTTTTTGAAAGTTTTGATATAAAACTTGTGGCATTGAAAAAATATTTATTACTTTTGCGCTGTGATAGTTATAACATAATAATGCTTGCCTGTCGCAGCTCAAGTTTTTTACTAATATTTTAAAACCTAAAAGCAAATGAAAAAAATCTTTACTCTACTCTTTGTGGCAACTGCATTGCTTGCAGGTGCCAAGACCTACACCCTCAGTGAGCTGGCAACTTTGGTGCCAGTGAATGAGGACGGCTCGGGCGTGGCTGTGGTTGACGGTGCCTATGTGGTTAACCTGCCCGCTTCGCTGCCCGACGGCGTGAGTGGCATTGGCTACGACAACGACAACATCATTCTGAGCAAGAACTACTTTACCATCAATGGCGACCTCGTCATCAGTGAGGGTGAGACACTGCTCTTTGGTGGTTCTACAACTATGGAGATTAATGGCAACCTCACCATCACCGGTGCCACAGTGGGTGCTGCTGAGGGTTCGGAGGGCACTGCCAAGGGATTCCGCATGTACACCGAGGGCGCAAGCGCAACCATCACTGGCTCTACATTTAACTATGTGGGTATCAACTACGGCAACGGCACCGAGGAAGGCTGCCTTACAGTGACTGGATGTACCTTCAACGACCACAACAGCAAGGGTGGCAATGCCGTTATCAATTTCACCTCGCTGAGCAAGGGCAACCTGGTGGAGAACTGCGAGTTCAACAATCCTACACTCTCGTGTGTGGCAAGTGGCGCCAACGTGGCCTGTGGCATTACCATTAAGGATAATGTCATCAACAAGCCCAACACCAGCGCCCGCCTATATCCAGGCATCAACATGAGTGCTACCGGCCCCTACGACATTGTCATCGACGGCAATCAGATTCATGGTCCAGCAGCCACTACCCGCTCGGGTGGTATAGCTCTGGCTTGCCTGCTGGGTAATCCTCCCACCGGAACTCTGTATGTGACCAACAACTTCGTTGAGAACTGCTCTTATGGCATCACCCTCACCGGTCCTGGCAATGTGCGCATGATAGGCAACACCGTGCTCAACAACAGTTACATTTCAGATCCAGACCTGGGTGGCAGCGGTCTTAACATCACTTGCAATTCGGCCAACGTGGTTGCCAAGGCCTACATGCAGGGCAACCACATCGAGGGCAACGCATGGGGCATTACACTGATTGGCAGCGTTGAAGTCAACGCTGGCTATATCACCAATGAAGCAAAGGATGTGGAATACAATCCTGGCGAGAATGTGTTTATCAACAATGGTAACTATAAGTATGCCAACGGTTTCGATCCTGAGGGCGAGTTCCAGCGCTGGGACCTCTACAACAACTCGAGCGCTACCGTTTATGCCCAAAACAACTACTGGTATATTGCAAAGGACTCAACCCCACGTGTCACAGTATATGACAAAGAGGATGACGCCTCTAAGGGTGAAGTGATTTATACTCCTTGGGCTGGCACCACTCATACCGCAATCAGCGGCATCAATGTTGACGGCAACAATGGCAACAGCCAGCGCTACAACATCATGGGTCAGCCAGTGGGCAGCGACTATCGCGGCATCGTGATAGAGAATGGCAAGAAGTTGATCGTTCGCTAAGTTGCTGCTACGTGCGAGTTACATTGAGCCTTGTGGCTCGATGTGCTTGAGAGATAATGGCGCCGCAGGGGTGATAGCACTCTTGCGGTGCTTTTTTATCAGACGACACTTATAAGCTATTTTTTGGAATCGGTGGAATCAGTGGAATCGCTGGAATCAAACAACTTTTACAACTGGGAGACAACGGGCACAACTTTTTGCTTGAGTGAGTGGGTTTATTTCGCACCACATTCCCATGAGTGTGTGTCGTGAAGTGTGGTTCTCAATAAAATTACTTATTGTCTCATTAAAGGTGCCAGAGTCAGCATCGCTTTCGATAAAAGGATAAAGAGTAGGCCTTTGGTTACACATAAATTTGCCAAACACAGAAGATTATAACGTGAGCTATGCGTGATCATTTTCACAAGGTCAAGTCGCGCACATGGTCAAGATGCTTAATGATGCGGGCCGGCACTCCTGCTACCACACAGTTGCTGGGCACGTCCTTTACCACTACAGCGTTAGCTCCAATGAGCACATTGTCACCTATTGTGATGCCTCCGATGACCTTTGCACCGCAACAGACCTCCACATTGTTGCCTATTACAGGTGCCTTCAGGTCATGGTTGAAACCAATAGTGACTTGTTGGTATATTTTGCAGTTCTTGCCAATTCTCTCAGCCGAGATTACGGTTGAGAAACCATGTTGAATTATAAGGCCACCGCCTATGTCGGTGGTAGTAATCTCAAGTGCTGTCTTTCCTCTGAGCCACCAGCAAGACAGGATCTTCAAGAATCGGGCACGACTGTAAAACACTGAGCGGAACTCTGGCCTGCACCCCATGAGCCAAGAGAAGCCCCACAGGTTGCATCCCAGATGTTGCCATCGAGCCCACTGCTTCAAGTCGGCAAGCACTATACGCCTCGTGGCTGGCGGCATCAATATCCAGTAAACCGCTGCCAATGGTAACGCCAGCACCCCCTGAACTCTATTTCTCCAAACAATTAAAGCCATTTTCAGCTAATACAATGGTTGAAAGATAAAAAAACAAAATGTTAATTAAATCTTATACTAATAAATATGCTAACACTGAACGTGGTGTTTGTTAGCACTCGAAGACTTTTTCTTGCTGTCGTTGCTTTTCTCGCTTGATTTCTTGTTCTTGCTTTTCGGCGTCTTCTTTCTTTTGTGTTTTTTGCTTGGGTTTTTGTCGCTCGTTGGGTTGCTGGTTGTTGTTCTCGGTGAAACTCTTGATTATGTCCTCTACCACTTTGCGGTTTTCTCTCAGGTAGTTGACCACTACCTCGAGCACCGTAGTGGTTTTGTCGCTGACGAGGTAGCTGATCATGGCACTTGAGCCGTCGGGCATTGTTCCCTCGAGTGAGTAGCACTTGAACCCTTTCACCTTGGGTGTGAAGAGCTTTGTGTCGTACATGTTGTAGCCTAATGCCCGGCTCTTGAGCATCTCGTTGAGGTTTTTCTTGTTGGTGTTTTCGTTCTTGGTGTAATACTGCATTGTCATGACCATTTCGTCCCATTGCACCTGTGCCGAGTAGGGGTCGTGGAAGAAGAAGTCAAACTCGAATGGCACATATCCACCGTCGGGGGCCTCGAAAGCGATGTTAAACCTTTCCCAAGTGTAGGTCTTTGCCTGGGTAGTGGTTGCAAACGAGGCTGCCGCCATCACTATTAAGCAGAGCAGTAGTCTTTTTTTACAGTTCATCATCTATTATGTATTCGTCTTGGTCGTTAATATAGGTTGAGTCGATATCGCTGTTGTCGACCTGCAGTGGCGTGAGGTCTTCGAGCCACTTGAACCATTGTTGTTCGCTGCCGTTAAAGACGTTGAGGTCGACATCGCCCCAAATGCCTCTTACCTTGCCCCAGTGGCTGTATTGCTGCATCTGGTGCGGGATGTGCCGCAGTTTCTCGGGCTGCTTGAATGCGCACAGCCACAGGTTGATGTTGATTTGTCCGTTTTTGATGTATTTCTTGTATCCGTCGCCGTTGGTGTAAATCATAACCTTGTGGCCTCGTGAGCGCAGGTTGTCGATCATGGCGTCGAGGTGCTTCTGAGTGCGCTCGTCCTTAATTTGGTCGTCGTTGCTCCAGTCCTCCACGTCAATCACCAGCGGCAGGTCGAGTTTGCGCCATCCCACCATCTCGAGGAAGTTCTTGGCCTGGTTGAGCCCGTCGGTCTTCTTCCGGAAGAAGTGGTAGGCTCCCACCTTGAGTCCTGCCTTGCGTGCCTTGTCGTAGTTTGTTGAGAACTTTGAGTCGTGGTAGTCTTCGCCCTCGCTTGCCTTGATAATGACAAACGAGAAGCCGTCGCCTCTGACCTTGTTAAAGTCGATGTCGCCGTTGTGGGCACTCACGTCGATGCCCACAATGGGATATTTGTTGCGGTCAATCTTTATCTCGCCTCGCCACCAGTGCTGAATTTCGACACGGTTTTTGTAGACCACCCATGCAGCTGTCCCCATTGCCACAAGCAAGAGCGCCAGCACAATTGCTGCCAGCTTCTTGACATTGCGCTTGCGTGCGCTTGGAGCGGGGGAACTTGTTGGCGATTTCTTCATGGTTGAAAATTGGCATGCGAGTGAGACCTTGCCCACTACTTCTTGCTTGAGTTTTATTATTTTAGATTAGAAGAGCGGGAAGCTGTTGTCGGTGTTAATATACTTGCTTTCAAATTCCTGCTGCGACATGGTCATCATCATGATGCCCTGGATGAGGGACACTAAGGCCACAACACCTGCTGCTGCTCCACAGGTGAGTCCACCACCGAACAACGACACGAGCAAGAACACAATGCCTGGCGTTGTCTTGCCAAGGTAGAAATAGTGAACTCCTAAGCTGCCGAGGAAAATAGCAAGCAGTCCGGCAAGGCCGCGGCTCTTGCCCGAGGGTCCGTTGGCAAAGATGTCGTTGCTTGCAGGAGCTGGCTGCTGATAGCCATATTGTGGCTGCTGTGGTCCGTAGCCAGGCTGCTGCTGTGGTCCGTAGCCAGGCTGCTGCTGTGGTCCGTAGCCAGGCTGTTGCTGTGGTCCGTAGCCAGGCTGCTGCTGTGGTCCGTAGCCAGGTTGCTGCTGTGGTCCGTAGCCAGGTTGCTGTGCTGCGCCTTCACCATGGAACACTGGTGGCTGCTGACTCTCACTTGCAAGGAATTCCTTGCCGCAATAGGGGCACCTGATGTTGCCCACTTCGAACTCGGTGATGATTGTGTTGCCACATTGTGGACATTTATAGCTTACTGACATAATTGCTTGATTTTGTTGTTGTTGGTTGCTTATGAAATAACTAAAAAAATGTGTTGCTGGCTGTTGTAGCGACTTTTAGCGGCGGCGCTTGTTGCCCTTGGCGGCAGCGCGCTTTTGCTGCTCGGCCTGTCGCTGAGCCTCTTCGAGCCTGGCCATGAAGCCGCTTTTCTTTTTGGGCTTCTTAGCATTTTCGGCCATGAGGGCCCTGACCTTATCTTCCTTGACTGTCATGCGAGTGAGATAGGTCTGGACTATGGTGATGAGCAGCGACACGAAGTAGTAGTAGCTCAAGCCGGCGGCATAGGTGTTGAAGAACACGAGGAACATTAGTGGCATCAAGTACATCATCCACTTCATGCCGGGCATTTGGCTCGACGACTGCGACTGCATGTTGATGTAGGTGTAGCCAATGTTGGTGGCTGTCATGAGCAAGCAGAAGATGCTCAGGTGGTCGCCCAGCAATGGGATGCTGAATGGCAGCGAGATGATGGCATCGGGGGCGCTCAGGTCGGGTGCCCACAGGAACGACTGGCCACGCAGGTCGATGCTCGATGGGAAGAACCAGAACATGGCAATGAGGAATGGCATCTGCAGCAGCATTGGCAAGCATCCGCCCATGGGGTTGGCACCGGCTTGCTTGTAGAGCTCCATGGTCTTTTGCTGCTTCTTCATTGCATCGTTGGGGTCGGGATATTTCTCGTTGATGGCTTGGATGTCGGGTTGCAGAATCTTCATCTTAGCCTGCGACAGGTAGCTCTTGTAGGTCAGTGGCCACAGCACGAGCTTGAGCAGGATGGTGAGCACGAGAATCACGATTCCTAAGCTCCAACCAAACTTGCACAGCCAGTTGAACACAGGCATGACAATTCCCGAGTTGATCCAGCGGAACAATGTCCATCCAAGCGACACCAAGCGGGTGAGGTGGAGGTCCTCTTTGGGCGAGAATTTGTCGTAGCTCGAGAGCAACGAGTAGCGGTTGGGACCAAAGTAGAAGTAGAACGACGCAGGAGCCGGATTGCTGGGCTGATAGTCGACTTGTGTGGTCATGCTGATGTGCTTGAGATAGGTGTCATACTCCTTGTCCTTGCCACTCTCGTAGGCAGTGCTTTCAAGTTCGGCGCCATTAAATGCTTGGTTGGCAATCAGCACTGTCGAGAAGAACTGGCTTTTGCCCGAAATCCATTTGATGCGCTCGGTCACTTTCTTATCTTTGTTGCCGCTCTCGCTCAGGTTGTCGACGTCGTCATTGTCGCCCTGCAGTTTCCAGTAGAGTGCGCTGTTGCGCTCTTCGAACTGCTTGCCAGCCTCCTGGCGCTTGATTTTCTGAACCCAGTTGAAATCCATGAAATGCTTGTTGCTGGCAGCAATCTTCTCCATGCCGCTTTGCAGCACTTCCATGCGCACCATGTAGGTGCCTTTGACCAGCGTGTAGCGCAGGCTCCATTTTGCTCCTCCGTCGAGGTTCATGGTCATGGTCACACTCGAGTCGTTTTGTTGTTCGGGTGTGAAGAAATAGTCCTTGGTGTCATATCTCTGAGTCTCGGCATTGAGTCCGAAGCTGTACTGGTTGTTGTCGGGGTTGATGAGTTCAACAGGCACGCCCTTGCCTTTGTAGTCTTCTTGAGTGCGATAGGCAGTATAACCCTTGAGTGTGGCACGGCTTATCATGCCGCCCTTGGTGCTGATTTCGATGGCTATGGAGTCATTCTCAAGCTTCACGGTCTTGAGCTCGCCCGAGAGGTTGGCACCAAATGCCGAAGCCTGATTGAATTTTGTTATCACATCGGCGATGGCCTGCACCGCGCGGTTGTGCAGTGCTGGGTCGCTGGGGGTAGTGCTCTTGAGCGAGGCAATGTCTAATGTTTTGTTGTCGATTTTAACAGTCCCCTTGGCTTTGCCCTCTTCGTTGGTGATATTCACACCATCGACGGCGATGTTGCCATATTTTGTCACGAGAGTGTCGAGCTGGCTGAGTTGCTCCTGAGTGAGCGTGTCGACGCTCACATTCTCGCTCTGTTGGGTCTTGGCCTGTTCGGTCTTTGCGGCTTGTTGAGTGTTCTCCTCTGGTTTGGGTTGAAAGTACATGAATCCAAAGATTACTGCACACATGAGCAACATGCCTATTATCGTGTTCTTGTCCATCTGATGTTTTTTATGTAAAGATATGTGTTTCGTTGTTTGTGAGTCTGGGCCGGAAACTTCCAGCCAGGAAGTAATTATTGTTTCTTGTTCTCGATAGCTGCTCTGACAAAGTCCATGAACAGCGGGTGTGGGTTGAGCACTGTGCTGCTGTACTCGGGGTGATACTGAGTGCCTATGTACCACTTCTTGCCCGGGAGCTCCATCACCTCGATGAGGTGAGTCTCTGGATTTTCGCCAGCAAAGACCATGCCACTATCCTCAAACTGCTTGCGATACTCGTCGTTGAACTCAAAGCGGTGGCGGTGACGCTCCTCGATGTCGAGTCTGTCATAGGCTTTAGCAACTTTTGTGCCAGATTTCAGATGGCATGCGTAGGCGCCCAGTCGCATGGTGCCACCCAGGTTGGTGATGCTCTTTTGCTCCTCCATCAAGTCGATGACGTTGTGGGGAGTTTTCGGGTCGATTTCAACACTGTTGGCATCGGTCATCCCCAGCACATTGCGGGCATACTCGATGACCATGCACTGCATGCCGTAGCAGATGCCAAAAGTGGGCACATCGTGTTCGCGGCACCATTTCAGGGCAGCAAACTTGCCCTCGGTGCCACGCTGCCCGAATCCTGGAGCCACTATCACTCCGTCCATCTCGTTGAGCAGCGCCTCGGCATTGGCATCGTTGACTTTCTCGCTCGAGATGTAGGTGATTTTCACTTTGTGGCCCTGGTAGACACCTGCGGTGAGCAGGCTCTCGTCGATGCTCTTGTAGGCATCCTGCAGCTCCACATACTTACCCACAAGGCCTATTTTCACTTCCTCTTTGGCACTGTGCAGCTTGTCGAGGAAGTAGTTCCACTTGGTCAGGTCGGGCTCGCCGCTATAGGGTGTGCCGGTCTTGTCCAGTATAATCTGGTCCAGGTGCTGGCGATGCATCATCAGTGGCACCTCGTAGATGCTGGGTGCGTCTAAGCTCTGTGTCACGGCATCGGGACTAACGTTGCAGAACTGTGCCACCTTGCGGCAGTGGGCGGTGGGGAGCTCGCGTTCGGTGCGCAGCACCAGCACGTCGGGCTGGATTCCCACTTGCTGCAGCTGCTTGACGCTGTGCTGAGTGGGCTTGGTCTTGAGCTCGCCGGCGGCCTTGATGTAGGGAACGTAGGTCAGGTGCACCACCACGCATTTGCGTCCCAACTCCCACTTGAGCTGGCGCACTGCCTCGAGGAATGGCAGCGACTCGATGTCTCCCACCGTGCCGCCAATCTCGGTGATGACGAAGTCGTACTTGCCGGTGTTGCCCAGCAGCTTCACACAGCGCTTGATTTCGTCGGTGATGTGCGGAATGATCTGCACCGTCTTGCCCAAGAAGTCGCCACGGCGCTCCTTGTCAATCACGCTCTGGTACACTCGGCCGGTGGTGATGTTGTTGGCACGGGTAGTCTTTATGTTGGTGAAGCGCTCGTAGTGGCCCAGGTCAAGGTCGGCCTCGTGGCCGTCTACCGTCACATAGCACTCGCCGTGCTCATAGGGGTTGAGCGTGCCGGGGTCGATGTTGATGTAGGGGTCAAACTTCTGCATCGTCACGTTGAAGCCGCGTGAGAGCAGCAGTCTGGCAATCGACGACGAGATAATGCCTTTCCCGAGCGACGATACCACGCCGCCTGTAACAAAGATGTATTTTGTGTCCACTATAGTGTTGTTTTTAATATATTTATATTACAAACTGCAAAGATAATCATTTTCTCGCAATCGGCACCACTACAATGTCACAAAAATTTTGCAATGGAGTTGTAATGCCCCAAAATGCCCCCAAAAAAAGGAGCTCCGTCGTGGGAGCTCCTTTTCAATCCTGTGTTTTTTTAGGTGTTTAGTTGTTGACATTCACACCCAGCAGAATCTCGTAGATTCTGGTGACATCGGCACTGTTGATTTCGTTATCACCATTCTGGTCGCCATTGACAACCGAGCTTGCATCGCCGCTGAGCAGCAGGCTGTAGAGAGCGGTGATATCCTGCGAGTTGACCTCGCCGTCGCCGTTCACGTCGCCAGGCAATGCAGGAGAGAAGGTGCCCACCTTAGTGACACCCACCACAGCGATGGCCCTGCTTCTGCCCAAATCTTTGGTAATAACCCGCAAATCATAAACACCATTCTCCTCAAGCAGCTCAGTGAGTGGTTGGTCGCCCAAGAGGTAGGGCTGCATGTCGGTTGGGCGCACCTCGCCCTCAAGGTTGATGTCCCACTCGTTGGCACCAGCGCGGCCAGCCATGATGAACTTGCCGTCGCTGTAGATAGCATGCTTGATGGTGTTGAACTCCTGTGCCTTTGGACGCACGAAGAAGTAGTCGTTGTTGTGCATCAAGTCGTAGTTGGCAACCAGGTAGTTGTTAGGAGCGTAGTCGGCTTGCTGGTTGGGGATGGGGTTGGCGGCGAGCTCAATCACGGGGTTGGTTCGGTCGATGAGCTTGCCCACCACGGTCTGCCCCATCAGGCTCATGCCATCGAGCGTGAGAGCACTCTCGGCAGGCAGTATCAGCTCAACCCAGTTGCTTTGGTCGAAGGTCCAGTCTTGCAAGGCATCGGGCACTGGCTTGCCGTCGGTGTTGACCTGTGGCATGAGTGCGTCGCCATTGGCATCCTTGGCAAAGAGGTGAATTTCGTTATCTCTTGCGATGGTGATCACGGCGGTGAGGTCGTTGCTGATGATGTACTGCTGGTCTTCCTGACCGTTCTCGATGATTTGAGCTAAGGTCATGATGTTGGAGTTGGCGGTGCCAATAAGTCCCGTTGTGGTGTAGTAGCCGCCGTTCACAAACTCAAATGGCCCCACTTGTGACTGACCGTTGTTGCTGAAGATGATGTCGCTGGGCTGGCTGCTGGTGTCGCTGTAGGTCCAGCGGTAAACGAGGTTGCCGTTGGGCGCTGTGCCTGCAACTTCAATCAGGGCCTCGCCGGGCCAGCCGTGCTCACCAAAGGTCTTGGTGCCGCTGTAGACCCAAGCGTAGGGAGAACCGAAGCTGCTGTTCTCGAAGTAGAAGTAGAGGCAGTCGCTCATGGCGGTGGCACACGATGGGATGGTGGTCGTGGGCTCGGGAGTAGTGCCCTCTTCGGGTGTTTCCACTGCTGGCAGACTGCTGGCATACTGGTTTGTGACATCGGCACCGGTCGACCAGTTGTCGGCTGTGAGCGGGAACTTGATGAAGACATCGCTTGTGGTGTTGGTCACCTCGAAGCGCTCGTTAGAGTTGGCTCCGTTATAGACGATAGCGCCAATGCTCTCCTTGTCCATGAATGTGCAGTAGAACCAGTTCTGGCCACCAACGTTGGTGGTTGGCAGTGCCGACTCGGCCCATGAGCCTGCCCAGTTCCAATGGATGTCGCTGCCGCCAGAGTAGGGATAGAGCTTCAGGTTATTGGCCCAGTCGTTGCCGTTGTCGTACATGAACACGGTGATGGCCTTGGTGGCAGTGGTGTGCTTGCTGTCGGCAGTGACGTCGATGTATCCAGGCTGGAAGGCACTGTTGCCAAAGTGTGCGCCGGGGTAGTAATAGAAGTAGTAGTCCCGGCCACCAGCAATGCCAGTGATGTCGGCACTCTTGTCCTTTTCGCCAGTGAGCATGAAGCACATGCCGGCTGGAGCCTCGTCGAAGTGGTATTTGTACCATGTCTGACCGCAGTTGGACACGGTCTCGGTGAGCACGTTGCCAGCGTTGTCAAACGGAGCTGTGACTGCTTGCTGGCTCGAGTTCCAGGCATAGATGTGAGGCACATCGGCAGTGGTCATGTTCTTGACAAAGATGTTGGTGCCATTGCCATGACCGCTTGCCACATAGTAGCTGCGAGCCACTTGCTTGATGACCTCGCCGTCCTTTACGATGCCGGCGCGCAGGTAGTGGTTGCCGCTCTCGTTGAAGTTGACGGTGCTGCCGCTGGCAATGGTTGGACTGGTGACAGTGGGCGCGGTGCCGTCGGTGGTGTAGACGATAGTAGCACCGCTATAGGAAGCCGTGATAGTGGCTGTGACGCCGCCCTCGTAGCTGCCTGTGGGTTTGTCGATGGCCAGGTCGGGATTCTCCATCATGGGCATGTAGGTGCCAGTCACGTCGTTGGGCTGGCCATCCTGCACGGTGTAGAACACATCGCTGGTGATGCCGGTAATGTCGGGCGTCTGGCTGCCGTCCCAGTTGATGATTAGGTTCACAGGGTAGTCGGGCTTGTCCATCTGCACACGCCACCAGTCGATGCCACCCACTTGCACTTTCTCAAATGCCAGGTAACCACGCCAAGCGCCGAAAGGCTCATACTTGGTGCCATTGTTGTCGTAGTAATAAACGTAGATGTAGGGTGCGTGATCGTCCTTGACGTAGAAGTTGATCTTGTTGCTCGAGGTGCTCGTCTTGATATAGTGGCGAGTAACTACCGACGACTGAGGTACATTGCCATCGACCACTACGCCCACTTTCAGGGTTACGTTGTCGGTAAAGGTGAGGGTAGTGCTCTCGGTGATGGTATTGTCGGCAGCGGTGGGATTCTGGCCGTTAGTGGTGTAGGCCAGAATGCAACCCTCGCTCGAAGGTCTAACGTTGACATCGATAGAGCCTGCGAAGGTGCAGTTGTTCTTGTCGATGACGGGGTAGCCGTTGATGAGGTTCTTCTTGGTGTTGCCCTCAACTTGGTCGGCAAGGCTGCTGGTGATGCTGTAGCGTGCCACGCGCTTGCCATCCACGGGGTCGCTCTCCCACACTGTGGTGAAGCCCTCGGGGGCGGGATCGTCGGTGGCGTCGCCAAGCTGGAAGCAAACCTGTCCGTGAGTGCCTGTTACTATCCACTGGATTCCATTGCTGCCCTTGAGTTCGGCTGCCGAGCGCTCGCTCTCGTTGGTCAAGCCGGCAGTGCGGCGGGCCTTGATGAGCTTGCACAGGATGTCGTGCCACTGTGGGTGCATGAAGTGAGGATAGAACAAGCATGGAGTGCCAGGCATGGCCAGGATGAAGGCGTTGGCCTCCACTATGTTCTTCTCCACACGGTGCTGATAGGCCTTGCCGTTGCTCCAGTTGTAGTTAGAGCCGTCGGTAGGCAGGTCCTTGAAGGTGTCGTGGTTGTCGAGGAATGTCACTGCGTAGCGCTTGAGCACTGGGTCGCTGATGAGGCCCGAGTTGTTCAGGTAGCGGTAGTTGCCGTAGTTGAACGCCTCGCGAATGTCGCTCTGCAGCGGGAAGTCGAAGGCTGCGCTCTGGTAGCCACCCTCCATGTAGGTCTTGTGAATCCAGTTAGAGATATCGCCTTTTGAACCCCAGTACTCGCCCACGCTGAAGGTGGGGCGCAACGTGGTGTTATACTCGGCAAAGTGTTTCTCCTCGAAGCCCATGGCATAGTCGTAGCGGAAGCCCACGTAGCCCAGGTCGTTCTTCAGGTAGTCGAGGAACTTGATGACCTTAGCCTGAGTGGCTGGCGCGTGGTGGTCGATGTCGCGAGCCCACTGGCCCTTGCCGCCGCAGTCGGGGTTGCCGGTGCCGCGCCCGCTTTCGTCGTCGCTGCACACGTCGTCGCTCGTCCAGCTGATGTACTCACCCTCGGGGCAGAAGGTGCCCTTGTAGTACTCAGTGGGGAACTCAATCGAGTTCTTGTCACCACTCCAGGTGCCCAGGCCGCCACGGTGGTTGGCTACCACGTCCTCGATGGCTCCAGTGCCCTCAGCCTTGAAGGTGGCGATGAGTTCGCGCAGCTCGGCCTCGGTGCCAAAGTAGGATATTGGCGTCCACACCTTGCCATTGCTGTCGGTGTAGGTCCAGGGAGTGCCGTCGGGGTTAAAGGTGAGGCCGTGGTGGAAGTAGAACACAGGCACAAAACCCATGCAGTCGGGGTTGGTGATTACCTCGCCGCCACCATACTTGTCATATTCCCAATTAGCACCATTGCGCCACGGACGCACGCCATTGCGAGGGCTGTCGTCGGCGCTCTTGTAGTAGACCATTGTAGAGTCGGCCACTGTAGAGCCGCTCTGTGGCAGCCACAGCAGGTCGATGAACGGTGTGATC
This sequence comes from uncultured Prevotellaceae bacterium, assembly GCA_946186575.1. Classification (GTDB taxonomy): domain Bacteria; phylum Bacteroidota; class Bacteroidia; order Bacteroidales; family Muribaculaceae; genus Sodaliphilus. Next base: position 31,413 of record CAMHNO010000022.1, read on the forward strand.
TCGCTCTTGTGGGCCAGCAGGCTGCTCCACGTGGTTACAGGTACCTGCCATTCCTCGCCAGAGCTCCAGCCGGCACCATACATGGTAGCCCATGTGTAGCCAGGCTGGTGGTTGGCTGTGGCTTCGTTGTTCTGGTGATTGGCCCAGGGGCCAAACGGGCTGCAGTCCGGGGCCTCTTTGTAGCTGTCCCAGAAGAAGCCTTGCAGCATCACTCCGCCATAGTTGGCAGGCCATCCTTGGGCGATGGCATTCATGCCCACAAGCAGAGTCAGCGCAATTGATAAGTAAATCTTTTTCATAAAACGCTTAGTTTTGATAAGTTATTAATTTAATGTTATGGTTTGATGTCATGCTTGATTAGTGAGTGAATTCTATGGTTTGATGACAATGTGTCGCTATAATCTCACAAAAATAAATAAAATATATTAAATCTACAATTTTTTGCGACTTTTTTTCAATTTTGATGTTTTCGCAAACGATTGCGTAGCCGCGCTTATGGCCTTAAATAGACGTTGGTGTGCAATAAAAAGGCTGCCAATAGAGTTTAAATAATATATAAACACTACAATTATGGCACGCTTTTTCACTATATTTCTAACATTTGTGGCTCTGGCGGTTAGTGCTGGTGCGGCAACCGTGGAGAATGAGTTTTTCTCGATTACAACTCCCGACGACAGTTGGTTTCTGAACAACGATGATGCTCTGCGCCCAATTGGCGCCCGAGTGGATATTGCCCGGCTCGATGCCCGTGGCGCTACTCTGGAGCTGGCTCGAGTCGATTATATTGAGGGTGCTTTTGCTCCCGAAGCCTACCTCAAGATGCAGGTGACGGGCAAGAAGGATGTATTCTGCAAGACAGCTACCGACTTTACCTCGATAACCGACTATCGATTGGCAGGCTTAACAGGAAAATGCGTGCAATTTAAAAAGACGAGCAACAATTACAACTACGACTGCGAGGCTGTGGCTCTGAACGCAGGTTTCGGAACATTTTTTATTGTAATGGCCCACCGTGCCGACCAGCCGTCGCTCATTTCACGCATCATGAGCACACTCAAGTGCAAGGTCGACACCACGCCGCTCACTACCATCCAGGCCTACGTGAACGCAGCCAGTCAGGTGGTGAAGAAGCATCATCTGCCCATAGGCAACAACGAGCACTTGAGCGGGGTGGAGCTCAGCCCCGACTCCTCGACCGTGACACTCAAGGTGACGGTTCCCTACATCACCCGCGACAACGTGAACGTGCCGGCATTTGTCATGACCAAGCGCGACGCGTGGTTCAAGCAGGCACACGAGGCGTTGCAGTTCAACCTGCTGCTGGCTCAGGTCGCAAGCGAGCGCAAGAACCTGCGTTACTTCTATGTCGACACCAAGGGCAATGAAATAGGCACCCTCATGATAATGCCCGAAGAATTAGATTACGTTGAAGCCGAGTATCTTGCTCAGCAGCAAGCTAAGGCCAAACAAGAGCAAGTCATTCCACCGCAGGCGCAGGCCGCCAAGCCTCAAGAAGTGCCTCAGCAGGCGGCCCAGCCTCAAGAAACGATGGCTCAGGTTCAAGAGGCAGCACCTCAGCAGTCGGCACAACCCCAAGCCGAGCCTAAACCTGCGCCAGCACCACAGCAACCCACCACGCTGACACATGTGGTGAAGTCGGGCGACAATCTCACTAAAATCGCCAAGAAATATGGCGTGACTATAGCCTCGATTCGCAAAGCCAACCCATCAATCAAGAACGACCAAATCAAGATAGGCCAGAAACTCACTATCATTAAGTGATAAGTTAGAGGCCGGAAGGCAGATTTCAGAGATCAGGGGTCAGAAATCAGAATTTTACTGGTACTGGTCGGTTACGTCCTGATAGGACTTGTTGCCGTCGTAGATGAAGAAGTGCTGGCCGGGTGCCAGGTGCTCGATGTTCTGTGTCTGATTGTGGGTGGAGCCGGTGTTGAAGATAATGTTGATGGTCTCGTAGTCCACATCGAGGCGTTGCGTCCACCATGTCACGCCGTCGGCGGTGGTGCGTGTCTCACTCATCGGCGTGCCTGGCCAGTTGCCATTGAGGATTTGGTTCTGCCCGTTGAGGTAGACCCATGAATAGAGGTGTGGCGCCTCGTCGCACTGCACATTAATCACAAAGTCCGTCTCGGGCTGGTTGTCTCCAATCAAGATGTTGTAAATGGCAGTGACATCGGTGGCGGTGATGCTGCCGTCGCCATTGACGTCGGCCAGTGTGGCAAGGTCGGTGTCGGGCACGATGTCGCCCAGCATGATGCTGTAGAGCATGGTCACGTCGGCAGCAGTCACCGAGCCGTCAAGGTTTAAGTCGCCAGCGACCATATTAGGCATCCCCCATTGCTCCCCAAGCCACCTATACTTGCTGGCCAGGAGGCTCTTGAAGTTGGTGCAGTCGTTGATGATGTCGGGGTTGCCATATTGCGGCCATCGCTGTGCGTCGCATAGAGCGGCCTCGTAGATTTGGTCGATGTAGGCGTCGATAAATGGTTCCACCCGCTTGTAGTTAAACCTCACAAAGCGGTCCCAGTGCTTTTTCACTACTTCCTGGAAATGAGGGAACTTGGCAATCTCTCCAATCCATGTCTGTGAGAAGGCCGGTCGGTCCCAAATGAAGCGCCCTATGCTGCGATGGAACGCATTGCCAAAGTCCCACACGGGGCCGAACATGATTTTGGCATCGTTGCCGCGGTCTTTGTGCCAGTAGCAGCTGCCGTGAAACGACTCGGTGTCGTCGAGCAGTTCCTGCACTATGTAGAAGCATGCAAGGGTGTCGGGGTCGATATAGTTCTCCCACGAGTTGTCGCTCTTGTCGATAGAGTAGATGGCATCGTCGGTAGCGTTGATCAAGTTGGTCAAGTAGGTGCGCTGTTCGTCGCTCAGCAGTTCGGGCGACTTGTAGGTCGACCAGATGTTCACACCGTTGCCTTCAACGGTGCGCACTTGCTCATCCTCCATGTAGTTGTCTATCTCCACGAGCCAGCCGCCAGTCACAGCTTCGGAGTCGGTTTCGTAATCGGCTTGTTCGGTTATGTTCACGCGGTCGGGCTCTACTCTTATGGTCTCGGTGAGCATGTACAAGCCAATGTAGTCTCCGTTTAACACCACTTCCACTGGCTGCTGCGAGGGAGTCCATGCCAACCCCAACAATCGGCTCAGCTCATAGCCCACGGTGTTGCGCAGTCCGCTTAGGTTGTCGTCGGCATTAGGCATGAGAGCCCAGTGCCTGTTGCGCTTCATGCCCAACAGTGCGGTCTTGTTGTCGAGCTTGAGGCGGTAAGGCTTCTTGTCGAAGTCGATCCATGTGTAGTTGCCGCGTCCCCTAATTTGCATGAGTTCGGGAGTTTCTTCCGATCCCACGCTGGCAATGCCATCAATGCCCATGTTGTCGATATAGTACTCGGCATAGACATATTGCTCCTTCGACGTGATGGGCGCAGAGCCATCGGTGTTGATGAACATCACCGGCAGCGTGCCCGAGTAGGCTGGGGTGTTGTCGGGTTTGCTCCACACGCCCTCGGCCCAGTTGTTGCCGCTTGTGGGTGTGAACACCCATCCCACAGGTATCGAGAGCTCGCAAGTGGCAGTGCGCTTTTCTTTTAATGTGTTGCTGATGTAGTCTTTGAGGTTTGGAAAGGTGTCGCCATATCGGCCGTCGGCAAGAGAAGTCTCGGCAAAGCAGTATCGGTACATTCCAGGCACAGTCTCGGGGATGGTGACGCTCCACAGGTTGCCTTGGTCGTGTGTCATGCTCACGATGTAGCTCTCGGGGTTGCTGTAGCTGCCATATACAAATTTCACCACAGAGTATTGTGTGAGCGAGTTGTCGAAGTAGATTGTGCCCTGTGGGATGTCAAGGGCTTGCGATGTTAATGTGCTCATGATGATGAGTGTGGCAAGAGCCAGCAGTGTGTTTTTCTTAGTCATTGTAGTGTGGGTGATAGTGTTATGGTTTATTGCAAAGGTAGGCCGAAGAGATTGATGGCGTTGTGGCTGGTTGCCTGGTCCACATCGTCATCGTTCAGCCCCATGTGCTGGGCCACAAAGTGGCAAATGTGTGGCACAAATGAGCTCTCGTTACGCTTGCCGCGGTGAGGCACTGGGGCAAGGTAAGGCGAGTCGGTCTCGAGTAGTAGCCTGTCAAGGCCCACCACAGGCAAAATATCTTTCACATTGCTCTTCTTGAAAGTGACAATTCCGTTCACCCCAAAGTAGAAGTCGCCGCGTAGTCTCACCTTTTCCACCTCTTGCACAGTGCCTGTGAAGCTGTGAAACACTCCCTGCGGCAACGCCTGGCCAAAGTTGTCCATCACCCACAGTATCTCATCGAGTGCCTCGCGGCAGTGGATGATGAAGGGAATGTTGAGCTCTTTGCACCAGTGCAGCTGAGTGTCGAGGGCCGCCATCTGCTGCTCGCGCCATGTCTTGTCCCAGTACAGGTCGAGGCCTATCTCGCCCACTGCTACTGGATGATGCTCGTCGAGCAAGGGCCGCAAAGCTTTGAGTTGCTGCTCGTAGGCATCGTCCACGTCCTCGGGGTGCAGGCCCAGTGCAATTGAAATGACACCGGGATACTTGTTGCGCATGGTCACCAAGCGCTCCACGCACTCAAGATTTTCGCCCGGCAGCACTATGTGGGTGATGCCAGCATCAATGGCCCGTTGCATCACGAGGTCGCGGTCATGGTCGAACTCGCTGCTGTAGAGATGGCTGTGAGAGTCGATCATCGCTATTTCTTGCGGTTAACCATCTTGTTGATAAGATTTTCGAAACTGTGGTGCGACTCTACGCTCATTTTCACTTCGCCCAGCAATTTGAGCGCCTTGAGCGAATAGTCCTCGATGGTCTTGCGTGAGAGCTCTTTCAGCCCTAATTTCTCGTAGAGTGCTCTCACGGCCATTATCTTGTCTTGCTTGAGCGCTGGGTCACTGCATGCAAGCCAGCGCCTTAGCTCAGCGGCATCGTCGCCGCAAGCAAGGTTCATGGCGTTGATAAGCAGGAACGTTTTCTTGTTGTTGGCGATGTCGCCGCCTATCTCTTTGCCAAAGGTGGACGGGTCGCCCCACACGTCGAGGTAGTCGTCTTGCAGCTGGAAGGCGAGTCCCAGATTCACTGCCATGTCGTAGATGGCATCGGCATCTTCCTCTCGTGCTTGTGCCACGATGGCACCAGCCTTGCATGCGCAGCCCAGCAGCACCGAGGTCTTGAGTCTTATCATCTTGATATATTCATCAGCTGTCACGTCGTGGCGTTGCTCAAAGTCCATGTCAAACTGCTGACCTTCATAGATTTCTATAGCGGTTTTGTTGAAGAGCTTGAGCATGGGGCGCAGCACCGCGTCGTCGACACGCGTAATGGTCTGAGTAGCCATCGTGAGCATTGTGTCGCCACTCAAGATGGCCACGTTGTCGTTCCAGCGTGTGTGAACTGTGGGCTTGCCACGCCTGATAGGGGCGCGGTCCATCACGTCGTCATGTAGCAGCGTGAAGTTGTGAAACAGTTCTATTGCCACAGCCGCATCGATGGCTTGCATTGGATCGCCGCCCAGAGCCTCGCAGCTCATGAGGGTGAGCACTGGCCTGATGCGCTTGCCGCCCAATGCCATGGTATAGGCAATGGGCTCGTAGAGCTGTGCTGGCTGGCTGGGATAGTAGATGTTCTCGATGGCCTCGTTCACAAGACCTAAGTAGTGGTTGTAGTCGCGCATGTGACGGTAAGTTAATATGATGATGTGAAAGTTGGTTATTACTCTTGGATGTATTGCTCAAACTCGTCCCAGGGCTCGTCTTTAGGAAGATTGGCAGGACGTTCGATGAATATCTCTTTTGCCAACTCGGGGTCGTGCTGCTGCAGGTACTTCTTGAAGGCGCGGTTAAAGGCGCCCACGGCAGCAGTGTCGCGTGCTGCTTGAAATTCGGTTTGGGCAACTTTGGCTTCGAGTATTGCGTTTTGCATGGCAAGGGTGTCGCTGTGGTCGGTTTGAGTCACTCGCCACGCGGCCTGATTGGCACTCTCGGTGGCTTTGCCAATAAGTGGCGATGGTTTCTCTTCTTTCTTGAACATGCAGCTCGTGGTGGTTGCGAGCAGTCCAAGCACGATCAGTGACGATGCGATATGTTTGATTGTCATAGCAGTTTGTTGTGTGTATTAATGGCGCAAAATTAGTGCAAACCGAGAGCAGAACAAAATAATAAACGAAGTTTTTTTATTTTTTATGCCGTATTATAGGAAATGCACAAGCATTTGACGGTTAATAAATGTGAAATTGAA
>CAMHNO010000023.1 GCA_946186575.1 uncultured Prevotellaceae bacterium
ACCCTCATCAGAGTGAATATGTGAGCGACTACTGGAAATTCCGCGACTGGGTGAGCGGCTTCACCGGCAGCAACGGCACCGCAGTTGTCACGCTCAACAAGGCGAGTATGTGGACCGACTCACGCTATTTTCTGCAAGCCGAGATTGAGCTCGAGGGCAGCGACTTTGAGCTACAGCACGTGGAGTATCGTGGCGAGCTCGAGATGATAATGCAGTGGCTCGCAGGCCAGATGAGCGAAGACGACACTCTGGCCATTGACGGACGCCTCTTCACTCTGATGGAAACCAACCGGCTGGAGCAAATGTGCGGTGAAAACGGTTTCCTGCTGGCCACCGACTTCTATCCGGCCGACACCATCTGGCGCAACCGCCCATCCATGCCACAGGGCGAGGCTTTTGTCCACAGCGAGGACTATGCTGGCGAAAGCGTGCAAAGCAAGCTCTCACGCACCATGGAGCAAGTGGAGAAGATGGGGGCCGACAGCATTCTTATCACCGCGCTCGACGACATCGCATGGTTGCTAAACCTGCGCGGCAGCGACATCGACTTTACTCCGGTTGTCATAGCATTCCTCTACCTCAGCGACAAGGACTGCGTGGTCTTCCTCGACACTAACAAGGTCACTCGCGAGGTGAAAGATCACCTCAACCAATACAAAGTGCGAATCAAGGACTATAACGACATATACAAGTTCCTCGAGAAACGCAACGTGAGCAACACCATCCTGCTCGACCCCAACAAGGTGAGCGACACTTTGGGACAAGCGCTCATGTGCGACAAGGTATATGGCACCTCGCCTGTCGAGGCACTAAAAGCCATCAAAAACGAGACGCAAATCACCGGCTTCCGCCATGCCATGGAGCGCGACGGGGCTGCTCTGGTGAGGCTGTTCATGTGGATTGAACAGAATGCCGCTACCGGCACTATCAACGAGCTCGACGTGTGGGAGAAGGGAAAAGAGGAGCGTGCCAAGAGCGACCTCTACCGCGACGATAGCTTCGAGATGATTGCAGGCTACCGCGAGCACGGAGCAATTGTCCACTACACCGCAAGCGCCCAGAGTGCCAGCACTCTGCAAGGCGAGGGACTGCTGCTGGTCGACAGTGGAGCACAATATCTCGACGGCACTACCGACATCACCCGCACCATCACCCTGGGCAACCCCACCGAGCAAGAGCGTCACGACTTCACCCTCGTGCTCAAGGGGCATCTGGCACTGAGCCGCGCCAAATTCCCAGTTGGGACCACTGGTGTGCAACTCGACGCGCTGGCTCGCATGCCACTATGGCAAGAGGCAATGAAATATGATCACGGAACTGGCCACGGCATCGGTCACTTCCTGGGCTGCCATGAGGGTCCCCACAGCATCAACGGCCGTCTTAATCCTGTGGCACTCCAGCCTGGCATGGTCACCAGCAACGAACCCGGCATCTACAAGGAGGGAGAATATGGCATCCGCACCGAGAATATCCTTCTCGTGGTTGAGGGCAAGAAGACCGAGAAATTCGGCAACTTCCTCGAGTTTGAAACCCTCACCCTCTTCCCCTACGACACTCGCCTGATCGACCTGTCGATGCTCACTCCTGAGGAGATTCAGCAAGTGAACGATTACCACCGCATGGTGCTCGACCGCCTCACGCCCTATCTCAACGAGCAAGAAACCGCATGGCTTAAAACTAAATGCGAGGCAATCTAGAACATCTATATAATCTAGAATTTCTATAACATCTAGAATTTCAAGCAACTAAAAACTAAAAAAACTAAATTATGGCAATAATAAGAAAAGTCAGGGGCTTTGAACCCAAAATTGGCGAGGGATGCTTCCTTGCCGACAACGCAGTAGTGGTTGGCGATGTTACTATAGGCGACGAGTGCAGCATCTGGTTTGGTGCTGTGCTGCGTGGCGACGTGAACACCATCACCCTGGGCAACCGAGTTAACGTGCAAGACGGCAGCGTGCTGCACACATTGTATCAAAAATCTACCATCGAGATTGGCAACGACGTGTCCATAGGCCACAACGTCACCATCCACGGTGCCAAGATTCACGACATGGCACTCATTGGCATGGGTAGTGTGGTGCTCGACGATGCCGAGATAGGCGAGGGAGCAATCATCGCCGCAGGCAGCGTGGTGCTCAAGGGCACCAAGGTTGGGCCTCATGAGCTGTGGGCCGGCTCGCCCGCCAAGTTCAAGAAGATGGTCGATCCAGCCCAAGCCAAGGAAATCAACGTCAAAATCGCCAAAAACTACCTGATGTACAGCACTTGGTACGAATAAACACATTTTCTCCTTACTATGGCAAAACTTGCTCACTCCAAGCTCACCAGAGCGTTGCGATGGATTATGCAGCCCGTCACAGCACAACTGCCACTATTTGTAATCTCGTTCCTGTTGATGGCAGCTAATCCAATCCTGCGCGGATTGCAGGCATTGCCTCAACTTGCTCATGGCATGTGGCCCGAAAATTTGACATTGTCGGCAACCTACCTGGGCATCTCTCTGCTGATAGCCTACTGCATCGCCCTCACAGCTCACGCCGTCAATCGCCGATGGGTCAAGATTCTACTCTACGCGATAATGGTAATGCTTTTTGGAGTATTCTGTTTTGTTGAGCTCAACTTCCATTCCATCATCACGCCAACCATAATGATGGCTATGGCCGAGACTAACACAGGAGAGACAGGTGAGTTTTTTGAGCAGTTTGCTTTTTCGTGGCAAAGCTTAGCGACCTACGCGGCAGTGGCGGTTGTTTGCGTCATTATTGTAATACTCGAACGACGACACGCCAAGAAACTCGAACGCAACGGCACAAGGAGAGTGCCACTGCCAGTGCTCGCAATCTTGCTTGCAGCGGTGGCATGGGGAGCCACATGCATGCGACATTACCATCAACTATTAAGCGCCGACTTCTTGAGTGAACTCGAGCAGTCGCAAATGTTCTCACATAGCACCTATGCAATGGACAATGTCACCGACTGGATTTATTGCCTGAAAGCGGTGGAGAGCAGCAAAAACGAGGTCGACAGGTCGATAAAATCGACGCTGGCCTCACTGAAGCGCCCCATAAGCACTCAAGCCGACTCGCTAACCGTTATCCTCGTCATTGGTGAGAGCTATATCAAGAGCCACGCCAGCCTTTATGGCTACCCACTGGGCACCACACCACACATGAATGCTATGCGCGAAAGCGGCAACTTAGTGGCTTTCGACAATTGCATTTCCCCCTTCAACACCACCAATGTGTCGCTGAAAAACACATTGTGCACTAATTCAGTTGGCGATGGGCAACAGTGGTACAACTCACCCTATTGGCCATCGCTCATTGCCAAGGCAGGATACGTTGTGACCATGTGGGACAATCAGTACTCTTTCTCGCCCCTTGCCGGGGGCGGTTCGCTCGACGCATTACTCTATAACGACAAAATTGAGAAATCGACCTACTCCGCACGCAACACACAATCCTTCAAACATGACGGGGAGCTCATCGACGACTATTTCAAGCAGATGTCTAAAACAGGGCTCGACACCTTGCCACGACGCTTTGTCATGTTCCATCTCATGGGGCAGCACGTCACCCCGGCAAAGCGCTATCCTAAGCAATACAACATCTTCAAGGGCACCGACCCGGCTTATGCCAAGTGGCCTGCCGCTCAAGCGCAATATCGCGCCGAATATGACAACGCAACGCTCTACAACGATGCCGTTATCGACACCATCATAAAGCATTATGCCAACCAATCGGCAATTATGGTCTACTTTAGCGACCACGGCGAGGAGGCCTACGACTTCCGCAACTGTTTCGGTCGTCAAAACGACCCGGTAAAGAACAAGGACATCTTGCATTATCAAAACGATGTGCCGCTTGTAGTGTGGTTCTCAAGCAAATATGCCTTCGAGCATCCCGATGTTGTCACACGTCTTAAACAATCGGCCATGCGCCCCATGATGCTCGACTTGATAGGACACATGATTCTTGACATTGCCCAAGTCAAAACCGAAGTCTACCAGTCGAGCCACAACGTGCTCTCGAGCGATTATCACTGCCCGCCTCGCATCACCTATGGCAATGTCGACTATGACAAAGTGTGCCGATGATCCCCACAAAAAAATGAGACCTGAAAAGGGTCTCATTTTTTTATTACTATTTTTCCTTCATCATCAATCTTGGGACTGGGTATGCGCTTTAGGAGCAACTTGTAGAGCCACGCAAGCACCAAGCTGCCTGCAACATAGGCACACAACCACAAGTAATGGCTCGCCATCAGGGTGTCGTGCTTGCTCAAGATGGCCGAGAACAGGGGTTTTCTCACAATGGGATGAACCACAAAGATAAACGAAGACAGAGCTCCCACCCACAAGAGGCATCGCTCAACGACTGCTGCCACGGCAAATCGCTTGCGCGATAAAGATTCCAACACCTTAACAAAGCTCATGACTCCCAAAATCACAACCACGGGCGACCACAGCCAGGCATGATAATCCATGCTCATGACCGCCATGCCCAGCAAGCAAAGCAACGACAACGCACCCCACATCCATCGCGACAGAGCGGGCAGACCGTAACGCCCCACCAGGATGCCAAGTCCAAAGGGCAAGCCTGCTATCACCACATTATATCGCATGTAGTGAATAGCATCGGCATTAGAGGCAAAAATCTCTTGCAGCATCCAGGTGACAATAACAACAAGCACCGGTGATAGCCAACGCCACACGCCACAATCATCATTGCGAGTGGGATAAACGAGCAACCTGTACAGGACATACACCTCAAGCATGAGTCCAAAAAACCAGTAAGGCCCAAATCCCGAGGGTAGCGCCACTCCAGGATTAGGATAGAAGCACAAGTTCGTCACCAGTGCCAGCTGTGCCAGCACCTCATCCCAGCTTTGCCCATGCGCCCCCATCATTACAAAGAGTGCTGTGGGAATCACATACCCCAGTATCATGAGCCTGAACAGCTTAATCCAGTAGTAACCCAGGAATGGCAATGCCTTCACATGATTGGCTCCTCGCCGCTCATATTTCATCACCAGTCCAAATCCGCTCAAGAACAAGAACACTGGCACACCATAATGACCAAAGAAAGAGAAAAACTGTATTGGTGCAAAGGCGTCTATTCCATGAGTGAAATAGTCCCACATGCGCTGGCTATTGGCCATTACAAAGTCATACTCATTTTCCTTAATCGACCCAGCAGGAGAGCCTATGGCAAGCCAGTGGCAGAAGTTATGTAACACAATCCCAATGATGGCAATGCCACGCATCACGTCACACTGACTCTTAGTGAGTATTTTATCTCCTGCCAGGGTTTGCATCTACTTTTATTTATCGGAAATTACATTGTGACATCATTTTTTCTCACCTTGTGGTGCCACGCACCACGAGCTGGGTGCGCACCATGCGCTTTTCGGCGTGGTCCATCGAGAGGTCGCCCTCGACCAGCCCAATGAGCACGTCCACCGCCTGGACTCCCACCTCCTCGCCATCCTGCCTGACGGTGGTGAGCATGGGATCGCACGAGATGGCCCGCTCACTGTCGGTGAAGCCACACACAGCCACATCGTCGGGAACTCTGAAACCCATCTTCTTTGCGCTATACATTATTCCTATGGCCGTTTCGTCGTTGATGGCAAAGAAGCCGTCGGGGCGGTTTTTCATGCGCAGCATCGTGGGGGTGAGCTGCTCGGCCGCCTCGCGAGTGTCGCACTGCTTGATGAGTTCTTCCTCAGGCTGCTGTCCGTGGTGATAGAGCGCGTCTTTGTAGCCATTGAAGCGGTTCTTCGAGATTTCCATGCTCATGTTTGAGCCATAAAACGCCACTCGCTTGCAGCCCGTCTCAATCATGTAGCTCACAGCCTTGTAGGCACCCTGATAATCGTCGACCACAACCCGGTTGGCATTCAGTGCCGGGCAAATGCGGTCGTAGAAAACCAGTGGTATGCCGCTGTCCACGAGCTTGACAAAGTGGTCGTAGCGCTCGGTGTCCTTGGCCTGCGAGACGATGATGCCACACACCTTGTTCTTCTTGAACGACTCACAAATCTCCACCTCGCGCTCGTAGCTTTCCTTGCTCTGGGCTACCATGATGCGGTAGCCTCGCTCCTTGGCTTTCTCCTCAATTCCACTCAGGATTGACGCAAAATAATAGTGCACTATCTCGGGCAGTATCACGCCTATGATTTGCGATGGTTTTTGACGGCTGTGTCGCAGCTGCTCGGCTATCACGTTGGGGTAATAGTCGTGCTCGCGGGCATACTGCTGAATCATCTCGCGCCGCTTCTTGCTGATGTTGGGGCTGTTTTTCAAGGCACGCGACACCGTTGCCACACTCACGCCGAGCTGCGCGGCTATGTCTTTCATCGTCAGTGGTTGTTTTTCATTCATAAGTCACATTGTTATGCCAATGGGTGATAAGTCCTCAGTATTTTTCTAATCTCATAGCCCACAACCTTTTAGCACACACGACTTATAGCGCGGGCTTTGAGTTTTCAAAATTACAATTTTTCTTAAAATCAATGTGACTTTTATTTCTTAAATTATCTTAATGCAAACGTTTGCGCTTCATTTAACACATAAATAAATAGCAAAAATCGTTTGTTTCTGTTTAAAACAATTACTTTTGTAGTTGCAAATTTCGCTTTATTCGAAACCACACCATAAAACAAGTTTTAAAAAAATATTGAAAAACAATTTTTATTCAATTTAATAACTTAATAACAATTTAACTAAAAAACATGATGAAGCAGGTAAACATTAGAATTCCCCAAAGGATTCTTGCACTGATGATGGGACTATTCCTATGCATCGGAGCCTACGCACAAATCAATGTGCAGGGACATGTCAAGGATGCTACAGGCGAACCTGTGATTGGTGCAACGGTTACCGTTGTGGGCACCACTAACAACACGGTGACCGACTTCGATGGTAACTTCACTATCACTGCACCACAGGGAGCCCAGCTCCAAATTTCGTCGATTGGTTTTAAAGACCAAATCGTTACCGCCGCACCTAACCTCGTGATTGAGCTTTTCGAAGACTCTGAGATGCTCGAAGAGGTGGTTGTGGTTGGTTATGGTACCGTAAAGAAGAACGACCTCACCGGTAGCGTGACAGCACTCAAGCCCGACACCAAGAACAAGGGTGTTGTAGTAAGTGCACAAGACATGCTTGGCGGTAAAATCGCCGGTGTAAACGTTACCGATGGTGGTGGTACTCCTGGTGGAGGCGCCACAATCCGCATCCGTGGTGGCTCGTCACTGAACGCCACCAACGACCCACTTATCGTTATCGATGGTGTGCCCATGGACAACCAGGGCGTTAAGGGTCTTGCCAACGGACTGTCGCTCGTTAACCCCGCCGACATTGAGACCTTCAACGTGCTGAAGGATGCATCGGCCACCGCTATCTATGGTAGCCGTGGTTCTAACGGTGTAATCATCATCACCACCAAGAAGGGTCGCCGCGGCCAGGGCGTGAATGTACTTTACAATGGCAGCTTTACAGTGAGCATGAAGAAGAAAAACATCGACGTGTTGAACGGCGACGAGTATCGTGCCTACGTCAAGAACCTCTATGCTGGCAACAGCCGCGAGGCCGACGCTCTTGCTGCACTGGGCGATGCCAACACCAACTGGCAGAACGAGATTTACCGCACTGCCTTGAGCCACGACCACAATGTGACCGTGACAGGTTCGGTTAAAGACTTCCTCCCCTATCGTGCTTCGGTTGGCTATACCGACCAGCAAGGTATCCTAAAGACCTCTAGCTTCAAGCGCTTCACTGCATCGGTGAACTTGAACCCATCGCTCTTTAACGACCACTTGACTTTCAACATCAACGCTAAGTACATGCTTGCTAAGTCGCGCTTTGCCGACGGCAGCGCAATAGGCAACGCCGTGCGCATGGACCCCACACAGCCCATTCGCACCGAAGACCCATTGTACAAAAACTTTGGTGGCTACTTCGAGTGGCTCTCGGCCGCAGCTCTCAACGACGACAGCTGGCCCTACACCGTCAACACCAATGCCCCACGCAACCCCGTTGCTATTCTTGAGCTCAAGAACGACCGCTCTAATAGCCATGCATTTGTGGGTAACATCGATGCCGACTATAAGGTTCATGGCTTTGAAGACCTGCGCCTCCACTTGACTCTGGGTGGCGATTTCTCAAAGGGTAAGCAAACCACCGACGTTGACCCCGCCAGCCCACTGGCAGCTTACTACGGAAGCCACGGTTGGGACGAGATCACCAAGGAAAACCGCACCCTCAGTGCCTATGCACAATACTATAAGGACTTCAACGATGATCACCACTTCGACATCATGGCCGGTTATGAGTGGCAACACTTCTGGCGCAAGCAGCACAACAGCTACTGGGGCTACTATCAGACCACCAGCAAGGAGTACTTGAAGGACTCTGAAGGCCACTACATTCTTGACGATGCAGGCAATATGATTCCAGCTGCAGGACAAGAATACAACAAGACTCAACTCTACAAGGGCCTCGGTTTCCGCACCGAGAACTTCCTGGTATCGTTCTTTGGACGTATGAACTACATCTACAAGAATCGCTACTACTTCACTGCCACCGTTCGTCACGACGGTTCGTCACGATTCAAGAAGCACTGGTCAACCTTCCCCTCGTTTGCACTTGCTTGGCGCATCAAGGAGGAGAGCTTCCTGCGCGACAACAACACACTGAGCGAGCTCAAGCTGCGCCTCGGTTGGGGTAAGACTGGTCAACAAGACATTGGTAGCGACTACAACTACTTCACCAACTACTCGATGAACTCGGGAGTTCCTGGTAGTTTCTACGACATTCTTGGCGACGGCACCATGGCTCGTCCTAACGTTTACAACCCACAGCTCAAGTGGGAGACCACTACAACCACCAATATCGGTCTTGACTGGGGATTCCTTAACGGACGCATCACCGGTAGCATCGACTGGTACTACCGCAAGACTACCGACCTGCTGAACTATGCTTCTATTCCAGTAGGTAACTTCCGCAACATGGCCAACCAGAACATTGGTTCGCTCAAGAACACTGGTCTCGAGCTCTCAATCAGCTGGAAAGCTATCTCGACAAGCGACCTGCTGTGGACTATCGACTATAACATGACCTACAACAAGAATGAGATCACCGAGCTCGTGGGCGGCACCGATGCCGACTACAAGGTGTATACTGGTGGCATTGGCATCAACAAGAACTGCCAGGCTCACGCCGTGGGTCATCCATCTAACTCGTTCTACGTGTTCCAGCAAGTTTACGGCGAGGACGGCATGCCTATCGAGAATCAAGTGGTTGACCGCAACGCCGACGGCAAGATCGACGACGATGACCGCTACTTCTACAAGTCGCCTTGGGCTCCTGTTACCATGGGCCTTGGCTCTCGCTTGGAGTGGAAGAACTGGGACTTCGGTTTCAACCTGCGTGCAAGCTTTGGAAACTATGTGTTCAACAACGTGATGAAGGGATATGCCAACGTAGGCCTTGCCGCCGTGCTCGAGAGCGTGAGCGGTACCTACCTCAACAACCGTCCCGTCGATGCCATCAAGTATGGCTGGGCAACCTACGACGATCCTTCGCAGCTTAGCGACCGCTGGGTTAAGAATGCTTCGTTCCTCAAGTGCGACAACATCACCCTGGGTTACAGCTTCAGCGACCTCTTCAAGAGCAATGGTGGCTATCATGGCTTGAATGGCCGTGTATATGGCACTGTTAGCAACGTGTTCTGCATCACCAAGTATGATGGCATCGATCCTGAAATTTCTTACGGTATCGATAACGACATGTATCCACGACCCATTTCGTTCATCCTTGGTCTGAGCCTGAATTTCTAATAAAATCGACACATTATAAAAAATATAGAAACGATGAACAAATTTTTTAAATATATACAATTTGCAGCTGTAGCAGTGCTTTTGAGCGTGGGACTGAGTGCTTGCGTGGGCGACCTCGACGTCGAGCCTATCGACCCTGCTCTACAGAGTGATGTAACTCCCGAACAGCTGTTTAACAAGTGCTACGCCAACTTTGCCACCCAGGGTAATGGTGGCTCGGATGGCGACACCGACATTGACGGTATCGACGGAGGTTTCTCGGTACTGTACCGCATGCTGTGGAATGCCAATGAGCTTCCTACCGACGAGGCAATGTGCCAGTGGGGTGACCCAGGTATTGAGCCTCTGAACTTTGCTACCTACGATGCCAGCAACCCCTTCCTCGAGGGCTTGTACTATCGTCTTTACACCGGTATCGCATTCTGCAACCAGTACATGACTGCATTTGGCGACTACAACGAGACAATGACTGCCGAGGTACGCTTCCTGCGCGCCTTCCAGTTCTATATCTTGATGGACTGCTTTGGAAACGTGCCATTCACTCCCGAAGTATCGGGTGGTAAGGCCGACCAAATCATGCGTGCCGACCTCTTCAACTTTATCGAGAAGGAGCTTCAGGACATCGAGCCCAAGATGAGTGAGCCCAAGGCTAAAAAGTCAAGCGACGAAGGCTACGGCCGCGTCGACAAGGCTGCTTGCTGGCTGCTCTTGGCACGCCTCTACCTCAACAGCAAGGTCTACACCGGCACC
This sequence comes from uncultured Prevotellaceae bacterium, assembly GCA_946186575.1. Lineage (GTDB taxonomy): Bacteria > Bacteroidota > Bacteroidia > Bacteroidales > Muribaculaceae > Sodaliphilus. Next base: position 10,597 of record CAMHNO010000023.1, read on the forward strand.
GCTCGCTGGGCCGAGGCTGCCGAGTATGCCAAGAAAGTTATTGACTCTGACTATCGCATTCTCGAGCGCAGCAAGGGCAACGACACTTGGAGCGCTTACCAGATGCTCTTCATGGGCGACAACGGTGAAACCGATGCTGCCTACGAGGCAATATTCCCAATCCTCTACGATGGTCTGCGCACCACATCGTGGGGTGGCTCACTGTTCTTGATGGCTTCTACCTACGATGGCGACATGCACGGCAATCCCAACGACCCAATCGCAACCAATGGCGTGAGTGGTCAAAACTGGGGCGGTAACCGTGCTCGTCCACAATTGATCAAGCTGTTCTTCAATGGCATTGAGCCCATCAGTGGCGAGGGCTATGAGGTGGCTAAGAGCGCAGGCGACGACCGTGCTCTGTTCAACACTATCGACCGCACAATCGACATCGTTGACCGCAGCAACTTTAAGAATGGATATGCTGTTGCTAAGTTCAACAACTTTAAGACCGACGGCTCGGTAGGTCACCACTCAGTACACCCCGATGCCGATATCTTCTTCATGCGCAAGGCCGAGGCCTACTTGACCTATGCCGAGGCTCTCACACGCCAAGAATCGGGCAATGCCGCACCCGCACAGGCCGTTGAAGCTATCAACGTGCTTCGCAAGCGTGCTGGAGCAACTGCTAAGGCTAGCTACAACCTCAACGACATTCTCGACGAGTGGAGCCGCGAGTTCTACTTCGAGGGACGTCGTCGCATCGACCTGATTCGCTTTGGTCAGTTTGGTGGCAACGGAAGTTACAAGTGGCAATGGAAGGGTGGAGCCTACGATGGACGTCCATTCTCAGCCGACCGCAACATCTTCCCAATTCCAATCAAGGATATCACTGCCAACGATAAGCTCACTCAAAATCCTGGTTATTAATTCCTTATTATAACTACTAAGAGATTATGAAAAATATTTTCAAATATTCAATGTTGATGGTTGCAGCCACTATGTTGCTGGCTTCATGTAGCGACGACCGTGACTCTAACCCAACACTCAAGACTCCCGAATCGTTTGTCTTGAACACACCCGCCTATGCAAGTCAAGCTATCGACTTGCTGAACTCCAAGACGGTGAATCTCACTTGGTCGCAACCCGACTATGGAGGCTTCCCTGTTGCTACTAGCTACACAGTAGAATTTTCTCCAAATAATGACTGGAGTGTATCGACTGTTCAGGCTGCTGCCGATGAGAGTGGCGAAACCGCTCCCACCTACTACATTGTAGAGAACAGCTACACAACATGCAACGCCGAGATTGATGCGCTCACCATAGCCACCGCGCTGCAACAGATCATGAAATATGAAAGTGAGAACATGCCCGTTGATCAGAAACTTTACGCTCGCGTTAAAGCTTCAACCAAGGGTGCACCCGAGATCACTAGTAACGTTGTAGAACTGCTTGTTAAGCCTTACTACATCGAGCTCAAGCCTGCTCCTATCCAAATATGGTGGCTCACTGGTAACTTCATTGCTACCAACCACTGGACCAACACCGGTAGCCAGGACAACCCACCTTATGGCGACATGGGTATGATTCCTATGTATCCACAACCAGGTGCCGACGTTGACAAGGATGGCAACACAATTCTTGAGTATTCAGGCTGGTTCGTTGGTGGCGAGGGCTTCAAGATCATCGCTCCCGAGGGATTGAGCAACTGGAACTACGGTATGTGCGGCGGCGATGAGACTGGTGGACAGACCTACCGCAATGGTGGCGACGACCCAGGCGACATCAAGGTGAGCGAGAGTGGCTACTACCGCATCGTGCTCAACACCGCTTCCAAGACCATGACAATGGAGAAGATTGAATCCATTAAGGGTGTCTTCACAGGCATCTATATGCCCGGAACGTTCGTTTCTTGGGATGCCAACACCAGCCCAATGACTTCGCTGGGCAGCGTTGAGAACCACGACTGGTATGCCAAGATGGTGTGCGACGCCGACGGTGAGGTCAAGTTCACTAACGGTACTTGGGACGTGAACTGGGGTAACCCCATCGACTTCCCATTCGGTGTTGGTACACAAGGTGCCGATAATATCAAAGTCAAGGCAGGTACTTACCATGTTTACTTCAACGACATCAGTGGTATCTACAACTTTATTGCTGTTGAGTAATTTTTAGAAACCAATAACTTTGAAAGGTGAAAACGGGAGCGGATGCGCTCCGCTCCCACCAACACCTCTTCAGAACTAAAACATTAGAAATAAAACATGAAAAAGTTATTTTATATTTTAGGTATTGGTTTGCTCATGGCAAGCTGTACCGAGGACTTCAAGGACTGGGCCGACCCCATGAGCAACAGCGAGAACGGCAAGAGCACTAATGCCAGCGTTGTTGCTGCCGAGGCCATCGACCTCACCGCTGTCACCACCGACAGCATCCAGCTCTTCACGCCCACCTACACTATGGAAGACGGCGTTACTGCTACCAATGTGCTGGCAATCTATGGTGCTGACATCAGCAATGCCGTGAGTCTTAACACCGACGAATATGGTCGTGTTAAAGCCAGCGAGCTGCGCGATGCCATCGAGAAACTCTACGGCGTTACCGAGGGTGCGTTTGACCTGCCATTCAGCGTGACCACAAGGCTCACCGACAATGGTCAGACCTTCAGCTACGACAACCCCGACCTCCATACTGCCATCAACATGGCACCCGGCATGTATGTCTCTACTGCCGATGCCTTACTGCCAATGTCGCTCTATGACGGTGTCTACACCATCACTGTGCCCGCTCAGGACATCCGCTTCTACTTCCTGCCCTTCGACAAGAAGAACAATGCAGCCGAGGAGCAACTGGGTAGTACCGAGGAGACCTACGGCTTCCTCATGAATGGCAACCTGGCTAAGGGTGCCGAGGCTCACGAGATCTTCTTGGAGGGCGACGCTGAATTCACCGAGTATGTTATCAAGATGAACCCCACTGCTATGACCTACGAGGTTGAGGGCGTTGTTCAAGCCGACCCAGCACTGTGGTACATGGTGGGTGACTGCATCGGTAGCAACAACTGGGACAATGGAGCACAGTCGGTAGGCACTGGCCTTATCCCACTGCTGCCAGTTCCTGGCGCTGACCTCACCGTCGATGGCGGAACCACTCTGGCCTATGCCGGCTTCTTCCCCACTGGTGGCCAGTTCAAGTTTGTCAAGACTCCTGGCGACTGGGGCGAGCAGATGAACTTCACCAACATTGAGAACCCCGACATGACCATCGTCAGCGACCTTGATGGCGACAACCACAACATCGGCATCAACACCGGTGGCTACTACAAGATCACAATGAACACCATCGAGAAGAAGGTGACCATCGAGAAGTACACCGACGCTGTTAGCATCTTCTTGACAATTACCATGCCTGGCGACTACCAGGGCTGGGATGCCGCTGGCACACCAATGACCGCAATGGGTAAGCGTGCCAACACCGAGACCCACGACTGGTTCCTCGATGCTGAGTACAGCACAGATGCTAATCTCAAGTTTGCCAACGGCACTTGGGACATCAACTGGGGTGCTACCGACTTCCCAATGGGCTACGGAACTCAAGGCGGTCCCAACATCCCCGTTGCAGCCGGCAGCTACCGCGTGTTCTTCAACGACATTTTGGGCCTCTATTACTTCCAACCCAAGTAACAGACAGTCCCCACAAATTGTCATAACTGCAAAAAGGCTTTTCCCGCCATTGGGAAAAGCCTTTTTTGTGTTTTTTACTTGTGTTGCCCTTACTCGACGAAGGTCTTCATCTGATAGAGGGCGTCTTGTGCTTGGCCAGTGTTGTTGTCGAAGAGGCTGCCGTTCCACCACGAGCCTGTCACATGGCTCGACCAGGGAATGTTATACTCATTGGCCTCGGGCCACCACCAGAACAAGCCCTTCACACTCCTGTTATGGAGCTTGAGCACGGCAATGAGGTCGGTGACAAACTTCTTCTGACCCTCATTGCTATAGGGATAGGTGCCAGTGAGGTCGTAGTTGGTGTCAGGCAATGCCCAAGCGTAGCCATAGCCACACTCCATGATCATGATGGGTTTAGATGAAGCTGCCTCCATCTTGTTAAGGGCTGTGTTGAGGGTGTTGAAGTCGCCATGATAGGCACTATAATAGCTCAAGCCCATCACGTCGTAGTCCACGCCATAGTTCTCGCAGTTGGTGAAGAAGCCGCCGGGCTGGTTCACGTTGTGCATCTCCACGTGCAGGACAATCTTGGTGGCAGCATTCACCTCGCGCACAGCACGCGAGCCGGCAGCCTGATAGGCCACAAAGTTCTCCCACGAGCCGCCTGCTGGCGCTCCGCCGGTGGGATAAACCTGACCTGTGGGCCACAGCATGCCGCCAGTGATCTCATTGCCAAGCTGTATGAAGTCGGGGGTGGCACCAGCTTCTTTCATGGCCAGCATCACGCGGCGAGTGTAGTTGTACACGCTGTCTTGCAGAGCCTCAACATCATTCGATGGCCATGCGGCAGGCACGGTCTGCTTGCCAGGGTCGGCCCACGAGTCGCTGTAGTGCAAGTCGAGCACCAGAGCGTAGCCGGCATCCTTGATGCGCTTGCCCAGCGCTTTCACATAGGGCAGGTCTTGAATCACGCCCTCTTCCTTGTCGCTGGCACTGGCATTCTCGGGGTTGACAAAGAGTCGCACGCGCATTGCGTTCCAACCCTGTTCCTTGAAGTATGGCAAAATGTTGGCTATAGTGCCGCCGTTACGGTCTTTGTAGATGGCACCGCGCTCCTCGTAGCGCGTGATCATCGAGATGTCGCCACCCACCAGGCGTTCGGGCACTGGCACACCGTTGAGCAGCACCTCATAGAGCGCCGTGACGTCGGCCGAGGTGATGTGTCCGTCGCCGTTCACGTCGCAAGTGGCGGCGTAGGTCATGTTGTTGTCGAGCATGTAGTTATAGATTGCTGTCACGTCGGCTGCCGTCACCGACCCGTCGCCGTTCACGTCATAGACACTGGCTCCAGCCAGCTGCGGAGCAGCAGCCACAATAGCTGCCGCAATAATGTGTTTTATAGATAATCTTTTCATTAAAACAAAACATAGAAAAAAAATCCTAGAATTTATAGAAATGCTAGATTCTCTAGAAATTCTAGGATTATTTAATTAATAATTATTCACTTAATCGCCCAGCATGATGTTATACACCACGGTAACGTCAACACTCGAGATGTGGCCGTCGCCATCCTGGTCGCCGTTCACAAGATCGCTGGCGTTGCCGTCGAGCAAGTAGTTGTAGAGTGCTGTCACATCGACGCTGCTCACGTGGCCGTCGCCATTCACGTCGCCAGGAATGGCAAAGGGCAATACTGGCAGGCCGGCATAGTCCTCGGTCACGTTAGTCACCAAATTCTTGCCCTCATCGGGGTCTTTATCGGCCTTGACAATGTAGAACACATCGGTGGTGGCATAGCGCACGTCAACGGTTTGTGGTGAGCCAGTGGCACCGGTGTTGAACACAAAGTTCATGAAGCAGTCATCGTTGGCAAGCTCATATTGATAAACATACCAAACCTTGTCGCCAACCTTCACCTTCTGGGTAACCTGCTCGCCAGGCCAGTTGCCGTTGTGCTGCACATCGTCCTGATCCCAAGTGTAGTAGCGCACAAGGTTCCAACCAGCCTCATCGGCATTGACATAGACGTTGATGGTGTGAGGAGCACCCTGACCAGCAAAGTCGTAGTTGCGGGTAATAACGTTGCTCACACTGCTGCCCTTGAGCAAGCCCACCTTGAGAGTGCAGGGCTGAGAGATGGCAACGGTGCCGCCGCTTGCCACCTGTGTGCTGGAAGCTGTGGGAGTGCTGCCATCGAGAGTGTAGACGAGTTTGGCGCCGCTGGTTGCACTCACGGCGGTGAGTGTGGCTGTAAAGGCACCGTTATATTTGCCACTGGCCTTGTCGACCCACGGTGTCTCGCAGTTCTTGGACATGTACAAGCGGTAGCCGTAGCCCTTGGTCACCTGAATGGCATCGGCAAGCGACGAGCCGTAGAGCTGGTTAATCAGGTTGTCGGTGTTCACACGCTTGGCCTCGCCCACCACGCAATACATATACTTGCCATTGGCGCCGCTGCTGCGGAATCCTGCCACGGCATAGTTTGAATTGTTGGTGAACTTCTGGCCCATGCTGGTGTTAGTCACACCCACGGTCTTGCGCACGTCAATCATGTTCTTGATTTCCTGCTTGTAGGCTTTCCAGTGAGGCAGGAACACGCATGGTGTGCCAGGCATGGTGAGCAGATAGGCATTAGCTGCCAGGGTGTCCTTGCGCAGAGGGTCGTTCTGGTTGTTGGCGTCACGATACTGAGTGTCATGATTCTCAACAAAGGTCACCGCATAGCGCTTGAACATTGACGAGGCTGCCAGGCCGCCCACGTTCAGGTCTTTCCACGTAACACTGCTGCCATCGTCGCGCTTGCCGCGAATCACGTCGCGCACTGTGTAGCGGAAGGGGAAGTCAAACGAGGCGCTCATGTTCACGCCGTTCCACTTGCAGTTGTCAATCCAGGTCTGAATCTCATTCTGGCTGCTCCAGTTCTCGCCCACCGAGAATTGCACACCGGCAGCATTGTTATACTCTGCCACACGGTTAGCCCAGAAGCCACGGGTCATATCGTAGCGGAAACCCGTGTAGCCCAGGTCATCAACAAGGAACTTAACGTAGGCCTTGATAATGGTGCGCACATTCTCGCTCTTGTGGTCAAGGTCGCGCATGCCACCCCAGTCTTCGCCCTCATCGTTGTTAGTGCTCAAGGCAACGTCTTCAGAGATGTTGCCAAGCGCTTGCTGCTGCGCAAGCCATGTGGCTGTGGCGCCGCCATCGTCGTTCTTGGTGATGTCGGCAGCCGTCATCTGATAGGTTACTCCATTGTAGGTTTCAACGGGGAAGTCCACCCAGCTCGAGGCATTGCCACGGTGATTGACCACCACATCGGCTATCATGCCTGTGCCGTAACTCTTGAAGGTGCTGATCATCTCGCGGAGCTCGGCCTCGGTGCCAAATGCACTACGCTGGTTGAAGTAGTACTTCACATCGTAGCCCATCGAGCCACTGCTGCCAGTCCACCCACTCTGCGGAACCCACACTAAGTTGAAATACTGCGATAGTTCCTCAGCCTGCCTTGTAAGGTTCACCCATCGTGTGTCGCCAAAGGAGTTCCACGAGAATCCCTGAAGCATCACACCGCCATAGTTGTCGGGCCATCCCTGAGCCTGACCCAGGAACGGCAGTACAGCAACTGCTAAGAGTAATAATTTTTTCTTCATGATGTTTTGTTTTATGTTATTGTTTTAGTATTTTACTCTAAAAAATGCTGCTTCTTATGCATTGTACTAAATATCTTCCAAATATACACATTTTTTATTTAACAACAACATTTTCCTGAAAAATTAACATTAGAATGCCTGTTTGAAAGCAATAATGCAGCAGTTCTTGACACTTTAGGAGAACTACTTCTCGCGTTTGGGATTTTTGGGGAACCAGCCACGCTCAACACGCCTCTTCTGCTCAAAAAGCTCACCAATGCCCCAAAGCGCCGATGCCCCAAAAACTCCCACTACCGCCGAGGCGATAGTGTTTTCTATAAACAATGCCGCAACTATCGAAGCTATTCCTATCACCAAATATATAACCCAAGGCTTAGTACCCCAATAGTATTCTGTTTTAATCACAATAGGATGCCAAATGCCTATGGTAAGAAATGTGCAAACTGCAATAATGATACCTGTGAAATTCATACGTCTTTAATGTTTTTACGGCAAAGATATAAATAATTTAGTAATTGGTGCAACCGAGGAGCAATGTACTCATCAATAATGGTGAGAATATGAAAACATTTTCATTTTATTTGGGGATTGTATCACTAAAGTGCTAGAGATAATTTTGCATAATAAAACACTCACTAATATTATGATGAAAAGAAAGATAATTTTTTTATTACTTATGGCAGTGGCGATGCATCCGTTGACCATAGGTGCTGACAATTTGCTTGAAAAGAAACAGGCTGATTCAGTGCAAGTTCAAAACAAAAAACACCGTCTTGTAATAGGAGGATACGGCGAAGCTGTAGCAAGCCGAATGTTTTACAGCAACAATTATAAGCGTTATACAAACGCCGAACTCTACAAAAATGACAAAGGCTATGGCCAGTTCGACCTGCCACATGTAGTAGTGTATTTAGGATATGACTTTGGGAAAGGATGGTCGGTTGGTACAGAGATAGAATTTGAACATGGAGGTACCGAGAGTGCCGTGGAAATTGAAGAAGAAGAGACAGGTGAATATGAGAAAGAGATAGAGCGTGGTGGTGAGGTAGCTTTGGAGCAGTTTTGGCTGCAAAAAACGTTCTCTCCAGCATTGAATCTACGTCTTGGACACATGGTGGTTCCTGTGGGAGCTACCAACAATGCCCACATGCCCACCGAGTTTTTCACAGTCTATCGTCCCGAAGGCGAAAACACCATCATGCCTTGTACATGGCATGAAACGGGTATCAGCTTGTGGGGAAAATGCGGTGATTGGCGATATGAAGCAATGTTCATCGCAGGACTCGATGCCGACCGCTTTGGCAACAAGGGTTGGATACACGATGGAGCAGGAAGCCCCTACGAATTCAAAATGGCAACATCCTATGCCGGTGCCGTGCGCATCGACAACACATCAATTAAGGGTTTGCGACTTAGCGTGAGCGGCTATCTGGGAAATAGTGCAAACAACACACTCAACGCCACTGGCAAGTATAAAGGCTTGCACGGCACCGTAGCCATTGGTGCCATAGATTTTCTATATAACGACCACAATATCATAGCCCGTGGCAACTTTGACTATGGCCACTTGAGCAACTCTTTAGAAATCTCTATCGCAAACATGTCGACTCGAGCTGACTCACCCTCACCAAAGACTAACATAGGTAAAGCAGCTATAGCCATGGGCATTGAGGCTGGTTACGATATTTTCTCGCATATAGCCTCGCTTCAAAGTAAACAACAGCGATTCTACATCTTTGGCCGCTATGATTACTACGACTCTATGTTCAAGACTGTCAAGCAGATGACCGACGAAAAGATGTGGCAACGGCAAAAGCTCACTTTTGGTGTCAACTACTACCCCATCCCGCAAATAGCCATCAAAGGTGAGTACAGCTACCGCATTCTTTCATCACAGTACAACAATGAGCCCACCTTGAGCCTTGGCATCTGTTATAACGGACTATTCAATATCTAAAATTATAAAACACAAAACAAATGAAAGCTATTAAACAATTTAAAAAAGCCCTAATGCTCATCGCTTTGACAAGCATAACTCTGAGTTTCGAAGCTTGCAGCAGCGATAATGACGAACCCGACAACAACCTTCTCGACAGTAAGAAGACTGCAATTATCTCACAGTATGTAAACGCAGTTGTTGTCCCTACCTACAAGTCACTTGCCGACGAGTCTAACGAACTCGCCGACCTGTGCCGGCAGTTACGAGAGAATCCATCACAAAGCCTGGTTCAGCAGTGCTGCGACAAATGGATTAGTGCACGCAAATACTGGGAGTTGAGCGAGGCTTTCCTTTTTGGAGCTGCAGCCGACTATAACATCGACCCGCACATCGACTCGTGGCCCCTCCAGAAGTCACAACTCGATAACATCCTCAACAATGACGCGCTAATCGCTGCACTCGACGAGGATGGCGCAAGTGCCGACGCTTTTGCTACTCTGGGATATGGACTTTTAGGTTTCCACGCAGTGGAATATGTTCTCTTCCGAGATGGTGCTGCTCGCAATGTAAGCGAAATCAGTGAACGAGAACTAATTTATAACGCCGCTGTAGCACAGGACTTGGCAAATCAAACTGTTCGCCTCGAGGCTTCTTGGGCAGGCGTTCAAAACATCACCACTGCCAAGCAGCAACAACTTGCTGAATATGAGCTTGAACCTTCGTTCAACTATGGTGAGAACATGATTGATGCCGGCAAGACAGGAAACACATTATATAAAACACAACTGTCGGCCATGGAACAAATCCTCACTGGTGCCAGCGACATCAGCGATGAGGTGGGAAACACCAAGATTATGGATCCTGTGAACTCACAGAACGTGCTCGATGTGGAGTCTTGGTACAGTTGGAATTCAATAGCCGACTTTACCGACAACATCCGAAGCGTGCGCAACATCTATTATGGCACTCTCGATGGCACAGTGAGCAGCAATTCTATGGCGAACTATATAAATAAGATGAATCCCACACTTGACAACAATGTGCGCAACGCCATTGACAATGCCATAAAAGAGGTATCAAATATGCCTGCACCTTTCCGCAACCACTTGACCAAGAGTGAGACTCAAAAGGCTGTTGACGCATGCAACAACCTGCTTGCCGCACTTGATGCAGCAATCGAATCTCTTAATTAATAGTTTGATTAATAAAAGAATATAATATGATGAATAAGTTTTGGATTATTATAGGGGCTTTAACCTCACTTGCCTTGATAGCTTGTAACGACAACAACAATATCAATGGAGGAGATGTGAAACCCGAACTGCCCGATTACTACTACACTGGCGGAAAATTGGGAACTACCAGCAACACCACTGCATCGGCCTATGAGCAGGAGACCGAAGCCATCAACAACCAAGGGCTGCTAGCCTCGTTCAAGCGCGGTGAACGCATTTTCGAATCTCCTTTTGACTCCGATGACAGCCAATCCACGCCCATGCGAGGATTGGGGCCATTGTGGGTGCGTGATGCATGTATCACCTGTCACCCTGGCTATGGCCATGGCGCTAGACAGCAGAATTACAACTCAAGGGTGCAAGGAAATGGCTATCTATTAGTTCTTACCGACGAAAACGACACCTATCTGTCGTCACTCACAGGAATGCCGCAAACTCAGGCTCAAAAGCCCTTCAAGGCTCCTATTGATGAGAGTAAGATTGTCATCGACTGGCGCGAGTACACCGACGAGTGGGGAAACCGCTTCCCCGACGGAGAGACCTACAGCCTCATCTATCCCGAAGTCACAATTCCACTGAGCGCATTCTATGTACCACTCCAAGTGGGAGGTAAAGACATCGACTACAGCCAGTTGAAAGTCCGATTGGAAAGTACTATCGGCCTATATGGAACTGGGTTGATTGACGCAATCGACGAGAATGATATCAGAGCTCAATATGAGTCGGAACAGGCAGCTGGCGTGCCTCTGAATCCTGCCATCTGGAACGGTAGCGATTTCAATTATTACACTAATACTACGCAGGGGGACGGAACCAAATACGTTCGTCGCTACACCTACGCCTTGTCGCGTGCCAACTTGCAGGACGGTGCTGGAGCCAATGCCATTTGGAATATTACCAATGTTACCCGAAGTGACCGACGCTATCATTACATGACAGCGGCCTATGCAACAGTGGCGAGCAAAGACCCTGAAGTTCAAGCCGACTTCTACAAGTATTTCCCAAAACAGAATGTCACTGGCAATGTGGAGACCGATATCTATAATTACTTGATGAGCAAGACTCTTGACGTGGAGATGACCGATCAGGAATATATCGACCTCATGGCTTGGCACCGTGGACTGGCAGTTCCTGCTGCACGCAACATCAACGACCCTGACTTCCAGCGTGGCAAGGAATTGTTTTCTGAAATTGGATGTGCCTATTGCCATCGACCCAGTTGGACAACAGGCGATGATGTGATACGCGACCCTAATAACTTCTTTGTTGGAAGCTATGCAGAAATGCTTCCACGCTACCCACACCAGACCATCTGGCCATACTCCGACTTCATCCAGCACCGTATGTTCATGAAAAATGACATACGCACAGGATGGTGCCGTACCACTCCACTATGGGGACGCGGCCTAAGCAGGAAGTGCACTGGTGCCGACGACCGTCTGCACGACTGCCGTGCTCGCAACGTAATTGAGGCAATCATGTGGCATGGCAATGCCAAGAGTGATGCACGTCGCAGTATTGAACGCTTCCGCGAGCTCAGCAAGGCCGACCGTGACGCAATGGTAACATTTATAGAATCAATCTAACTGAATGAAGATATTAAAGTGGTTGTCTTTTGGAGCATTAGTGCTGATGCTGGCTGTTCTGGCTGCAGCAACAGTGCTCGAGAAAACATGCGGCACTCAGATTGTACGTGAGTGGTGTTACGACAACATCATGTTCGTGGCTCTATGGGCAGTAATCGCTGTAAGCGCACTGGTCTACATCTTGATGCGTCGCATGTGGAAACGCCCATCGGTGCTAATGCTGCATTTGGCACTGCTACTCATCCTCGTTGGAGCCGGTATTACATGGTTTACGGCGGTACGCGGAAAAATGCAGGCACCTAAAGGACAACCAGTCAATACTTTTACTTCGCCCGACGGAACACGCCATGAATTGCCTTTCACCGTTACCTTGAAATCATTTGACATCACAACCTACCCAGGCACTCAGGCACCTATGGACTTCATTAGTCACATAGAGATGGACAATGGAAACAAAACGACCACATCGGGCATAGTTTCTATGAACAAGGTGTTCTCGCATCAAGGATATCGGTTCTATCAATCGGGCTATGACGAGAATATGAAAGGCGCAGTTTTATCTGTTGCCCACGACACCTGGGGGATTGCCGTGACCTACGTGGGTTATAGCCTCTTGTTACTAGCAATGATTGCTGTACTAATCGACAGCAAGGCCGGCTTCAGGCGACTGCTCCGGCATCCAATTTTAAAAAGGGGCACAATAGCTATTATCATGCTATTTGCAATTGTACATGTTAACGCCCAACCCACCACTTTGCCTCGTGAAGTTGCCGACAATATGGGCGACCTGTACATTCTGTACAACAATCGGGTGTGCCCGTTCCAGACTTTCGCACGCCAATTTACAGCCAAACTGTGTGGAAAGACTTCCTACAAAGGGTTAACAGCCGAACAGGTGGTTGCTGGTTGGATATTTTTCTATGACGACTGGAAAAAAGAGCCAATGATCAAGGTCAAAAACAAAGAACTACAACACATCTTAAATATCAACAACCGATGGGCCTCAATAGAAGATTTCTATCAGACTGTCTCCAGCGGCGAAATGCAGAAAGCTATCGACAAACTCAAGGCTGCTAGTGATGATGCTACAATCAATGCTTTGGGACAAGCCGACGAGCGCTATCAAATAGCCAACATGGTGGCAGCTGGCACATTACTCAAAATTTTCCCACTCAATCACAGTAGTTCGCTGCAATGGTACAGCCCTGGATCACTTGATATACCACACGATATCGAGGACGGCAAATGGCTTTTTATAAGAAATGGCATGGATTATCTGTATGACATGGTGGCACGCCAGGATTGGAATGGGGCAAACCATTTCATAGCCAAACTCAAGAAATATCAGAAAAAAGAGGGCGGAAACCTTTTGCCAAGTGAGAACCACTTCAAAGCCGAGAAACTATATAATGCCATGGATTGGGATGCTCCTTTGGCTATGGCGCTGGCAACCTTGGGCATCATCATGTTTATAATCACATGCCGCTGTGTGGCATATTCTCAGCAAATACCATGGTGGGCAAGAATAGTAATGAATGTAGTACTGGTTATTGCGCTGCTTTACCTTACTATAAGCATCATGCTGAGATGGATTGTGAGTGGACACATTCCCATGAGCAACGGTTTTGAGACCATGCAGTTCATGGCGTGGGCAACAATGGTCATCACCATACTGTCAGGGCACCGATGGACTCTTGCTCTAGCCATGGGAACGCTCACTGCGGGACTGGCTCTTATGGTAGCATCCTTCGGCGAGAGCGACCCTCAAATCACACAGCTAATGCCAGTCCTTTCCTCACCTTTGCTCAGCATTCATGTTGCGGCAATCATGGTGGCCTATGCGTTACTGGCATTCTTAATGCTATGCGGCATAATGGCTCTATTCTTACGGAAAAACCAAGAAACAATCGAGAGACTCCATGTCATTGGGCAAATACTTTTATTTCCTGCAGTATTTCTCTTGACAACGGGGGTTTTTATCGGAGCCGTGTGGGCAAACATATCTTGGGGCTCCTATTGGAGTTGGGACCCAAAAGAAACCTGGGCTCTGATTACGCTAATAATTTATGCTCTGCCCCTTCATAGCCAGTCATTGCCCACACTGCGTCGACCCTTGTTCTTCCATGGCTATTGCATAGCTGCATTCCTCGCAGTCATTGTTACCTATTTTGGTGTAAACTTCATCCTTGGCGGTATGCACAGCTACGCCTAAAATCTCTCTAAACACAAAAAAGAGCACCCACCGAAACCAGTGAGTGCTCTATCTTTTTTGTTGTTAATTATGCCTCTTTAGCAGCTGCTTTGCGCTTCTCACTGATGAAGAACACGCACACTGCGCCAATTACCAGGAACACACCAGCAAGGATAAGCATATTGCCTTGAACACTGTTCAAAGCCTTGAGTGTTACACCGCCAAGAGCTGCGGCAACAATCTGTGGCAAACAGATGGTGCAGTTGAACAAGCCCAAATAGGTTCCCATGCGGGGATTGCCCTCAAAGGCATTGGTGACCAATGTGAAAGGCATTGCCAGCATTGCTGCCCAAGCAAATCCAATCAGGAAGTAAGGTACAAACAAGGCATATTGGTTAGTGCAATAAGGAACCATTGCAAACCCTATACCGCCAATCACAAGACTCAAAGCATAGGCAACCTTGATGTTCTTGAACAATGGCAAAACTGGAGCCCAAACAATACTACCCACGGCTTGAACGGCAAAAATTACGCCTACCCAGTTTCCTGCAGTTTGATATCCCGAGCTTGCGGGATCAGGAGAGTTCCATACAGTATCGGCAATAGTTCCATTAGTATAAGTCCACATATACATGAAAGCGGCCCAGCAGAAGAACTGAACAACTCCCACCTGGAAGAATACCTTCAAGCCAAACTTGCTGTTATCTTTTCCTGTCTCGGCAGCGAGCTTCTGGTCCTCCTCTTTAGCGGCTTCGCGGAACTCAGCCATCTGTGCGGGAGTATATTCCTTAACTTTGGCAATAGTATAAATTACACAACCTATCAGGATTGCAGCACCAATGTAGAACGACCACTTCACCGAGTCGGGAATCTCTCCAGTGGGAGCCTCATTCCTGAGACCTATCAATGTGAAGAAGAATGGGAACAAGAAGCCAACAAGCGAACCAGCATTGCACAGGAAGCTCTGGATAGAGAAAGCCTTGGCCTTCTGCTTCTCGTTAACCATGTCGCCCACCATCATCTTGAATGGCTGCATCGCCATGTTGATACTGGTGTCAAGGAACATCAACGATATCAAACCAAAGGTCATTGCTGCAGCCACGGTAAGGCCAAAGCTGCCGGCATTAGGCAACATGCACATCACCAGCACAGCAACGGCGGCACCCACCAGCAAGTAAGGGATGCGGCGGCCCAGCTTTGTCCATGTCTTATCGCTAAAGTAACCCACTAAGGGCTGTACCACCATGCCCATCAATGGGGGCAAAATCCAGAAATAGCTCAAGTTGTGAGGATCGGCACCCAGCGTGGCAAAGATGCGGCTTATGTTGGCACTCTGCAATGCGTAGGCAATCTGAACACCAAAAAAGCCAAAGCTAAGGTTTATCAGTGTCGATAATCTTAAATCAGGTTTTGTTTTCATTCTCTTGTAATTTTATAGTGAGTTATATGTTTTTCTTGTCAAGATTTCTAAAAAAATAACAGGAGACCTCTGCATCGAAGTCCCCTGTTTCAGTACTCGGAGTGGGACTTGAACCCACACAGCCGCAATGGCCAAGGGATTTTAAGTCCCTCGTGTCTACCGATTCCACCATCCGAGCAGCTTAATCTTGTAGACTTTTTGCGCCTCGCAAAATTGCGCTGCAAAGATAATAGCATTTTTCCATTTTACCAAAAAAAATCTCCACCTAAAAAACAAAAACTCATAAATCGCCAGCAAAAAACTCTCAACTGATAACATATAACTGAAAACTATTAATTATCTTTGCACAATTAACAATAACATTATTAACACCAATCTATATGAAGAAATTACTTATCATGTGCACTGCACTTTTCGTTGCGGGCAACGCTGCCGCCCAACAAAAAATCAACTACCCAAAAGCGCAGCAAGGCAACACGGTCGACGACTACTTCGGGCACAAAGTGCCTGACCCCTACCGGTGGCTCGAGGACGACAACAGCCCAGCCACAGCACAGTGGGTGAAGGAAGAAAACGCCATCACTCAGGACTATCTGAGCAAAATACCTTTCCGCGACAAGGTGAGAAAACGCATCACCGAGCTTGCCAACTATGCCAAGATGGGTACGCCATTCTATGTCAAGGACAAAATTTACTACTTCTATAACGACGGACTGCAAAACCAGAGCGTGCTCTACGTCAAGGACCGCCTCGACGGCGAGGCTCGCATGGTGTTCGACCCCAACACACTGAGCCAGGATGGCACCGTGGCCCTGCAAAGCATCAACTTCTCGAAGGACGGACGCTATGCAGCCTACACCATCACACGCAACGGCAGCGACTGGAACGAAATCATCGTTCATGATCTAAAGGAGAACAAGATGCTCGACGACCACATCGTCTGGGCAAAGTTCACCAACGCGCAGTGGCTGGGCGATGGTTTCTTCTACAGCGCCTACGACAAACCCGAGGATGCCAAGTCGTCGAAGAACGAGTGGCACAAGGTCATGTATCACAAGCTCGGCACACCTCAAGAAGACGATTATCTGGAGTTCCGCAGCTACAGCGACCCCTTGCTCTTTAACCAGGTGGGAGTGGACGAGGATGAGCGTTTTATCTTCATCCTGCAAAGTGCTGGCGAGGGCAACTCGCTCTACGTCAAGGATCTCAAGAGCATTAACCCGCACTATGTGAAGATTGCCGACGACGGCGAGTTTGCCTTCGACCCAATCGGGGTGGACAACGGCAAAATCTATGTGATGACTAACCAAAACGCTCCTTGCTACAAGGTGCTCGCCTATGACGCCAACAACCTCAACCCCAAAAATTTCACCGAGTTCATTCCCGAGAAGCAGTGGGTGCTCAGCGGCATTCAGATGTCGAACCACAAGTTCATCGTCACCTACGACCGCGACGCCAGCTCACATGCCTATCTCTATGATGCCAACGGCAACGAATTGCAGGAGATAAAGCTGCCAGCACTTGGCTCGGTGGGATTCAGCAGCAAGAACACTCGCAGCGAGATTTTCTACAATTTCACTTCCTACACCTTCCCAAGCACCATCTACAGCTACGATGCCCAGACTGGTGAGTCCACTCCTTTCTTCCAGCCCAAGGTGGCTATCAACCCTGCCGACTACGTTACCGAGCAAGTGTTCTACCCAAGCAAGGACGGCACCAAAATTCCCATGTTCCTCATCTACAAGAAGGGCATGAAAAAGGATGGCAAACGACCAGTTTTCCTTTATGGCTACGGAGGCTTCAACGTGTCGATGAATCCAGGGTTCAGCTACTCGCGCACACCGTTTGCAATGATCGACAAGGGAGGCATCTGCGCCTATACAAACCTGCGCGGAGGCGGTGAGTATGGCGAGGAGTGGCACAAGGCTGGCACCAAAATGCAGAAGCAGAACGTCTTCGACGACTTCATTGCTGCAGCCGAGTGGCTCATTGCACAAGGCTATACCCGAAAAGGCAAAATCGCCTGCAACGGCGGCAGCAATGGCGGACTGCTCGTTGGGGCTGTGGTGAATCAGCGTCCCGACCTGTGGGGCGCCGCAGTGCCACAGGTGGGCGTGATGGACATGCTGCGCTACCACCAGTTCACCATTGGCTGGAACTGGGCTCCCGACTATGGCCGCAGCGACGACAGCGAGCAGATGTTCCTCTACCTCAAGGGCTACTCGCCACTGCACACCATCAGCAACGATGGCACCCCCTATCCACCCATCATGGTCACTACCAGCGACCATGACGACCGCGTGGTGCCAGCTCACTCGTTCAAGTATGCCGCACAGCTTCAGGCAAGCAACACCGGCAATGCCGTGAAGCTCATCCGCATCGACGTCAACGCCGGCCACGGTCATGGCAAGCCCATGAGCAAGGTCATAGATGAGTACACCGACATTCAGTCGTTCATCATGTACAACCTGGGCGTGAAGCCATAATGATTTATAGAGTTTCTATAATAACAAAAAAACACGAAATTGATACAAGCACTTAACATAACCAAGCGTTACGGAGAACTCGAGGTGCTCCGTAACGTTGCGGTTACCATCAACGACGGCGAGATTGTCGCCATCGTGGGACCCAGCGGGGCAGGTAAGACCACACTGCTACAAATTATCGGCACCCTCGACTCGCCACAGAACGGACAGGTGCTCTACGACGGCACCGACGTGCTAAAACTCAAACAGCGCGAACTCGCACACTTCCGCAATCAGAACATTGGCTTCGTCTTCCAGTTTCACCAGCTGCTGCCAGAGTTCACCACACTCGAGAACGTGGCAATACCGGCACTCATAGGCGGCACCAAAAAGGCCAACGCCTTTGAGCATGCGAAGCAGCTGCTAAACTTCCTGGGGCTCTCGCAACGACTCGAGCACAAGCCGGCACAGCTAAGCGGCGGCGAGAGACAGCGAGCAGCTGTGGCAAGGGCTCTCATCAACAATCCCAAGGTGATTCTCGCCGACGAACCCTCTGGGTCGCTCGACTCGCGCAACAAGCAGGAACTGCACCAGCTCTTCTTCGACCTGCGCGATAAGTTCAAGCAGACCTTTGTCATCGTCACTCACGACGAGAGCCTGGCAAGCAACAAGCACGTCGACCGCATTCTGCGCATGAGCGACGGCATCATCGTCGACAACGACCAGCAACAATGAAAAACCAACTGCGCATATTGCTCACGATCTTTTGCCTCGTCTTAACTGCATGCAATCGCAACCACGACGGTCTGCTGGGCAGCACTGCCGCGACAAGGCTCACCGACATCGTCACCTTTACTGGTGTCGACAACGACAACCACGCCAAGTTCAGGCTCGACATGCGTGACGACGAGGCGCCAGTCATGCTTTTCACAACAGTTAAACCGCCACAGCAGGTCAAAGTAAATGACCGCGTGCTGCTGTATTATGCAGTCAGCCACAAGGCACCCGACAATTCCTACTGGAACGTGAATGCAATGGCACTCACGCGCATCTTCAGCGATTCTATCAGGGTCAACAGCAACCCCATTGGCTCCTACAAGATGCACCAACTAAAAATCAAAAGCGCTTGGCGAACGGGAGAGTTTATCAACATCTACGGGCAGATCGAACACACTGGCAAGAGCCGACTGCTCTACATGATGCTCGACCGCGACACTCGCGGCAAAGAGAACGTCGATGCCTATCTTGTTCACGACCTGCTCGACACACCTCAAGACAGCATCTTCTACTGGCGCGACTTCTACCTCTCGGTCAACGTGGGCGCTCTCAAGAAGGATCCAGACCCATGCCGCTACATCACACTCCACTACAACGACGCCACTTCTTCTGCTCCAGCTACCCGCACCTTCACTATTAAATAACGTGAGTCAGACCTAATTTGTTCTCCCACAAAAATCATTGCTCAGCAACTAAGGGATACTATGGGCTCACCCGTGGCCACACCCCCTATATATGCACCATGGCGGGGGCATCAACGCCTCCGCCATGATAATTTCAAGTTTTTTTCTTGAAGCCTAAAATTTACTAAACCCAAAAAAAGTGTTTTTCATGGACAAACAACAAATGTATAAAAATAAACAAGCCTAAAACAATTTTACCTTTATGCCTATGAATTATGATGCAAAAATAATTTATAATTATTTGAGCACAAAAAAATATATACTAATGGGCATTTTTTATAGATAAACAGGTTTTGGCGGTTACAATTTTAACGTTTTAACCTATTTTTATTGATAATAAGCAACAAAAAATCTATTCCAAAATATGATAAGACTATTGCAATCTTGTTCTTGAATCGAACCTTTCGATCTGTTATGCATAATTTGCGCATATTTTTTATATACTGCCAGCAATGCTCTTTTACTGGAGCCCACGCAGGGTCGCCCAAAGGCATGAGCCTGAGCATGTTGAAGCAGGCACTCATGTGGCGGCTGCACACCGCAGGCAGATATTGAGGAGCCTCACAGCTCACCTGCTCCTCAAGGAGCTCAAGATGCTCGAGCACATGGGCACGGCTCAGCGACATCGTGGTGATGATGCTACCCGGACGGTGCATGTAGTAGTACATCGCTGGCTTAGCCAGAACCACTGTCTCAACCTTTTTGAGAATGGGATAAATCACTGCCAGGTCTTCGTAGAGCTTGCCCACAGGGAACCTGATGTCGCTAAAGATGCTGGCTGCAAAAAGACGGCTACAGGCCGAGTGGGTCAACTCACGCTGGTAGAACACCGAGTTGATAGCAGCTTCCTGAGTGAATGTCACCAGCTCATTGCCACCAGCGGCTACTGGCCTGGGGCTCTGACCATCGTTGAGCTCCTGCCAGCGGCACACAGCTATTTGAGCGCCACTGCGGGTGATAGCATCAAGAAGTACTTGGGCAAACTGCGGGTGAATATAGTCGTCGGCATCGACAAAGGTAACATAATCGCCCCTCATCACGTCGAGGCCGGCGTTGCGGGCATCGCTCAAGCCACCATTGGCCTTGTGCACAACCACTATGCGGTTGTCACGAGAGGCATAGTCATCACACATTGCGCCGCTGCCATCGGTGCTGCCGTCGTCCACGAGGATTATCTCAAGCTCACGATAGCTCTGCGATAACACCGAGTCGACACAACGTGCAAGATAATCTTGCACGTTGTAGACTGGTATGATAACCGTAATCACTGATTTGGATTAATGTTATTAACTTTCAGATGGGCCAAGCAATGCTGTCAACGCACCTTCCACTCAAAGCCGTCTTTGGTGTCTTTCACGTCAAAGCCGGCCTCGTTAAGGCGGTCGCGAATCAGGTCGCTGGTTGCCCAGTCTTTGTTGGCCTTGGCAGTCTTGCGCATCTCAAGCAACAGGTCCACGGCCTTCTTGTATGGCTCAAGGTTAATGCTGTCGCCGCCAGCGGCATCGTCGCGCACACCCAGCACATCAAAGAGATAAGTGCTGAACGTAGCCTTAAGAGAGTCGATGTCGGCCTGGCACAGAGTGGCATTGCCATCGTTCACCTGGTTGATGACCTTGCAGGCATCGAAGAGGGTGGCTATCACCTGAGCAGTGTTCAGGTCGTCGTTCATAGCATCGGCACAGCGCAATGCATAGTCGTCAAGCTTCACACTACTGGTCTCGCTCGCTTTGAGCTCGTTCAGGCGGTGCCAACCGTCGAGCATGCGCTCATAGGCCTTCTCGGCTGCCTTCAACGCCTCGTTCGAGAAATCGACTGTGCCACGATAATGAGCTTGCAAGATAAAGAAGCGCACAGTCATGGGCGTGTAGGCCTGCTCCAGCAACTCATGTTCGCCGGTGAAGAACTGTTCCAGCGTGATAAAGTTGCCCAGCGACTTGCCCATCTTCTGACCATTGATAGTGATCATGTTGTTATGCATCCAGTAGTGAACCATGTCGTCGCCCTGGCTGGCGACGGCCTGAGCTATCTCACACTCGTGGTGAGGGAACACAAGATCCATGCCACCACCATGAATGTCGAAATGAGCACCCAGATACTTGCGGCCCATTGCGGTGCACTCGCAGTGCCAGCCGGGAAAGCCGTCGCTCCAGGGCGAAGGCCAGCGCATGATGTGCTCGGGCTGAGCCTTCTTCCACAGTGCAAAGTCGGCCTGGTTGCGTTTCTCGCCCACACCATCGAGCTCGCGGCTGTTGTTTATCACGTCCTCCAGGTTGCGACCACTCAGCTTGCCATAGTGGTGGTCCTGGTTATATTTCTCTACGTCGAAGTACACGCTACCGTTGCTCTCGTAGGCATAGCCGTTGGCAAGTATCTCTTCCACAAGCTTCTCCTGCTCAATGATGTGGCCAGTGGCATGAGGCTCAATGCTGGGAGGCAGCACGTTCAGGGCACGCATCGCAGCATGATAGCGGTTGGTGTAGTACTGGGCCACTTCCATGGGCTCGAGCTGCTCCAAGCGGGCTTTCTTGGCTATCTTGTCCTCTCCGGCATCAGCATCGTGCTCCAGATGGCCCACATCGGTGATGTTGCGCACATAGCGCACCTTGTAGCCAAGGTGCTTGAGGTAGCGGAATAGCACGTCGAAGGTGATTGACGGACGGGCATGACCCAGATGTGGGTCGCCATACACGGTGGGACCGCACACATACATCCCCACATGTGGCTCCTGCAATGGTTTGAAAAGCTCTTTGCGGCGAGTCAGTGTGTTATAGATAAATAGTTGATGCTCCATAGTCTTCTAATAAGCACATTAACGAGGCCAGCCTCAATAGTGAATTACTAATAAAACAAAGGTGCCAGCCCCATTATGAATACTGAATTATGAAATCTATCAAGCCTGGCCCTTGGGCAGGGGGAAATCCATGATACCGTCGTTCTTGTTGACCTGACGGGGACGTATCTCGCCAAAGTGGGCCTCATATTTGTCAACATTCTCCTTCAGTGCATAGAGCAGCTGCTTGGCATTCTCAGGTGTCATGATAATGCGGCTCTGCACTCGAGCCTTGGGAGTATTGGGGGCAACAAATATCATGTCCATCACAAAGTCGTTGGGCGAGTGAGAAATCACTGCAAGGTTAGCATAACGACCCTGCATCTCATCGTTAGGAACTTCTATCTGAATTTGATTGCCTTGTTGTTTCTTTTCGTTTGCCATTTGTTTAATGTGTTTTTAATTGTATGTAATAATTTATGTTGTGCAAATTTCGTCAAAATACTTGATGTGTGCAAGTGTTTTTGTCATTAAACTCACTTGATGCCAGTGAGACGGTGGGTCTGGAGCGACAGGCGCCACCACGGATGGGCAAGCACAGCGCCGATGCAGGCTTGAACATTGGCTCGACACTTATTGACGTCGGCCACAAAGCAAGGCTGCAAGAAGCGGTGCGTCGCATGGATGTGGTCATATTGACTCAAGTCCTGACCTGTGTACACCACCTTGAGCTCATCGCAGTGGTCAAGCACGCAAGGCAAGTTGTCGCCACCAGCAAAGGCCCCTTTAGGCGAGAGCGTTATCCAGTCAATGCCACTGGGCAAGGGGCGAGTACCGTTGGTCTCGATGGCTATTCGCTTACCCGTCGACTTGAGAGCTCTTATTAGAACTTCATCGACATGCAGAGCGGGCTCACCTCCAGTGAGCACTATGAGTGGCGACTGCGGGTAGCGCACAACCTCGGCAGCAATTTGCTCTGCGCTCATCATGGTGTGCTGCGCATGATCGGTGTCGCAGAAGCTGCAGTGCAGGTTGCAACCGCTCAGACGCACAAACACGCTCGCCGTGCCAGTGTTGTAGCCCTCTCCCTGAAGGGAGTGAAATATTTCGTTGACAGGATACACACTATTAAGTGTTAAGTGATATTATATAGTTAAGTGTAAAGGGGAGGGCGAACTCGGCCTTTACGTTCCTTTTACTCATCGCGCTCGTAGGATGCCATGTTGTCACGCGACTCCCACACGTCGGCACGGTAGCAATTGGGCACAGTCTCCACCACCCAGTGAGCAATGTTCTCGGCTGTGGGATTGAACTTGAGCACCTCGTTCAGGTTCTTGTGGTCGATGCGGTCGTGTATGAGCTTTTTGATGAGCGTGAAGTCGCACACCAGCCCGTTGCTGTCGAGCTCTCGTGCCTTGCAGTACACTTTTATAATCCAGTTATGGCCATGCAGGGTCTCGCACTTGCTCTCATAGTCAAGGTAGAGCTGATGGCACGACGATATTTCAAGAATTTTTTCTACGTAGTACATAATTGACAATTGTTAGCTATTTTTCTTTATTTCAGTCCTCATATATTGTTGGGTCGGCAATGCCGGCATCGCGCAGCGCCTCGATTCGCTCACGGCATGTGCCGCACTTGCCACAGTGCTTGGCGCCACCCTTGTAGCACGAGTAGGTCAACGAGTAGTCTACTCCCAGCGCCTTGCCATGACGGGCAATATCGGTCTTTGAAATGCTTGTGTAGGGAGCGAAAATCTCTATTCCCTCATAGGTGCCCTCGGTCATTGCCCTCGACATGGCATCGATAAACCCTGGGCGGCAGTCGGGGTAGATGGTGTGGTCGCCACCATGGTTGGCAATCATCACCCGGTGCAGGCCATTGCTCTCGGCAATGCCGCACGCAATAGCCAGCATTATGCCATTGCGAAATGGAACCACAGTGGCCTTCATGTTCTGCTCATCGTAATTGCCTTCGGGGATGGCTGCGGCATCCTCAAGCAGCGCACTCTTGAAGTAGCGATGCATGAAGTCGAGAGGAATTATAATATGCTTTATACCCAGTGCTTTGCACTGAGCGATGGCATAGTGCTGTTCCTGCTTGTTCTGAACCGAGCCATAATCAAAGGTTATTGCCATGGCAATACTGTCTTTGTACTCATGCAGCATGGTGCACGAGTCCATGCCACCCGAGAGAATAATCACCGCGTCCTTAGCCATTGCTCTGAGTTTTGTTATTTACTATTCTTGAAACTTTCATGCAGGCGATACTTGACCAAATCTTGGTGGTCGGCATCGCCATAGTTTGCAAAGGGGATTATTGAGATGCCTCCTCGAGCATTGAAGTAGCCTGTCACCTCAATGTACTTGGGATCCATGAGCTTCACCAGATCCTTCATGATGATGTTCACACAATCCTCATGAAAGTCACCCTGATTGCGGAAGCTGAAAAGATAGAGCTTCAAACTCTTGCTCTCCACCATGCGCATGCGGGGTATGTAACTGATGATTATGCGCCCAAAGTCGGGTTGGCCTGTAATTGGACACAGCGCAGTGAACTCTGGGCAATCGAAGGTGACCAGATATTCGTTGTCGGGGTGCAGATTATCGAACGTTTCCAGCACCTGTGCATTATACTTGTCGTCATAATGAGTGCCTTGGTTTCCAAGTAGGGTCAAATTGTCGGTGTTGTCTTTGTTTCGTGACATTGTTAAAGCCATTAATGAAAGTAGTTCTTAATTTTAGTTTGCAAAGTTAGTGAAAAATAACTAATAACTAAAAACTAAGGCACCAAAACTCACAACCTGCGAGTCATTACTCTAAAACTCTTGATCAATAAGCTCAATAAACATAGAGCTCACTTCGCGCAGCACTATCATGTGACGCTTATCGCCCACCATCTGGCTCATGTATAGCTCAAAACCCTCGTCGGTGAGCGCCAACCCCTGAAGCTCAGGCAATGCATTCATGAAACTACCCTTGTCGCCTGGAGTCCACAACCAGTTGCGACCTGGCTCGGCCACGGCCCATTGCTCAAACGTCGACTCAAGTTTGTTGCCTATGAAGCACACTATCACCGCCAACGACACACCTGCCTGAGGCTTAAACTCCACTACATAGAGCTTGCGGTCGCTCTCTTCCATGTTGGCAAGCCAGCGCGAGCTCTTAATAGCACGACCGCCATAGTAGTCTGCCACAGCCTCCTGCTTGTCGCGCTCCATGGGCACCACCTTCTCGGGGTGCTTCCAGCGGCTGAAGGGCATCATCTTGTGAGTCGTTAGATACTCACTTGTGGCAAGAATGGGGAACAGCTCATTATCCTTGTAGCCACGAAACATAGTCTTGATGCTTGATGGGTCGTTGAGCGAATACACATGCGCGCCCCCATTGTCGCGCTTTAGCGATACCTCGCCCACCTGCTTCTTGAAGATGATGTGGCTATAGCTGCTTGCATCAAGCATGCTCGCAGCATGGGTGGCAAACTCATTGTTCTTGTAGCTGGCATAGACGAGCACTGGCAGCTGCGAGAGCGTGATGTCTTCCTGGGCATCGATGTAGTTGCCTATCTTGCGGAAAGGTATCCACTGCAGCGTCTGTGAATTAGCAACCTCAGCAGTTTCATGCTTTTTCAATCCGCGGTCAAGCTCTTTTTGCACCTTGTCAGGCTTCACCGTTTTGCCTTTGCTATTGAAATATAACTCATTGCCATCAACCACCTGCATTACAAAATCAAGAGGCTCAAGCTTGCCCGTATCATAATGATAGAATTCAGCCCCCACTATGTTGCCAGCATTGTCGCTGCGAGTTACTATCATCACATGGTTGCGAAATGCCACATCCACATGCTCGTCCTGGGCATTATAGCCAACTTCAAGAAGATTTTCAAACCTGCCTTTAACACTACCGAAGATGCACCCATAACTCTCGTCGAAGGTACTCGCCCACAGCAAACTCACATCGCTGTTGCGAGTAGGAATGCCAACAAACTTCTCCGGACGCTGATGTTTTCGGGCATGCGAGAGGGCAAAATCCTGAACCACACGTTGCACATTGCGTGCAAAGGGAGCTATCGCCTTATCCATTTCATTCTCTGCTGCCAGCGAGGTAGCCAGTACACACAGCATCATCAAGGTGCACATTAACCGCGAATTTCTCATATCAAGTAATATTTATTTACAACCTAAATCAAATAGCCCAAACCCGCCAAATAGAGTAAGGGCCTTAATGTTTGACACTCTATCGTTGCAAGGGTTTAATTTATAATAGATGCTCCTGAGCATGCCGGCGGCACAGAGGCGTGGCGGGGCTTAGGGCTCTGGTCCAAGGACGGGGGCGGCGGAGACGGCGGGGACGGCGGGGACGACGAGGGCAGCGGTGGCAGGCTCGACGAGCCCAGGGCCGACAAAAAAAGAAGGGAGCCACGAGCGCTGGGCTCGAAGCTCCCTGTTAG
>CAMHNO010000024.1 GCA_946186575.1 uncultured Prevotellaceae bacterium
CGCGAGTGGTACCTCGACCGCATAGCACGCATCCGCCAGGCGATGCCCGACTGCGGCATCTCGACCGACATGTTCACTGGTTTCCACAACGAGACCGACGACGACTTTGAGCTCACCCTCAGCCTCATGCGCGAAGTGGGTTTCGACTCGGCTTTCATGTTCAAGTACAGCGAGCGCCCTGGCACCTTTGCCGCTAAGCGTCTGCCCGATAACGTGCCCGAAAAGGTCAAAATCGACCGACTCAACCGCATGATAGCCCTTCAGAACGAGCTGTCGCTGTGCAGCAACCGCAACGACGTGGGCAAGACCTTTGAAGTACTTGTCGAGGGCTATAGCAAGCGCTCTAAAGACGACATGTTTGGCCGCACCCAGCAGAACAAGGTCATCGTCTTCCCCGCCGGCGACGCTAAAGTGGGCGACTTGGTCATGTGCACCGTCGAGCGAGCCACCAGCGCCACCCTCATAGGAGTTTTAACCCACTAATGAGTAGCACCCCACTACAATCATTATAGTTACTATAGCTACTATAGCTACTATAAAAAAACAAAAAAGTCTCAACCTCAATAGGCTGAGACTTTTGTCTTAGTGGCGGGGGCCGGATTCGAACCAACGACCTCTGGGTTATGAGCCCAACGAGCTACCACTGCTCCACCCCGCGATTTGCGACTGCAAAGGTACAACTTTTTTCTTGCACGCCAAAGCCATTGCTTGAATTTAGATTGTTTTTAAACATAATTTAACACACTCCTTTGTTTTTACCCTATTCTGTGTTAATTGCGGAGCTATTTGCAGCTACAGAGCATGCTCTGCCAATTGTCTTGCGCGGAGGGTGTCGCAAAACTGCAGACTACACCCTCGAGCAAGTCGAAAGCCAACTTCAACCGATTACTCGCCTGGCTAAAACCAAAGGACTGCCGGAGCATGTGCTCCAGCAGTCCTTGAATTATCATTTTACGGCTCTTACCCGGTTGAGCAAGAACGATTGACAGAGGAACTAATTAGTCAAAAACACCCTTCATGTTCTCGGCCTGGTGGGGCTCCTCGCGACGCCTTGTGGCATTTTGCGTACCTGCTTGCTGGGCTGCGCCACCGCCACCTTTCCTGGCGTTTGTGCTGCCTATCTCGTAATTGTTGCGAGGCGCAAGCTCCTTGGGTCGGTAGCAATAGTCAAAGTCCTTAGGAATCGGGAATTTGGCATCGCGGGTGTAGGTCTTAATCGACTCGTCCTCAAGCACCAGTTTCATGTACTTACCCCAAATAGGGAGCGCCTGAGTGGCACCCACACCATTGTAGTGGATGTAGCGTTCCTCACCACCTACCCACACACCAGTAACCAGCTGTGGTGTGAATCCCATGAACCAACCGTCCATGTTGGAGTTGGTGGTTCCGGTCTTTCCGCCCATCTCGATGTCGCCCACATAGCCTCGTGCCGCAGTACCGGTACCCGAGTTAATCACGTTCTTGAGCATGTCAACCATGCAGTAGCTTGAGCGCTCGCTCAGCACTTCCTTCTGCCTGGGCTTGAACTCGGCAATGAGGTTGCCGTGACTGTCGTAGATGTACTTCACAAATATTGGGTCGCTGCGTATTCCCTTATTGGCGAAGACCGAATATCCGCTCACTTGCTGCTTAACCGAGATTTCGCACGAACCCAAGCACAACGGAGCCACAGTGTCGAAATCGTTGGTCAGTCCGTAGTTGTGAAGCATTGTGATGAGGTTGGTGACCTTGAGCAGGTCGACCAGACGCGCGGCACAGGTGTTGTTAGATGTGGTGATTGCCTGCTTGAGAGTGAGCATGCCGCCGCCACCGCCGCCACGCGGACTCCAGCCGTTGATGTTAACGCGGGCGTTAGAGATTTGATCACACGGATTATAGCCACACTCCATCGCCAGCGAGTAGAGGTAGGGCTTCATTGTAGAACCAATCTGACGACGCCCAACCGACACCATGTCGTAGTTGAAGTGAGCAAAGTCGGGACCGCCCACATAGGCCTTCACCTCTCCAGTGATGGCATCCATCGACATCATGCCGCAGCGCAAAATGTTCTTGGCAAACTTGAGTGAGTCGAGCGGCGAGATAAACATGCTGCTCTGCTTGGTCGAGTCGCCATTAATGGGGTCGTAGATATTCTTGAGTTGCTGTTTTGTCTTGAAATTTACGAGTATCTGCTCCTCGCTCATGCCCTGAGCTTTGAGTGCACGGTAGCGGGCCGAGTTGCGGATGGTGTTCATGAGCAGTCGCTCCTGCACCTGCTTGGGCAGACCGCTGCTCGCATAGGGGTCGCGGCCTGGCTTGGAGCAGAATCCGCTTTGCAGTTTCTTCATGTGCTCCTCCACTGCCTGCTCGGCATGCTGCTGCATCTTGCTGTTGATGGTGGTGTAAATCTTGAGGCCGTCGGTGTAGATGTTGTAGGGCCGGCCGTCGCTCTTGTGGTTCTTGTTGCACCATCCGTAGAGGGGGTTGTCGACCCACTGAGTGGAGTCGTCATAGAAAGCCTGCTTGTTCCACATGGGATAGTCGCTGTAGACGGGGCGCTTGGCCATCATCATGCGCTTCACTTCCTCGCGCAAGTAGGGTGCGAAGCCTCCGCTCTGGGTCACCACGTGATAGTTCGAGAGGTCGATGGGCGTGTTCTTGGCCTTCTCACAATCGGCTGGTGTGAGATAACCTGCCTGAGCCATTTTCTCGAGCACTAGGTTGCGTCGTCTCAGGGCGCGGTCAGGGTAACGGCGAGGATTGTAGTAAGATGGATTCTTACACATGCCCACCAGCAGTGCTGCCTCGGGCACGCTCAGGTCTAAAGGAGAGTTTTTTCCAAAGTACACATAGGAAGCACTTTTGATGCCCACAGCGTTGTTCAGGAAGTCGAACTGGTTGAAGTACATCTGCATTATCTCCTCCTTTGTGAAATAACGCTCGAGCTTCATGGCAATCACCCACTCGATGGGTTTCTGCAGCGCGCGCTCAAAGATGTTTTTAGACGAAGGCGAATAGAGCTGCTTGGCCAGCTGCTGAGTGATGGTACTGCCACCGCCAGCTTCTTTCTGTCCCATGATGATGCGCTTGATCACCGATCGGGCAATAGCCGTAGCATCGATACCCGAGTGGTCGTAGTATCGCTCATCCTCGGTGGCGATGAGAGCATCCTTGAGGCATGCAGGAAGCTCGGAGTAGTCCACAAAGTAGCGGTTACCCTTGCTCTGGAAGATTTTACCCATCTCCACTCCATCGTCGGTATACATTGTAGAAGCAAAGTTGTCGGTAGGATTTCGCAGCTCTGCCACAGGGGGCATGTAGCCAATTATTCCGTTATAAATAAGAAAAAATGCCACAAAAGCCACAATAAAAAATATTGCCAAACCTCGCCACAACCATTTTATTATCTTGTTGTTACGAGCCACTCTATCTTTGTCAGCCATTATAAAAACAGTTTAAATAATTATCTATTTTCCTATAGCAGAATGTGAAGACCACACCCTATCAACTTGCAAAAGTAGTAATAAATTTTGATTCTGCCACATTTTTGATTAGATTTTAGATTTTGTGATGTGCTTTGAAGAGATTATTTAGCAACAAAACCGAAAAAAATCAGGGACAACACGCTCTGGTTGTCCCTGACATGGTTTGTTATGGGCTATTATCACTTGCTCATGGGGCAGCGGGGCTTGATTTGCTTGAAGAAGTCGTTGCCCTTGTCGTCGACGAGGATGAATGCAGGGAAGTCCTCAACTTCAATTTTCCAGATGGCCTCCATGCCCAGCTCGGGATACTCCACACACTCGATGCTCTTGATGTTGTTCTGCGCCAGGATAGCGGCAGGACCGCCTATCGAGCCCAAATAGAAGCCGCCATGTTTCTTGCAGGCATCGGTCACGGCCTGCGAACGGTTGCCCTTGGCGAGCATCACGAGGCTGCCTCCGTGGTCTTGGAACTCATCCACATAGGGGTCCATGCGTCCTGCAGTGGTGGGGCCCATCGAGCCGCATGCCATTCCGGCAGGTGTCTTGGCCGGACCAGCGTAGTAGATGGGGTGATCCTTGAGATACTGGGGCATGCCCTCGCCAGCATCGAGGCGAGCCTTGATTTTGGCATGAGCTATGTCGCGGCCCACGATGATGGTGCCGTTAAGGCTCAGACGGGTGCTCACGGGGTACTGGCTCAAAATCTTGCACACCTCGCTCATGGGTTGGTTCAGGTCTATCTTCACAGCATCGCCCTCGCCAGCCTTGCGCAGCTCCTCGGGGATGAGTGAGCCGGGGTTGTCGTCGAGTTTCTCAATCCAGATGCCATCTTTATTGATTTTAGCCTTGATGTTGCGGTCGGCACTGCAACTCACGCCCAGGCCGATGGGGCACGAGGCACCATGGCGTGGCAAGCGCACCACGCGCACGTCGTGAGCCAGATATTTGCCGCCAAACTGAGCGCCAAGCCCTATGTTGTGGGCCTCCTCGAGCAGTTGTTTCTCGAGCTCCAGGTCGCGGAATGCGCGGCCAGTCTCGTCGCCGGTAGTGGGCAGTTCGTCGTAGTAGTGGGTCGATGCCAACTTCACGGTCAGGAGGTTCTTCTCGGCACTGGTGCCGCCTATCACGATAGCGATGTGGTAAGGTGGGCAAGCTGCGGTGCCCAGCGATTTCATCTTCTCAACGAGGAAGGGAATGAGCGTGCCTGGATTCTGGATGCGGGCCTTGGTCTCCTGATAGAGGTAGGTCTTGTTGGCGCTGCCGCCGCCCTTGGTCACGCACAGGAAGCGGTATTCCATGCCCTCGGTAGCCTCCAGGTCGATTTGCGCCGGCAGGTTGCAGCGGGTGTTCACCTCGTCGAACATGGTGAGTGGGGCGTTCTGCGAGTAGCGCAGGTTCTCCTCGGTGTAGGTCTTGAACACGCCACGCGACAGAGCCTCCTCGTCGCAGAAGCCAGTCCACACCTGCTGGCCCTTCTCGCCGTGGATGATGGCGGTGCCGGTGTCTTGGCACAGTGGCAGCTGGCCCTTGACCGATGTCTCGGCGTTGCGCAGGAATGTGAGGGCCACATACTTGTCGTTCTCGCTTGCCTCAGGGTCGCTCAGGATTTTTGCCACTTGCTCGTTGTGCGAGCGGCGCAGCATGAACGACACGTCGCGGAAGCACGCGTTGGCCATCATGGTCAAGGCCTCGGGCTCTATCTTCAGGATTGGTTTGCCTTCAAACTCGCTCACGGTCACATAGTCCTTGGTGAGCAGATAATACTCGGTTTTGTCGGGTCCCAGCTGGAACATGGGAGCATACTTAAACTCGGGAGTAGTTGCCATAATATAATTTTAATGTGTTATTGTTATTGTTGAATTGATAATGCAAAGGTACACATTATTTTAAAACTATGGCAGAAATCTGCAAGTTTTATTTCTCACCACAGAGCAACTGAGGGGGCAAATCAGCAGGCCGCAAAAAAATCTGGTTGCGAACTTAACCCAGCCCGCAACCAGAGACAACAAAAAATTTATTCTGAGAAAAAATTACCTAATCATTTTAGTAGTAGTTGTGGTACCGTTGCTGTAGCGAGTAACCACAATGTTCACGCCCTTGAAGGGTTCACTGCTCTCAACACCGATAGTGTTGTAGTAGCGCACGCTCTCAACCTGAGCGCCAGTCTTAACAGTGCTAATGCCGGTGGGGATAGAGTTTTTCACTGGCACCGCTTGAGTCTTGACATAGTACTTGTCGGTAGCATCGTCGCGCACGTAGAGTGTGATGTAGTAGTTCACATCCTCCATGTCGAAGTTGCCATTGTCGGCCTTGAGGCCAATTGCCGGCGCGCCAGCAGTGCGAGGCTTAGCAATGAAAGTGTCGTTGATAGTGAATTGTATAGTTTGAGTGTTGTTAAATTCCTCCTCATTCTGCTTGCCCATCATTGCCATGTGGCTGTAATTGGTCTCCCAGTTATAGCCATCACCATAAAAGTCGCTACCTGTGAGATCGTTCAATGTGTTGAGAAGTGTCAATGCTCCATTTTGCTCACGCCAAACTCTCACGAGATAGCGAGAATCCTTCTCGGTCTTGTCGATAGTAGTCACAACGGTAACGTTGGCATGGCACCAACGAGAGCCATCAT
This sequence comes from uncultured Prevotellaceae bacterium, assembly GCA_946186575.1. Classification (GTDB taxonomy): domain Bacteria; phylum Bacteroidota; class Bacteroidia; order Bacteroidales; family Muribaculaceae; genus Sodaliphilus. Next base: position 6,091 of record CAMHNO010000024.1, read on the forward strand.
TATGAGCAACGGTCGAAGCCATAACATCATTCGCATCAATATAGACGCTAGCATCAGAAATCTCACGCTTGTAAGTGCCATAGGTGTTGTCGTTATACTCGGTCCATTGAACGGGAACATAGAAGTTCACTGGGCTGTTGTAAGTATCGTTAGCCTCAAATTCCTTAGTCCAAACACTTTGCATATCGAGTGCACCCTCGATACTACTTTTACTCAAATCAGTGGTGTTCTCACCACGCCAAACGTTGTACATGTCGGCGCAATAGCCATCAGTAGGACGTGATGCAGTAAATTCAATGCTAACATTAGCATCCTCAGTGAGGTGGCGATCGGTGTCGCCATCAACATCACTCTGCTCATACTCTGCTCGAGTAAGTCCGTAGTTGTTTGTCTTGTAAACCGGCACACCATGAACCACGCAAGTTACCCAATCTGGTGTTTCGCCTATAGGCTCAACGCGATACTGGAAGTAGTCGTTCTGGTTTGTGATGTCAGTCTCGCCAGTGAGTATATTACTTACAAAACGGTCGGAGAGGAAGATGATGTTAGGATCATTCTCATCAGTGCTCTTGAGATTATAAACCTTATCAGGATTAGTATAATGAGTGTCACCCTTTTGCAGGATATCATCCACATTGTTTGTTATGGTTTGAGTTTCATTATTATAAACAACCTTATATTGACCCTCGCCTTGCCTTGCCAATGTTGCAATTGTTACAGGATTGTCACCAAGGCGGTCACGGCGAGTAACAGCAAGATCTTTAACTGCGCTCAAATCGGTTGATGGATTGTTGACCATGATGCGCAAGTCGTTCTTGTAGGCATTAAGGTTGTTCTGAACATCGTAGCGGCTGAAGTAGACAAGGTCGGCAGTAGCAAAGTTCTGGTCGGTGTAACCAACTTCACGATTAATCTTTGTGTCAGGCATACCCCACAAGAAGAAGTGATAGTCATTTTCGCACTCTTGATCATATGTTGGGTTAGGAGTATTCAATGGATAATCGTAATCAGTGTCGTTTGTTTGGTTCCAGTCTTGAGTCAGTGCAATAGCGTGCTCAATGTTGAAGACGTGATTATAGGTCAAGTAATTAGCACCTGTAACTTCATCAACAGCTGCCCATGCAGCCTCAAAGTCCTTCAAAGCAGCCGAACCAGCGACACCCTGACGAGGATAGTAGTTGCTCTTATCGGCAGGGAACAGAGCATTCTCGGTGGGGGCGTAAACCACCTGGTTAGGAGTACGCATTACATCGGTCACGTTGCAAATCTCCCAGTGACGAGGCTCCATGTAGAAGTACTTAGGTGTGTAGCCGTTTTTGTTTTCTTTCTTTTGCTCACTGAAGTTGGCAACACAGTAAGTGTTAAGCGTGGTTGTAACACCCTCGGCAACCTTCTCATAAGAGTCGACCTTCATTGTTGGGTTCATCCATCCATGGTGAGAGTGATCATTATCTACATCACCACAATAGGTGCCACGCACATTGTGCAGCTGAGCGCCAATCAAGCTTGATGGATTGTCAATCTTGAGTGCAATCCAGCTATATTGAGGAGTTGCAGGGTCGGCATAGGCGGGGGTGCTGCCATTTACCTTTAGAATCTTTTGACCGGCAACTGGCTTGTGCTTGTACTCATCCGAAATTGGAGTGACGCTGCGGCAAATCAAGTAGCCTTCAAATACGTCAACACCAACTAGATCATCGGTAAGGAAATGCTTTGCTTGCTTCACATTGTGGTCGGCAAAAGTCAACTTGTCGGAAGCTATGGCCTCGTTGCGAACATAAATTTTGGGACCAATGAAACGAGTGCCATCCTTCAAACCAGAACCTTGATTGCCACCTACTGTTAATTCCTTTTGATCAACAACAACATCTCTAAAGAAATTAGCAAGATAATAATAATCAGGGGTATTCTCCGATTCACCTGCTTGAATCCAATCGTGAATGTGGTCATCCTCTTTTGGATTTGTAGAATAATTATCATCTATCCCCCAAGCAATTGTGGTTGTCAAGGGACCAAGAATTACCTCGTTGAGACAATAATCGGTGAGTGACTCAACCTTGATGGTGCTATACTGTGGCAACTCAAGGCGACCATTTGTCTTGTCAAATTGAATATCATTAACCGACTTTCCACTGCCAAGAGTGAAGGTAAGGCGGAACTTGTTCTCAGGATCGGTCATGACAATCTGGTTGTTCAGAGCTACCTCATTATAGGTCCAAACCTTGAAATTAGCAGTGCGGTCCTTGAGAGGAATTCTATTTTGGAAATATTGCTTGTCATTCTCAACAGCAAAGCACCACTTATTGACGTCCCATTGCTTTTCAAATGGTTTATATGTATAAAAGTTATCACCAGCACCAAAAGCTTTATTAGGCTCTGAATTATTAATATCTACCGTCTGGTTGCTACCATTCTGCGAGAAAACGATGCCACCCCAAGAGGTATTGTCGGTATGCCAATAGAACCATTTAACACCATCCATATAAATATAGTCTGTCATTTGTAATCCTGGCCAGCCACCAAGCAAATCAGCGTGGTCAGCATTCCATGCATGCAACCAAATTTCCGCATTATTATTATAAGTGTTATTATCGTTATTCATTTCACGAACGAAAACGTTTGTTCCTGTAGCAGGAATTATTCGCTCGCCACCAGAAACATAATTTGATGTCTCGTTTGTTGCTGGCACATTATTATTATATCCCACAAAGTTGTAGAAATAGTTGCCTTCGGCATAAATAAAAATATCTGAACATTGATTTGAACCCACTTTAAAAACGACACCTAACGGATTCTTCACAAGGTTTTCGTCAAGAATACTTTTGTCAAAATGATAATAGTAATAACTAACCTTGTTGCCTTCATTGTCATTAGTGGTCACATATTTGAGATTTGAACTATGTAGTTCAAGTCCAGGAAAATCACCTAGTAATTTAGTTCCGTCATGCTTCCACGCATATAAATTAACAGGAAGCATTCCCACTCCATATTCTGAACGAGTTCTAACAAAGATATTCACACCATCTTGTGGAATAGTGGTCTCGGTATAAGGCGACACTACCTCACCTCCAATCTCCAGAGTGCGGAGGTCGAAGGTATAGTCATCTGCCTTCACAGTTTGTGTGGCGCATGTCAATAGGCATGCCGTCACGAATAAGAATAGTTTTCTCATCATAATAAGTTTTTTGTTAAGAATATTTTTAATGCAAATTAATTATTTTAGATATATTTTTTCATAACTTTAATTCCAATCAGCATTTAAATCACTACTATTTCTGGTTGGATTAAATCTCCTGTAAACGCAAAACAAGTGCGCAAAACGATTGCAAAGGTATAACAAAAACCATACCCCAACAAATGATTTTATGGTTAATTAATGTTTACAATCTATTATTTTAGTTAAATTTTATAATTATACCCACCTTAATTGCCTATATTTATTTGACTTTTGGACAAATTATAGTAATTATACATTTTAAGTATGAATAAATATAAACATTCCTTTATGAATAGTTAAAATACCAAAAAGAACAGCAACACACAACGACGGCACCATACACCGCTTCTTGATTCAGTCACTTTTCCCACTATGGAAAAGAAATGATGAACAAGACCCACAAGAGCATTGACACTCACCTACAAACCTCCCGTTTGCTCCTGTAGCACCTAATAAAAAAACGTGAGTTCGACAAAAATAAACATCTGTGTCTCAGGCTGCTCCTCTAAGATAGAGGAGCTGTACTCCTCCTCTGCCTGAGAGGAGGTGCCCTTTAGGGCGGAGGAGAGGGAGTGCGACCCTGAGGAGTGTGATTACTGTCAAGGGGGGCACACTCCCCCTGCATCCCCCTCTAACTTAGAGGGGGAGCAGTTAACGCACTGATTTTGGATAAAATGCTCACACTCGCAAGGTTTTCAGCAAGCTAAAACTTTGTCTCGCTAAATCGCATTTTTCAAACGACAAATTCATCGAACTCACGTTAAAAAAGGACATGATTCTAAATTCTGCTATGGGCAAAGAAAGACATCCCCAGTGGAGCACAAAACTCTCCACTGGGGATGACGCTTTATAGCTCGTGGGAGGGTGAGGTTACTCTCCCATGAGGATGTTGTAGATCACAGTGATGTCGGTGCTGGTGATGGCTCCGTCGCCGTCCACGTCGCTCGTGGCCAAATAGGTGGTGTCGCTGTTGAGCAGATAGTTGTAGATGGCAGTGACATCTACACTCGACACCACTCCGTCGCCGTTTACGTCGCCTGGGATATTGCCACACAAAGCTGTAACAATCCAGCCCTTGGCTTCGGCATCGGCCACTTGTGCCTGTATAGTGCCTGGCATGTAGCTGATGTTGAGTTGACGTCCCCACAGGCGGTTGTTGTCGGTAATCTCCACACTGCTCACGTCTTGCAATTGGCCTATTATGGAATTGATGGCATCGGCGTCCATGCGGTTGCCCTGGAGCGTGAGACCCTGCAAGCCGGTGTTATGGCTGAGGTCGAGCGAGGTGAGCAGGTTGCCCTGGGCAGCGAGCCACTGCAGATAGGTGTTGTGGCCAAGGTCAAGGCTTGCAATTCGGTTGCTGTCGCACTCAAGCCAGTAGAGGTAGCCGTTGGCACTGAGGTCAAGCTGGGCAATATCGTTATTGTCCACCTTTAGCCAACTCAGGTAAGGCTGCTTGCTCACGTCGATGGCTTGCAACTTGTTATGGCTGAGCTTGATTTGGCTGAGCGAGGCATTGTGCGAGAGGTCGATAGAGGCAATGTCGTTGTAGTCGGCAAGCAGCATCGAGAGGTTGGTCTGCTTGGCAACATCAAGGGCTGGCAGGTGGTTGTAGCCCACGTTGAGCCAGCGCACTGTGCTTATGCCGCTCAAGTCGAGGCCCGTGAGCTCGTTCTCGTAGAGGTAAAGCCCGGTGAGTGCGGTGTTCTTGCTCACGTCGATTGTGCTCAGTTGGTTACCGGCCAGATTGATGGTGGTAGCATGAGTGCAGTGAGTGAGGTCGACGCTGGCAATCTGGTTGTCGTAGGCATAGAGCTCGGTCACCATGCCCAGGCTTGAGAGGTCGAGCGCCTGCAGATTGTTGGTGTGGCAACTCAGGTAGTCGAGGCCAGTGAGACCGCTCAGGTCGAGCTGTTCGAGCTGGTTGGTGGCGCAGTCAATAGAGTTGACATTAGCATGATGCGGCAGCAGCAACGATGTGAGGCGGTTGTTGGCCACGTCCACCTTCGAGAGCTCGCTCATTGCCGAGCAGTCGATTGTACCACTGATTTGGTTCTCGTGCACGTCGAGCACACGCATAGCTGTGCAGCTTGCCACATCGAGGCTCTCAAGCTGGTTCATCTCAGCATAGAGGCCATTGACGCTTGGGCATTGCGAGAGGTCAAGGCTCTTGAGGCTATTGTTGCCCACCATGATGCGATAGAGCGCTGGCACGTTGTTGAACTCCAGCGCGGCAATGCCCTGTTCCACTGCCTGGAACACGAGCAGGTTGTCGCCATAGATTTTCACCTGGTTGCCTGTGACGGCATGACTATAGTAGGCAGCACTGCTATATTCCACGGGGTTGCCATCGCCCCAGTCGATTGTGAACTTGTCGCCAGTGTTTCCACCGGTGCCAATTCTAACGGTCATGCCAGGGCGGGAAAGGGTGACAACAATGTTAGGCGCGTCGGCAGCGTCGCTGCTCTCGTAGGCTCCCACGTCGATGCTGTTGCCCATCACACGCTGGTTGCCGGCAATGTCGGTGGCCTCGGTCACACCTTCAGTGAGTGTGCCGGCATCGATGAACTCAGAGCCAGTGGCCAAGCTCCAGTTGGCCGCCATGAGCTGCTGCAGCTGCGCATCGGTCTGCGCTATGCCCTTGAAGGTGGTGGGCTGCACAAAGTTGGCCGCAGCGGCATCGGGGTTGCCAATGGTGTTAGAAGTGAGACTGGCTATGAGGGCATGGTTCTGATAGCCCACGTTGGCGGTGTCGCTCTCGGCGCGCAGCATGTTGTTTTGCACGGTGCAGTTCACTACCTTGCCACCGGTGCAGTAGATGCCGCCACCCCAGAAGGCCTGGTTGTTGTAGACCACCGAGCCCAGCACCATGCCGTCGGCAGCGAGGATGCCTCCACCGCGACCGCCCATGGTGTCGCCATACTCAAGCGCGTCGGCATAGCAGCCAGCCACCACGTTGTAGGTAGCATTGCCCCAGTTGATGATGCCACCGCCCAGCAGGCCGCGGCAGTTGTAAACGTTGTTGAACGAGGCATTTCCGTCGTTGTAGATGGCCCCGCCGCTGCCACCGTAGCAGTTAAGGAAGGTGCAGTGGTCAACCGTCCCGCCCTGGTTGTAGACAGCGCCGCCAGCATCGAGTGCCACGCAGTCCTCGAAGGTGCAGTTCTCGACGCGTATGTTCTGCGCGTAGATGCCACCGCCCACTCCGTTGCCATAGCTCGAGTGGCTGTAGTTGCGCGCAAAATAGCAGTTGGTCACAGCAGCGTCGGCAGCACCATTGAGGAAGACCGCGCCGCCATAGGTGTTGCTGTCGGTTGTGGACTGCGCCTTGAAGTAGCCCGAGTTCTCGAGCACCTGGCAGGCGTTGAGCACCACATTGCCGCGGGCGTAGAGGGCTCCGCCATAGGCCTTGGCTTGCCACACGTTGGCATTAGCGCCAGTGAGTGTGAAGCCGTCTATCACTGTCTTGTGCTGGATAACGTCGGGGGTGTAAAGCACATGGCTGGCATTGCCACTGGTGCCTATCACCTCGTTGTTCTCGACGCGCCAGGTGAGGCGGAAAGAAGAACCCTCGTCGATAGCTCGCTCCCACACGTCGGGCACGTCGTCGTCGGCGCTCAGTATGGTGGCATTGAGCATCAGGTAGGGTTTATCGCCCACTGCACGGGCATCTTTGCTGGCCTCGTTACCGGAAAAGCCTCCGTAGAGCGAGACGCCATCTTTGAGGAAGAAGGCCCGCGAGGTAGGTTTGTTATTCTTGATTAATGAGTCGGGGCGATAGGTGCCGGCAGCAACCCACACCTCGTCGCCTGCCTGCGAGGCGTTGATTGCCGTCTGCAGGCTACCTGTGGCATTTTGCCACGAGCTGCCGTCGCCAGTGGCTCCCGCCTTGACGTAGCGCACTCCTGCCTTCACTGGCAGAGGCATAACCAGCACTGCAATAATTAGTGCTGATAGTGAAAGTAAGAATTTCTTCATAGCGGTTAATTGTTGTTTTATAGTAAATCTTGGTATATCATCATGATTGAGCGAAGAGACGCGATTCACACTCTAAAAACACGCGCAGCCGAGCGCAAAGGTAGGCATTATTTCATTACCGAGCAACATTGGCCATAGCTTGTTGAGGAAAAATGAACGCAAGCCACAGTGCGCCCTGCGTTATTTTGTGGTTATCTGCAGCCAGTTGCTCTGGAAACGAGTGTTGAAGAAGTGCTCAGCCAGCTCCTGAGCGGGCTTGCCCTGCTCCCGGAGCCACCCCCATGCCCACGTGCCCATGTCGAGGTAGAGAGCCTGCTGGGCTCCCAGATGCACCAGAGCATCGATAAACTCGTGACAATACATGGGTTCGTCGCCTTGCACTATTGCTACCGAGCCATCGCCCAAAGTGCAAACGGCCCTGTAGATGATGTGAGCCTTGCGCTCGCGAATGGCCTGCGGAATGCGCTCCACCCTGCCCTGGCCATCCTCTACAATGTGACACTGCTGGAAGAGGTAGCCCTTGCCTGCCACCGCCTGCCTGAGCGACTCACGCAACCGAGAATTGGGCAAAATGCTCACTTTGTCATCAATAATGAGCATGTGACCCGTGGCAGTGACATCGTCGTAGCCCTTGATGAGCTCGCCAAGCACCACATGATCGCCACACACCTGCAGCGACTCGATGTCGCGTGTGAAGGCCGCAGCCACGTTGAGATAGATTGCAGTGTCGCCTATGCTCGGCGCACCGACGAAGCCCGCCTGGTGGTGACTGACGAACTTAATACTTGCCTGCTGGGTGGGCTTGACTATGGTGACTCTGTGTCCCGCCGCTGCAACATTGTGGACCGAGACCACATGCTGGCCCCCCACGAGCTGTGAGCCCGTGCCACACCCCATCAATGCCACTGGCAAGACACCCAATAACAAATGCTTGAAGTTGATGGTCGGAAATAATAATTTCATAATGCGCAAAAATAGAACAAAAAACTCAAATATCAAAATTCTGTCATGCTGCGACAGCTTCACTAAGATTCAAATTAAAACAAATATCGCTTGCTCATTTACATTTTTATACTTACCTTTGCAGAAATCAACAAATCTGCAACCAGAAAACCACAATCTCTAAAACAAACCATAACAATGAAAAGAACAATATTATCATTGATGGGAGCAGTAGCACTCGTGGTGAGCGCCCAGCAGGTGGCGATAACCAAAACCACACCGCTGCTACAAGACGGGCACGAGGCTGCCTTCTACCCCACCCTCAACCAAACAGGCGACAAGCTGCTCTACAGCGATGCCGACGCTCACGGCCTCAAACTTCTCGACCTTGAGACCAACAAAGTGACCACCATTAGCAACCAAAACGGTGCCGGCTACGCTCCCAAGTGGGGCGAGGACGGAAATGTCTACTTCGTGACGGCACAGGTCAACCCCGAGAACCACCTCGTGTACAGGAGCGGCTTGCGCTTCAACTTAGACTCCAGCACCAGCCAAGTGTTGCTCGAGCCACAGAACGGCGCGGTAACGATAGCCGCTGGCACACAAGGCATGGCAATCAAGGGCGAGAAAAGAACCTTTGTGAGCGCTACACATTTGGGAACCAGCGTCTACACCCAGGGCTCGGAAATTGTGATATCGACTGGAGACAAGGAGCGACGCTACTCGCCCGTAGAGAGCCATGCCGGCTATTTGTGGGCATCGCTCTCGCCGGGCGGCGACAAGGTGGCATTTTTTGCTGCCGGACGCGGCATAGTGGTGATTGACCTTGAAGGCCACATCAAGGCCGAGCTTGGCAACTACGAAATGCCATGCTGGTACGACAACAACTACATTGTAGCACAAAACGCAAGCGACGACGGCTACCAGTTCACCTCGTCGCAAATCCTGCTACTGAAGGCCGATGGCACGTTCAAGCATGAGCTAACGGCCAAAACATCGATGACCATGCAGCCCACCTGCGGTGGCGGCAAGATAGTCTTCACCACCATCGACGGCCATCTCACAATGCTCACCCTACAAATAACCGATTAACTGCAACACATTATATTATATATATACTGATGAAAAAGACTTTTTACACAATAGCGATAATAATGGTTGCAGCAGTAGCAAGCAGCCTGACAAGTGCCCAAGACAAACCGCACGTGTACATCAACCCCGGGCATGGCGGACACGACAGTGACGACCGCAATGTGGTGATTTTCCCGTTTGCAGCTGGCGACACAGCAGGCTACTGGGAGTCGAACTCCAACCTAAAGAAAGGATTTGCCCTTAACAACTGCCTGCGAGCCAAGGGCTACACCACCAGCATGTCGCGAGTGTCGAATCGCACCAGCGACGACCTTGCCCTGTCGACCATCGTGGCACTGTGCAACAGCAGCGGAGCCGACATTTTCTATTCCATCCACAGCAATGCCACAGGAGTGCCCAGCCGCCGCAACCACATCCTGGGCCTCTATCGCGGCCCCACGGGAGCACCCGTGGTTGCTGGCAGCGACATCCTCGCACTGCGGCTGATGGAGCGCCTGCAGCAGAACCTCGCAGCAGTGTGGACCAGCGGCTACCAGATTGCTGGCGACTTCACCTTCTATCCCGACTGGAACAATGCCGGACTGGGCGTGCTGCGCGGCAACCATGCAGTGTCGATGCTGAGCGAGGGCTCATTCCACGACTACATACCCGAGACCTATCGCCTGATGAATGACAACTACTGCTGGATGGAGGGCTGGAACTTCTCGCTGGGTGCCGACGACTACTTTGGCTACAACGACTTTGACAAAGGCGCACTGGCAGGCAACCTGCGCGACAACCGCATGCCACGCACCATGAACGACTTCATCATGTTTGGCGACGACAACCGCGAGCCGGTGAGCAACGCCACCGTAGTGCTGATGGACATGAACGACGTGCCACTCGACACCTGCTACACCGACGACATGTTCAACGGAATCTACGCCTTCAAGATGCTCGACCCTGGCACCTACAAGGTGAAGGTGGAGCAAGAGCACTACTACAGCCAAACCAAGGAAGTGACCATCGAGGCCAACAAGTCGACCTACTGCAACTTCGACCTGGCACGCGTCAGAGAAACCCCACCCGAGGTCACCAGCTACTCACCAGTGTGGCACGAGGGCGACGCTCCGCTCAAGGCCAACACCCCAGTGATGCTCGAATTCAACTGGGACATGAACACCGAGGCCACCGAGGCGGCCTTCCACATAGAGCCTGAAGTTGAAGGCACCTTCCGCTGGGAAGACAGCAACTACCGCATGATTTTCGAGCCCAACGACGCCTACGATGTGAACACCCTCTACACCGTGACCCTGAGCACCGACGCCGAGCATGGGGGCGGCATGAAACTGCAGGAACCTTTCCAAATGCAATTCAAGACCACCTACCGCAAGCACCTTGAGGTGCTCGATATCTTCCCGCACCAGGGCGACATGGTTCACTACAAGAGCGCCACCATTGAGCTGCGCACCGACTCAATGCTCAACAACAGCTACTACTACGACAAGATTGTCCTCACCGACAAAGACGGCAATGCACTCACTTACAACCGCCGTAACACCAAGAGTGGCAAGGCAGGCGAGCCATTTGGCTACATACGCATACCCGTTGCCAGCACCATGACTCCCGGCCAGGAGTACACCCTCACTATCTCAAGCGAGATGTGCGACACGGCGGGAATACACTTGCCACAGACCATCGTGCACAAATTCACCGCAGTGGATGCCGGCGTGGACAAACCCGATGCCTCGGTAATCGAAGACTTTGATGACGCCAGCACCTTCGCGATGGTTGCCCAAACCGAAGCTGCCGATGCCACGCTGAGCGCATCGACCGACCATCTATTTGGCACCAAGTCGTTACAAATCAAGTATAACGCCGATCCTTCAGGCATGTATCACTTCACCAGCAATGCCATTGACCAGGCCAACATTAGCAGCGACGACGAACTCTCAATTCATATCAATGGCGACATGAGCAATGTGAATGTGCTAATAAACTTGGAGAGCACCGACGGCACCGACTACGCACTGGTCAACTTTGGAAAAATCGACTTCCATGGATGGCGTTACATCACTGGTAAAGAAGACGTTAAACTCAAAAAAGGAAAGACTTATAAGATTGAGTCAATTATTATACAAAGTAGCACCGAATCGCCAATCAAAAGTGCCACCATCAAGCTTGACAATCTGCTCAAAAGTCAGAAGTCAAGTGTGCCCGGCGATGTGAATGGCGACGGCAGAGTCACCAGCGTCGACATCACAGCCCTCTACAACTACTTGCTCAACAGCGACGACAGCGCCCTGGCCAACGGTGACCAAGACGGCGACGGAAAGATTACCGCCGTCGACGTTACAGTAGTTTACAATATCATGCTCGGCGACGATAACGTGGCACCTGCCTTCACCCCCCAGCCCAAACCAAACGCCAACGTAAAAGTTGGACCGGTGCCATCGAGCGACTACATCGTTGCCAGCACCAATGGCTACATCCAGGGCGTGGAGCTCTACGACATGAGCGGCAACCTTGCGGCACGCAACGGCGGCAACTGTGTGAACGTGGGCAGCATGCGCGATGGGCATTATATATTGAAAGTTTACACCGGCAATAGAGTTTCAACCCACCACGTGGTCGTAAAACACTGATCCACACATTCGTATAAGCCATACCAAACCACTCTGCTATTGTTAAAATTATTAACAATAGCAGAGTGGTTTAGTTAACTAAAATATCTTTATGTTAAAGTTTTTGGATTTAATATTTATTATGACAATATTTTATATTTTTGCAGCCGAAAAATCTCTTCCACCATCATTCATAAATAAAAATACTATAACTTAAGCATAATAATAAATGAGCGTTAGTCAATTTGCCAAAGTCATCGCCGAAAGCCGGTCGACCCACTCCGAGTGGAGTTTAATAGATGGCAACAACGTGGTGGCACATGCCATCATCTCGGGCATCAACCCCTACTTCCAAACTCGCCGCGAAATAAGCCACATCATCAGGCTGGAGTTGCCCCGCGACTTCTTCAAGCGCAGGTGGGACCGAGTGCTCTTCTACGGAGCAGGCTGCTCCACCATCGAGCGCAAAAAGATTGTTGAGATGTCACTTGTTGCGCAGTTCAAGACCCCCGTCACCGTCGAGAGCGACCTTGTGGGGGCTGCCCACGGTCTGCTGCAGCACGAAGCCGGCTTGGCTTGCATCTTGGGCACTGGCTCCAACTCTTGCTTCTACGACGGCGAGCGCATCACCAAGAGCGTGACCCCTGGTGGCTTCATCTTGGGCGACGAGGGAAGTGGCTCGGCAATGGGACGCATTTTCCTTAGCGACGTACTCAAGAACCTGGCCCCCAAGCAACTAATCGAGGAATTCTACGATGTGAACAAAATCACCAGTGCCGACATCATGGACTCGGTGTACAACAACCCTCTGGCCAACAACAACCTGCACAACTATTCCTTCTTTCTTGCCGACCATCTCGACAACGAGTACGCCCGCGAGCTTGTCACCAACGAAATCAAGCGTTTCTTCGACCGCAACCTTTGCCAGTATGATTACAACGACTACCCAGTGTGCTTTGTGGGCTCGGTGGCCACACGCTATAGCGAGATTCTGCTTCAAGTGGCCTACAGCTACAACATGAACGTAAAGAAGATTGTGAGCGACTCCATGCCCGGCCTTGTCGCCTACCACTCGGTGGGCCTCAAAGCAGCAAAGTGACCATAGCACATTTCACAATAACAATAAAAAAATCACATCCACCAAGCACCTAACTTGGCGGATGTGATTGGTTTTAGAGGCATACTATTAGTTTTGAGTGTAATCATTTGTGAAAATTTATTTACAATTCATAAAAGAATGTTCTTTATGAAAAATGAACATTTTTTTTGTTTTTAATTCCAACTCTTTGTTGTAAATTTGTAAACTAAATACAAATCAATCACTCAAAAAGGCTATGAACAAAAAAATATTTATTTATACCCTTGCCGCAATCATTGCCATGAGCTGCCCGACAATGCTGGCCAGCAACATGACCGATGACGACGAGCAGCAGCCACAAGAGACAGTCATCACCATCCCCGACAAAGCCAAGCAAGACATCCAATTGCTGGTGGCTTCATGCAAGCCCGAAAACATGGGGATTGGCACCCTCAAAGTCACAAGCATCGACCTTGCCAGCGACTCGGTGAAGGTGAACCTAAGCGAGAACTTTGGCGACGTGCCTTTCACCGAGGAAAGCGTTGACAAACTCAAGAAAGACATCAAGGCAACGTTAGGCGACGAATTCAAGCACTGCGATGTGCATCTGTTAATCGCCGGCAACCCCATCGAGAACTACTTCTCAGAGTTTGACGACAGCTATAAGCGCAAGCATGAGGGCTTCGTGACTCCACTCGATGAAGACCGCCACTATAAGAAAGGACTGAGCGGCAACATCATTGCCGTGTGGCCCAGCCACGGATGGTATTTTGAGCCCTACCTCAACCGGTGGGAATGGCAACGGGCACGCATGTTCCACACCGTTGAGGACATGTACACTCACAGCTACATGATACCATTCATCATGCCCATGCTGGAGAATGCCGGAGCCTACGTGTGGGACGCCCGCGAGCGCGACACTCACAACTTTGGGGCCGTTGTCGACAACGACGGCAAGCTTGCGCAAGACCGTTATCATGAGAACAACGGCAGCAAGCACTGGAAACAAGGCGATGGCAACGGATTTGCCTACGGCCGCGAGACTTATCGAGACTTTGAGAACCCCTTCGACGAGGGAACCTACCGCATGGTTGAGGCCGAGAAAGACAAGAAAAAACTCTCATCAGCATCATGGGATGTGGAAATGCCTGAGCGTGGCACCTATGCCATCTATGTGAGCTACAAGTCGCTGCCCAACAGCGCCCACGACGCCACCTACACCGTTAACTCCCTGAACTGCTCGCAGCAGTTCAAGGTCGACCAGACGATGGCCGGCGGTGTGTGGGTTTACTTGGGATCATTTGAGCTCGCCAAGGGATTAAACAAGAGCGTAGTGACCCTCACCAACCACAGCAGCGACAAGAAAGCCGTGATCACAGCCGACGCCATCAAGGTGGGCGGCGGCAAGGGCAACATTGTGCGCCGCGTCGCGCTCCCCACGCCCGACAACAAAGCCCTTGCCGAGAAAAACGGCGACACCAAATATTTGGGCAAAGAAGGAATCGACTATCAGTACGTGGGCAGCGGCGAGCATCCCTGGTTCCACCTGGGAGCCCGCTACTTCCTGCAATGGTCAGGCTTCCCCAACCAAGTGTATTCTACCAGTGGCGGCATCAACGACTATGTGGACGACTACCGCAGCCGCGGCGAGTGGGTCAACTATCTTGCCGGTGGCAGCGACGTGCTCCCTGGTAAGCCAGGCCTTAAGGTCCCCGTCGACGTGTCGTTCTGCCTGCACACCGACGCCGGCACCACCCAGAACGACGACATCATAGGCACCCTGCTGATCTACTGCACCACCAAAAACGGCAAGCAGTTTGGGCGATACGAGAACGGCACTCCCCGCGAGTTGTCGCGTCAGTTTGCCAATATTGTCTCGACCGAGGTTGTAAACGACATACGCGCCAAGTATGAGCCCAACTGGACCCGTCGCGGCATGTGGGACAAGAGCTACTACGAGGCCCGAGTGCCCGAAGTGCCTGCCCTGCTCATGGAGCTGCTCTCTCACCAGAACTTTGCCGACATGAAATATGGCCTCGACCCGGAGTTCCGCTTCGACGTGAGCCGCGCCATCTACAAAGGCATTGCCAAGTTCATTGCTAAGCGCGACCACCGCGATTGCGTCATCCAGCCATTACCAGTAAACTCGTTTGCCATCAACAAACTGAGCGACAACTTCTTCATGCTCAACTGGGAGCCCACCCCCGACCCTCTGTGCCCGAGCGCAACTCCCAAGAAATATGTTGTGCTCGAGAAAGTGGGCGACAACGATGGCTTCAAGGAGATAGAAATTGTCGAAGACCCCCACTACTCGGTGAGCATCAACGACAATGAGATTCACAGCTTCAAAATCATTGCCATGAACGAAGGTGGACGCAGCTTCCCGAGCGAGACGCTCTCGCTGGGAGTGGCCAAGAACAGCAAAGGCACGGTGATGGTTGTCAACGACTTCACTCGCGTGAGCGCCCCCGACTGGTTCGACAGTGGCAAGATGGCAGGCTTCTACGACAGCAAGGACCATGGAGTGCCCTACATGGAGCAAATCAACTACTTAGGCTCGCAGTTTGAGTTCCGCCGCAATCTTGAGTGGCGCGACGACGATGCCCCAGGATTTGGCGCCAGCCGCAGCAACTACGAGACCCAGAACATTGCCGGCAACACCTTCAACTACCCTGCCATTCACGGCGATGCCATTATGCAGGCAGGCTACTCCTTTGTGTCGTCGAGCGTGAAGGCTTTTGAAAGTGGACAGCTCGACCTCACTGGTCTATGTGCCATCGACATGATTATGGGCAAGCAAAAGGAGACCCCCACTGGACGTGGTGCCAAGCCCTCGCGCTTCAAGGCACTCACCCCAGGCATCATGAACGTGCTCACCGCCTACACCCGCAACGGCGGCAACGTGCTCCTGACTGGTGCCTACGTTGCCAGCGACATCTGGGACAAGGACAAACCTGCACAGAATGAGATGAACTTTGCCAAAAACGTGATGGGCTACACATGGGTTGACGGCCGAGCAACCCTCAGGGGTGAGGTCTATAGCGTTCCCAGCTCAATGAAGCTGAGCGACGGCATGGGCAATCTCTCGTTCTACAACACTCTCAACAGCGAGTTCTACGCCGTTGAGTCGCCCGACGCCATCAAGGCCAGCGACGAGCGTGGCGCTACCATCTTGCGCTACAGCGAGAACAACATTCCCGCCGGCATCGCCTCAAGCCGCAATGGCTACAAGACTGTGGTTGTGGGCTTCCCCTTCGAGACCATCAAGAGCAAAGACGAGCGCAACATGTTCATGCAACGCGTGCTCAACTTCTTTGAAAATTAAAATCACTAAATATAACTGAAACACCATGACAAAGATTAACTGTTTTATCCCCTTTGCCAACGCCGAGCAGGCACAGGCAACCGTCGATGGATTGAAAGCCAATCCATTAGTAAACAAAATCTACTTGCTTGCCAACGAGAATGCCCAGGGCACCATCGACGGCTGCGAGATGCTCAAGGTTGACAATCTGACCTCAACCTCAACCATCAAGGCTATTGCCGAGAGGAGTGACGCTTGCGTGACAATGCTCTACACCAAATATGTAACATTGAAATTTGCGCCGTTTGCCATCGAGCGTTTTGTGAAGATTCTTGCCGACACTGGCAGCGGCATGGTCTATGCCGACCACTACAACGTAACCGACAACGGGGCAGTGAAAGCCCCCGTGATTGACTACCAAATGGGGTCGTTGCGCGACGACTTCGACTTTGGCTCGGTGCTCATGTTTTGCAGTGAGTGCTTCAAGAAAGCCGCAGCAGCCATGAAGGCAACCTATGAGCACGCCGGCCTCTACGACCTGCGCCTGAAGCTGTCGCAGCACTGCCACATCACCCACGTGAACGAGTACCTGTACAGCGACGTGGAGCTCGACACCCGCAAGAGTGGTGAAAAGATTTTCGACTACGTTGATCCACGCAACCGCGGCCGCCAAATTGAAATGGAAGCAGCCTGCACCGAGCATCTGAAGGAGATAGGCGGTTATCTGGCTCCCACCAAGATGGTTGATGGCAAGGAGGTGCCCAACTTCAAGCACATTGAGTTTGACAAAGGTGACTTTGAGGTAGAGGCCACAGTTATGATACCGGTGCGCAACCGCATCCGCACCATTCGCGATGCCATCAACAGCGTTCTGCGCCAGAAGACCAGCTTCAAGTTCAACCTCATGGTGGTTGACAACTTCTCAACCGACGGCACCCGCGAGGCAATAGCCGAATATGACGACCCACGACTGATTCACATCATCGCCGACCATTACGACATGGGCATTGGTGGCTACTGGAACCTTGCCGCTCATCATGAGAAGGCAGGCAAATTTGTGGTTCAGCTCGACAGCGACGACATGTACAAGGATGAGAACACCCTGCAGACCATGGTCAATGCTTTCTACGAGCAAAACGTGGCAATGGTGGTGGGCACCTACCTGATGACCGACATCGACTGCAACCCCATTCCTCCAGGCGTAATCGACCACAAGGAGTGGACTCCCGAGAACGGCCGCAACAATGCCTTGCGCATCAACGGTCTGGGTGCTCCCCGTGCATTCTATACCCCCGTGCTTCGCGACGTGATGCTGCCTAATGTGAGCTACGGCGAAGACTATGCTCTGGGCCTTAACATCTCGCGCACCTACCAGATTGGCCGCGTGTATGAGCCTGTGTACCTGTGCCGCCGCTGGGACGACAACAGCGACGCCAATGCCGACGTGGTGAAGATGAACAACAACAACACCTACAAGGACCGCATGCGCACCTGGGAGCTCATGGCCCGCATTGCTATGAATAAGAAATGACGATATAATTTTTGCTCGCTGGTTTCATGAGACGCAATTACACTGAAGAGGTCGCCCATTTATTGAAGCGTCAATTCTTTGAGTGGGACACTGTGAGAGAGAATTACGAGAAACTCTCCCAGGCGTCAACTCGCACCTTGAAATTGGGTGTATCTTCAATTATAATGCAATTCAACCCTGGGCGCATTCATTCTACTACTGCAAACATTGAGCCCGAGTCAATCGCTAAGCGCCCATGTTTCTTGTGCGACAAGAACCAGCCAGCCCTGCAAGATGCCGTAATGTGGGAAGGCCGATACAAAATTCAGGTCAACCCCTACCCCATCTTCAGGCAGCATCTCACCATCTCGGCAGTGGAGCACACACCTCAGACAATCTATGGCCGCTTTGCTGACATGTTGCTTCTCGCTCAAGACCTCAAGGACTATGTAGTGTTCTATAATGGTCCTCAATGCGGTGCTTCGGCGCCCGACCACATGCACTTTCAGGCAGGCCGGCTCAAAGAGCTGCCCTTCTGCAGCGAGCTGCCTGGCATGACCATCTATGTGATAGACTCTGGCTTGGGGTGTCATTTTGGGTTCGTAACCAGTTTGTTCCGTCCCCTGTTTTACATCAACACACCAAGCCTTGAACAAGCCAGCATGCAGTTCGACGACCTGATCGGTGTGTTGCCACTCAAAGATGGACACTCCGAGCCCATGATAAATATCTTGTGCTGGTATCAATACAACACGTGGCATGTGGCAGTGGTTCCTCGCAGCAAACATCGACCGTCGTGCTACGACAGCGGCGAGCGACAGTTCCTTGTGAGCCCGGCGGCTGCTGAACTGGGAGGATTGTGGGCCCTGGCGAGAGAAGAAGATTACAACAAGATCACCGTCCCCGATGTGGCAGACATCTACTCCGACGTGTGCCTGTCGGCCGCTGAGGTGAATTTAATTGCCAACAAATTAAATAATTATTATCACTTTAAAACTTTAACACATTATGGCACAAGTTCCTCAAGTGAGAGTGGGCATAATGAACGAACCCTTAATTGAGTTTGTGTTCAACGGAGATTATTGTGTCGACGGCGAGAAGGTGACTGGCAATCATCTGGCACGCTGTGTCGATGGCAAGGTAGAATGGAATGGCAAGAAATACAACAATTTGCTCTTCGTTCCAACCAATGCCGATACCGATTTTTTCACACTCGAAAGTGTGACCATAGGCGTGAGCTTCCACTGGAAACGCAAGGAAAACCAGAGTTTTCGTGGAGCACTGCAACTTATTGTCGAGAACAACCGCATCACCACTATCAACATCCTCTCGGTAGAAGAATACCTGCTAAGCGTAATATCGAGCGAAATGAGCGCCAACGCATCGCTCGAGCTGCTAAAGGCTCATGCCGTGATTTCGCGCAGTTGGCTTCTGGCTCAAATCAACAAAGACTCAAGCGACGGTACCCATGACCCTGGCTTGCATCAAGAGTTTGAGACGAGCAGCGACGACGAGGAAATCAAGTGGTGGGACCGCGACGATCATGTGAACTTCGACGTGTGCGCCGACGATCACTGCCAGCGCTATCAGGGCATCACCCGTGCTTCGACCGAAGCAGTTCGCCAGGCTATCGAGGCCACATGGGGCCAAGTGCTCATGTATGGCGGTGAACTTTGCGACGCTCGCTTCTCGAAGTCGTGTGGCGGTGTCTACGAGCAGTTTGAGAACTGCTGGCAAGACGAGCATCACCCCTACTTAGTGGCACGTCGCGACGATGATGACGAGATGAACTTCCCCGATCTCACTCGCGAAGACAATGCTGCCGACTGGATTCTATCGTCGCCACATGCCCACTGCAACACTACCGACAAGGAAATTCTCTCGCAGGTGCTCAACGACTACGACCAAGAGACCACCGACTTCTATCGCTGGCGCGTGGAGTACACACAAGACGAGTTATCTAAGCTCATCAAGGAGCGCACTGGCGATGACTATGGACGCATCATCGACCTTGAACCAGTGGCACGCGGCACCAGCGGCAGGCTCTACAAGCTACGCATCGTGGGCGAGAAGCTCACCAAGACCATTGGCAAAGAGCTTGCAATACGCTATGCCCTGTCGCCATCATGCCTCTACAGTTCGGCATTCATCGTTGAGAAAATCAACGAGATCCCCGATGGATTCCCCGAGAAGTTCATCTTGCGTGGGGCCGGCTGGGGCCACGGTGTGGGCCTGTGCCAGATAGGTGCCGCCGTGATGGGTGCCAAGGGCTACGACTATAGCCAAATTCTGCTGCACTACTTCATCGACGCACAAATCAAGAGCATTTACTAAAACATTCCGTTTAAAACTAAAACACCATAACAATGAGCGCATTAACTAAATTCAAGCAAAGCCCTTGGGCATGGGTATCAACCCTGTATTTTATTGAAGGTATACCTTATTTCCTTGTTAACGAGATTTCAGTAATCCTCTTCAAGAAGATGGGTGTGCCCAATGGACAGATGGCGCTTTTCACCAGCCTCATCTATTTGCCTTGGGTCATCAAGCCACTGTGGAGTCCATTTGTGGATATCATCAAGAAGAAACGTTGGTGGATTGTGATGATGCAGGCCCTCATGGCGGCCACACTAATTCTGCTCACTGTGACCATGCCATCTCCAGGCGAGGAGATGATTAAAGCTGGCACAACCCCCATTAGCATGTTCACCATCACACTCATTTTCTTTGTCATCACGGCGTTTGCCTCGGCAACTCACGACATTGCTGCCGACGGTTTCTACATGCTGGCGCTGTCACAGAAAAACCAGTCGGCATTCGTTGGTGTGCGTTCCACCTTCTATCGCCTTGCCAACATCTTTGGCAACGGCGTGCTGGTGTGGATTGCCGGCTATCTCGAGACCAAGACATCAATTCCCGCCGCATGGAAAATCACAATGGGCATTGCATCGGCAATCTTGTGCCTGTTCTATGTTTATCATTTGTTCTTCATTCCTCGCCCCGACAGCGACCGCTCGTCGCTCGAAGGCTCGCTGAAGAGTAACAGCTCGCAGGTGATGAAGGAGTTTGGGCGCACTATTGTCACTTATTTCAAGAAACCCGGCGTGTGGATTGCAATCATCTTCATGCTGCTTTATCGATTGCCCGAGGCATTCTTGCTCAAGATGTGCAAGCCCTTCATGCTCGACCCAATGGACAAGGGCGGCTTGGCCATGACCACTCAAGACGTGGGTTTGGCCTATGGCACCATAGGTGTGGCGGCACTGCTTGCAGGCGGTATTTTGGGCGGTATTTTCTCGTCGAGAGTGGGACTGAAAAAAGCCATCTGGCTCATGGCTGGTTGCATGACGCTTCCATGCCTCACATTTGTATATCTTTCTATGGCCCAACCCACCAATTTCTTCATCATCAGCACTTGCATTGTCATTGAGCAGTTTGGCTATGGTTTTGGCTTCACTGCCTATATGCTTTACATGATGTTCTTCTCAGAGGGTGAGTTCAAGACCTCGCACTATGCCCTGTGCACAGCGTTCATGTCGCTGAGCATGATGATTCCAGGCATGTTTGCTGGCTATCTGCAAGAGGCTATGGGCTACTCGGCATTCTTCTGGATGGCATTTGCTTGCAGCATCGCAACAATAGTCGTCACCTTCCTCGCCGACCGCAAGATCGACCCAGACTACGGACACAAGTAAAATACGTTATAATGTCAAACTACGGATTTTTCTGATTAATCTGATTTAAATTATGGACAACTTTTTATACCAAGAGGAAACATATAATTTAAGAGGTTGTATGATTAACGTCCATAAAGAACTTGGTTGTGGCTTTTTTGAGAAAGTATATCAAGAAGCATTAGAACTTGAATTTAAAGCGCATGGCATCCCTTATAAACGTGAGCAGAAACTTCCAATATATTACAAAGGAGAACCACTCCATTTAGATTATATTGCAGACTTCATTTGTTATGACAAAATTGTAATTGAGTTAAAGGCTGTTACAGAATTAACAGACATCCACTTTGCACAAGTTCTAAATTACTTAAAGGCCACAAAAATGGATTTAGGTTTGCTAGTAAATTTTGGAGAAAATTCTCTCCACGTTGAGAGAATTTTCAACTACCGAAAAAATCAGAAAAATCAGAAAAATCCGTAGTTTTTTTAAATAAAGAAATAGCAATGAAACGACACATTTTATTATTAGCAATGGCACTGGTGGCTGTAATGGCCAGTGCGGTGGTTAAACCTGGCATCGAGGTGCTGCGCGATGGTGGCTTCAAGCAGCTGCAAGGCAAGCGCGTGGGATTGGTTACCAACCCAAGTGGTATCGACAACAATCTTAAATCGACCGTCGACATCATCAACGAGGCACCTGGAGTGAAACTTGTAGCACTCTTTGGCCCCGAACACGGCGTGCGGGGCAATGCCCATGCCGGCGACGCCGTGGGCGATGCCGTTGACCCAGCCACAGGCGTGAAGATGTACTCGCTCTTTGGCAAGACACACGAACCCACAGCCGAGATGCTGCGCAACATAGACGTGCTCATCTACGACATCCAGGACATTGGGTGCCGCAGCTACACTTTCTACGCCACGATGGGCGTGTGCATGCAGGCGTGTGCGAAATATGACAAGGAATTTATGGTGCTTGACCGCCCCAACCCACTGGGCGGCAACAAGGTGGAAGGCAACCTCGTGGAGCCAGGTTATTTCTCGTTTGTGAGCAAATATGCCATCCCTTATCTTTATGGCCTCACCCCAGGCGAGCTTGCGCAGTATCTCAACGAAGAGGGCATCATTGCCAAGGAGTCAAAAACTGGCAAGAAGTGCCGCCTCACCGTAATCCCAATGGAAGGCTGGACTCGCGACATGAAGTTCCGCGACACCGGCATGCCCTGGGTGCTGCCCTCACCTCAGATTCCTGCTCCAGAAAACGCATTCTTCTATCCCGTGAGTGGCATCTTGGGCGAGTTGTACATCTTCAACACTGGCATTGGCTACACATTGCCTTTTGAGTGCTTTGCCGCCTCATGGATTGATGCCGAGGAGCTCGCCAAGAACATGAACGCATTAAAGTTGCCTGGCATGCATTTCCGTCCCATCAACTACAAGCCGTTTTTTGCATTGAGTGTAGCAGTCGACAAGTCGTTGCAGGAGGTTCACGGTGTGCAGATTTATATCACCGACTTTGACAAGGCCAATCTCGTACTCACTCAGTTCTACTTCCTGCAAGTGATTCATGAAATGTATCCCAAGCAGCAACTCTTTGAGCAGAACCCAAAACGATATGCTATGTTTGACAAGGTGTGCGGCACCAAGGAGATACGTGAGCGATTCACCAAGCGCTACAAGGTGGCCGACATTGTCGACTACTTCAACAAAGACACCGAGGCCTTCAAAGCCAAGTCCTCGAAATATTATCTTTATAAGTGATAAGTGTTAAGTGATAAGTGTTAAGTGATAAGTGTTAAGTGATAAGTATCTTAGTCATTCTTAGCCATTCTTAGCCATTCTTAGCCACTCTTAGTCATTTTTAGCCATTCTTAGTCATTCTTAGTCACTCTTAGTCACTCTTAGTCACTCTTAGCCACTCCTAAAAAAAATGGACAATAGACACAAGACATATCTCAAACGCATCAGGGAGTTTATACCCACTGAACGCGTCTACACCGACGAGCTTCACTGTCTGGCGTGGGGCACCGATGCAGGATTCTACCGCTACATTCCACAAGTAGTGGTGCGCTCAGCGAGCGAGCAAGAGGTGTCGCGGTTGCTTGCTATTGCCAATGAGATGCAACTGCCGGTAACCTTTCGCGCTGCGGGAACCAGCTTGAGCGGGCAAACTTGCACTCCCTCCATCCTCATCGTGGCCGGCAAGAACTGGGAACACTGTGAGGTGGCTCAAGATGCCAGTTCTGTTAAGCTGCAGCCAGGACTGGTGGGCAGCGAGGTCGACAAGATTCTCGCCAAACACAACCGCGCCTTCACCCCCGACCCCGCCAGCAAAAACTCGGCAATGGTGGGAGGCATTGTGATGAACAATGCCAGCGGCATGAGCTGTGGCACCCATGCCAACAGCGACCGTATGATGCTCTCAATGCGAATAGTCCTGGCCGATGGCACCATCCTCGACACGGGCAATGAGGCGAGCCGCTCGGCTTTTGTGAAGTCGCATCCACAGTTCATCAAGCGCATTGAGGAAATTCGCGACCGTGTGATGGCCGACGACGACCTCGTTAATCGCATTCGCCGCAAATACGCCATCAAGAATGTCACAGGCTTGAACATCTCGCCATTTGTTCTCTATAGCGACCCATTCGAAATCATTACCCACCTCATTGTGGGCAGCGAGGGAACCCTTGCCTTTGGCAGCGAGTTCACAATGAAAACAGGCCACCTCTACCCTTGCCGCGCCAGTGCGATGCTCTATTTCCAAGACATGCGCCAGTCGTGTGAAGCAGTAGTGACAATGAAGAAGGGGCCTGTGCATTGCGCCGAGATACTCGACAAGAAATCGCTCGCCAGCGTCGACGACAATACAGGCAAAGACCTCACCGCAGTGCTCATACAGACTTTCGCCGACAGCAAACAGGAGCTGCAAAGCAATATCAATGAAATAATGGCTATACTTGAGCCATTTCAACTATATATGCCTGCCAACTTCACCGACGACCCTAAAATTTACGGCAAGTACTGGGCCATTCGTTCAGGCATCTTCCCCAGCGTGGGAGGCACTCGTCCACTGGGCACCACAGTACTCATCGAAGACGTGGCTTTTCACATCGAGGACCTGCCCAATGCCACAGTCGACCTGGCGCAACTTCTTGAAGACTATGGATATGACGATAGCTGCATCTACGGCCACGCTCTTGAAGGCAACTACCATTTCATCATTTCACAGTCGTTCGATTCTCAAGAAGAGATAGAGCGCTACAAAAACTTGATGCACGCTGTTGTGGAGCTTGTTATCGACAAGTATGACGGCTCTCTCAAGGCCGAACACGGCACTGGCCGCAACATGGCTCCCTTTGTTAAGAAAGAATGGGGCGAAAAAGCCTATCAAGTGATGCTTGACGTGAAGCAGCTATTCGACCCCAAGGGCATATTGAACCCTGGTGTGATTTTCAACAACGACTCCGAATGCTTCATCAAGAATCTCAAGCCCATGCCGCTGACTAATGATAACGTCAACAAATGCATTGAGTGCGGTTTCTGCGAGGTGAACTGCGTGAGCAGTGGTCTCACGCTATCGTCACGCCAGCGCATCATTGTGCAGCGCGAAATCTCAAGATTGAGAGGCACTGGCGAAAATCCAGGGCTACTCGAGCGACTCGAGAAGCAATACCGATACCATGGCGAGGCAACTTGTGCCGCCGATGGCCTCTGTTCCACATCTTGCCCCATGGGCATCAACGTGGGCGAGCTCACCCACGACTTGCGCAAGCAGCACAACGGTGCTATGGCGCACAGCATTGGCAGCTATGTGTCACGTCATTTCGCATTGACCAAGGGCGGCCTCAAGTCGCTGCTCTATGTGGCTGGTGCTGCGCACTCAGTCATTGGCGATCGCGGTGTGTCGGCAATGGGCAAGGCCTTGCACGCCATGGGAGTTCCACTGTGGACTCCAGCCATGCCACGCCCCCACAAGATGAAACCCCTCCACCAGAAGGCAAGCGAAAAGAAGGTGGTATACTTTCCCAGCTGCCTCAACCAAGCATTGGGACGCAGCAAGGGCACCAGTGAAGACCTCGTCGACAAGGTGGTTGCCTTCCTCGGCAAGGCTGGGTGGCAAGTCATCTATCCCGAAGACATGAGCAACCTGTGCTGTGGCATGATATGGAACAGCAAGGGCATGCCCGACATTGCTCAGCAAAAGACCGATGAGCTGGAAGAAGCATTACTGCGTGCCAGCGACGGTGGCAAATTGCCCATAGTGTGCGATCAGAGTCCCTGTCTGCATCACATGCGCGAGCACATGAAGCGCATCAAGCCGATGGAACTCTTCGAGTTTATCCACGACCATGTGGCTCAATACCTGGAATTCACTCCCGTTAATGAGCCCATAGCATTGCATCTCACCTGCTCCACCAGGTTGATGAAGATCGACGGCAAGATTCTTGACCTCGCCCAACGATGCTCAACCAGCGTTCTCATTCCCGAGGGTGTGGGATGCTGCGGCTTTGCCGGCGACAAGGGCTTCACCCATCCCGAACTCAACTCATGGGCCCTGCGCAAGCTGCGACCACAAATCGAGGCAGCAGGCATCCATCGCGGTTTCTCAAACAGCCGCACTTGCGAGATAGGGCTCACCACCCACAGCGGAGTGCCCTATCAGTCGCTAATCTACTTGATTGACGAAGTCACAACAAAAAAGTAATATTAAGCAAACATAACACTGCAGTTACAATAGTATCTATGGTTACTATAAAATAAGAACTATGGCAAAGAACAACAAACGCCTCCTCTCGCTCGACATCTTGCGCGGCATCACCATTGCGGGCATGCTGCTGGTGAACAATCCAGGCACCTGGGAGCACATCTACCCTCCTCTCGACCATGCCGAGTGGATTGGTCTCACGCCAACCGACCTTGTGTTCCCATTCTTTATGTTTGTGATGGGAGTTTCGATGTATTTCTCACTGAGCAAATTCAAATTCAAGCTCAGCGGCAGCGCTATGCTAAAGATTTGCCGTCGCACAGTGGTGCTATTCCTCATTGGATGGCTGGTGCAGTGGTTTGGAATGTGGCTGCGAGGACTCTACGACCCTGAGTCGCACTTCTTTGTCAAGATGTTTGGCAGCCTGCGCATTCTGGGTGTGTTCCAACGTCTGGCACTGGTCTACTTCTTTGGCTCGATGATTGCCATGCTCTTCAAGAGCAAGTTCATCCCGTGGATTATAGGAATAATCCTTGTGGTCTATGCTTTTATCCTGGGTTTGGGCAATGGCTATGAGTTCTCACTCAACAACATTCTCTCGCAAGTCGACATCGCAGTTCTGGGCGAGGACCACATGTATCACGAAGAAGCCTTCGGGCAGAAGCTCGCGCTCGACCCCGAGGGAATCTTAAGCACACTGCCATGCATCGCCCATGTGCTCATAGGCCTGATGATGGGCAAGTGCATCAACACCGTGTTCAACAACCGCGACCGCATTGTAGAGATTGCAGTGTGGGGGGCCGTGATGTTGCTTGTGGGCTGGCTACTGCAATATGGCATCCCATGCAGCAAGAAAGCATGGACCTCGAGCTACGTGCTCATCACCTGCGGCATGGCGTCGTGCATCTTGGCAATGCTCATCTACTGCATCGACATCAAGGGCCACGACCGGTGGTGCCGCTTCTTCCAGGCATTTGGCGTGAACCCACTGTTCTGTTACCTGGTGGGCACACTGTTCTCTATCGTGTTTGGTGCGCTCAGGCTCGGCGTTAACCAAGCAGGCGACCCAGTGACAATCCACACCCTCATCCACGATGGCTGCAAGGCTATCACCTGGTCGCCCGAGGCCGCTTCATGCCTCTATGCCATCACCTTCGTGTTCATTACCTGGTGCTTTGGCTTTATTCTTTACAAGAAAAAAATCTACATTAAGATATAAAAACGAGTATTCGATTTATCGTCTACTCAATTTCTCAAGAAAAAATTGAATTTAAAAACCTAAAAAATAACACAAACATTATGATTTTAATTGCTGACTGCGGATCAACCAAAATTGACTGGTGTCTGCTTAACGGAAACAAAAAAGTTGCTCAAATCTTCACCACTGGCATGAACGCGCTGCTCATGACCGAGGAGGAAATGGCCGAGTGCATCATGACCGAACTCATGCCCAGCTTACAAGGCTACGAGGTGACCGAGATTTTCTACTATGGAGCTGGTATCATCAGCGACGAGATAAAAAACCAAGTTATCAACGCCCTCAAGCGAAACATGCCTCACGTGACTAAGATTGAAGTCGATAGCGACCTGCTCGCTGCAGCACGTGCGCTGTGCCAGCACAAGCCTGGCATCGCCTGCATCTTGGGCACCGGCAGCAACAGCTGCTACTACGACGGCGAGCGTGTGATCGACAATGTGTCTCCACTTGGCTACATCCTGGGCGATGAAGGTAGCGGCGCTGTGCTGGGCAAGCTCCTCGTGGGCGACGTGCTAAAGAAGCAACTGCCCGAGCACCTGTGCGAAAAGTTCCTCAAGGAGTACAATCTCGACCGCAACACCATTATCGACCGCGTCTATCGCAAGCCTGCAGCCAACCGCTTTTTGGCACAATTTGCTCCTTTCCTTGAGCGAAACATCCAGGAGCCTTCTATCCACGCTCTCGTGCTGCGCTCGTTTACCGACTTTTTCACTCGCAACGTGGCAAGCTATCCCAACTACAAGGAGCTGCCTTGCAATTTTGTGGGCTCGATTGCCTTGCTACAGAAAGATGTCCTCGCCGAGGCAGCTTCCAAGCTGGGCATCACCATTGGCACCATAATCCAGGCTCCCATGGAAGGTCTCATCAAGTTCCATTCCAATTAAAGCACTACGCTTAAACAAGAGCAAAATCGATATTGCTAAAACTTAGAACTTTACATTTAACACTCAACACTTCATGGCTTTTATTAAAATTAGCGAACAGCCCTCCCTCTACGACAATCTCGAGCATAAAAGTGTGCATGAGCTTCTCACAGAGATCAACCAGGAGGACCACAAGGTGGCCGATGCAGTGCAGAAGGCAATCCCGCAAATCGAACGCCTCGTCACAGAGATTGTGAAGAGAATGAAACGCGGGGGGCGAATCTTCTACATGGGAGCTGGTACCAGTGGCAGACTCGGGGTGCTTGATGCCAGCGAGATACCGCCCACCTTTGGAATGGACCCAGGATGGATCATAGGACTGATTGCAGGCGGCGACTATGCCCTGCGCAACGCTGTAGAGAATGCCGAGGACGATGAAACTCAAGGCTGGAAAGACCTTCAGGAGCACAACGTCACCAGCAACGACACCGTGATAGGTATAGCAGCAAGCGGCACCACACCCTATGTGGTAGGAGCCCTGCGCGATGCACGCTCTCACGGATGCCTCACTGCAGCCATCACCAGCAACCCCGACGCTCCCGTCAGTGCCGAAGCCGAAATCCCAATCGAGATGATTGTGGGGCCTGAATATGTCACAGGCAGCAGTCGCATGAAGAGCGGCACTGGTCAGAAACTCATCTGCAACATGATTTCAACCAGCGTCATGATCAAGATGGGGCGCGTCAAGGGCAACAAAATGGTGAACATGCAACTCACCAACCAGAAACTTGTGGACCGCGGCACACGCATGGTGGTCGACGAACTGGGACTGAACTACGACGAGGCCAAGCGCTTGCTCTTGCTCCACGGCAGCGTGAAGAAGGCATGCGACGCCTATCGAGGTTTAAACGAATAGCAAACACAATCCCCACTAAAATAACAATCATGAAACGTTTATTTCTCTCTTTAATAGCAGTGGTTGCTGCCTGCATGGCAATTCAGGCGCAACCACCCGAGCGCACAGCCAATCAGGACAAATATTACGTGCGCCGAGCCACACACTTCGACGACCTGCCCGTCTACCGCCACGACATCATCATGCTTGGCAACAGCCTCACCGACGGAGCCGAGTGGAACGAGTTGCTGCGCAACCCACACGTGAAGAACCGTGGCATAATTGGCGACATAGTGCAAGGACTATATGAGCGCATGGAGCCCATACTCAAGGGTAAGCCACGCAAGATTTTCATACTCAGTGGTGTGAACGATGTCTCGCACGGAGTGGACGGCGACAGCATAGGCCGTGCCATGGAGAAACTCATCATCCTTATCAAGAAGCGCTCGCCACGCACCAAGATTTATCTGCAATCGATGCTGCCGTTCAACACCGATGTGCAGATGTGGAAGCTGCTCAAAGGACGCGAACAAGTAGTAATCGACGGCAACCGTGCCATGGAGCAAGTGGCCAAGCGCCAGGGAGTGACATGGATCAACCTCTACCCTCTGTTCGTGGACGAGAACGGCAAGCTCAAGAAAGAGCTCACCAACGACGGCTTGCACCTGCTGGGACCAGGATACCTGATCTGGCGCGACGCCATCATAAAGTACACCAAGTGACAATTGGTTGACAAAAAAAGAAAGAGGACAACTTTGCAATACTATGATTGTCAATTAGTTGTCCTCTTTGTTATGTGACCCCGGAGGGGCTCGAACCCTCGACCCACTGATTAAGAGTCAGTTGCTCT
>CAMHNO010000025.1 GCA_946186575.1 uncultured Prevotellaceae bacterium
AGGTCGCTGGTGGGGTAGTAGTACTTGATTTCCTCGTTGCCGGGATTGTTGATGCCGTCGAAGAGCGAGATGGGCCACAGCCACGAGCTGAACCAGGTGTCGAGGGCGTCCTCGTCCTGCCGCAGGTCGTCGAGGGTGATATTCTCATAACCTTCCATCTTGTGAGCCTTCTCGAGGGCTTCTTCCTTGCTCAGAGCCACCACAAACTTCTCTTCGTCGCCGTTAGTGGGCAGGAAGTAGGCTGGGATGCGATGGCCCCACCACAGCTGGCGGCTGATGCACCAGTCCTGTATGTTCTCGAGCCAGCTGCGATAAGTGTTCTTGTATTTTGGTGGGAAGAACTTGATTTCATCGTTCATCACTGGTGGCAAAGCAAGCTCGGCAAAGTGCTTCATGCTGATGAACCACTGCATGCACAGGCGTGGCTCAACGGCAGTGTCGGCATTGCGCTCACTGTAGCCCACCTTGTTCACATAGTCTTCCACCTTCTCCATCAGGCCTGCAGCTTCAAGATCCTTGACAATGACCTTGCGCACCTCGTCGCGCGTCATGCCCACGTAGAGTGGTGACTGCTCGCTGATGGTGGCGTCGGCGTTGAAGATGTCGATAGTGTCGAGGTTGTGGGTCTTGCCCAGCATGTAGTCGTTAACGTCGTGGGCCGGGGTCACCTTCAGGCAACCAGTACCAAACTCGATGTCGACATATCGGTCCTCGATAACAGGAATCACGCGGTTAACCAATGGCACAATCACCTTCTTGCCACGCAGCCACTGGTTTTTGGGGTCCTTGGGATTGATGCACATGGCGGTGTCGCCCATGATGGTCTCGGGGCGGGTGGTGGCCACCACTGCATAGCGGCGCCCCTGCTCGTCGCGGTGCACAACCTCACCTTCGGCACCAGTCTCTCCGCTGAGGTCGTCGTCGGCAACATAATATCTCAGGTAATAGAGCTTGCTCTGCTCCTCGCGGTAGATTACCTCCTCGTTGCTGAGTGCCGTCTGGGCCTTGGGGTCCCAGTTCACCATGCGCAGGCCACGATAAATCAGGCCTTTGTTGTAAAGGTCGACAAACACCTTGAGCACACTCTGGCTGCGCTTCTCGTCCATAGTGAAGGCGGTGCGGCTCCAGTC
The DNA here is from genome assembly GCA_946186575.1 of uncultured Prevotellaceae bacterium. GTDB lineage: Bacteria > Bacteroidota > Bacteroidia > Bacteroidales > Muribaculaceae > Sodaliphilus. The sequence continues at coordinate 1,131 of CAMHNO010000025.1, forward strand.
GCACGAGGCACCCAGCTTGCGCAGCTGCTGCAAGATGATGCCGCCGTGCTCGTGAGTCCAGTCCCAGGCGTGCTTTAGAAACTCCTCGCGAGTGAGGTCGGTTTTCTTGATACCCTGCTCGGCAAGGCGTTTCACCACTTTGGCCTCGGTAGCGATGCTGGCGTGGTCGGTGCCTGGCACCCACAGCGCGTTCTTGCCCTCCTGACGCGCACGGCGCATGAGGATATCCTGAATGGTGTTGTTGAGCATGTGGCCCATGTGCAGCACACCGGTCACGTTGGGCGGCGGAATCACTATAGTGTAGGGTTCACGCTCATCGGGCACCGACTTAAACAAGTCATGGTCCATCCAGTATTTATACCATTTGTCCTCGACCGCTTTAGGGTCATACTTAGTAGCCAAAGTGTTATCCATAATTCTTTTTATGCGATTATATTATGATTATTGTAGCATCTTTAATATTCAAACTGCAAAATTAACAAAAAAAATTCACATATCAGATATTATAATGCCAGAAATCAATGTCAGTTGTTAGATTTCGGATTTCTTGAGTTTGAACTCGATGTGGTGGAACTTGTGCAGGGCGTAGATGATGCAGGCCTCGATGAGATAGGCAATCAGGTAGCTGTACCAGATAGCATTGGGGGCAACCTTTGCCATAATCCACAGCACAGGAATCACCGTGAGCGAGAGGATGAAAGAAATGAAGAGCGCCATGCGGTGGTGGCTGTAGAGCTTGTAGATGATCATGAGCACATAGATGTAGCTGAAGAGGATGAAGCTCAGCGCAAACACGCGCAGCGCATGGCTGCTCTGGGCAAGCATCTCGGGCTCGTTGCAGCCAAAGAGCTCGGCGATGCCTTGAGGCCACACCCACACCAGAGCGCATGTTACCACCATCGACACGGTGATGAAGCGCAGCCCCTTGTAGATGACTGTCCTCACTCCACTGTCGTCGCCCTTGCCCACCTGGATGGCTCCGAGCGACTGGAGTGTTTGGCATGTGCCCGAGATGAAGAGATTGTACACTTGCAGCAGGTTCATGCACAGGGCAAACACGAAGATGCCCGTGCGGCCAGTGGTGGAGAGCACGATGGTGTTGGCGCTAAGCAAGAGCAGTGTGAGGCATATCGAGGCCATTGCCAGCGGAGCTCCCTGTGATGCTATGCGACGCCACATTGCCAACAGTCCGCCACCGCCAAACACGAGTCTCAGTCGCCTGTTCTCGGGCTTGCGCCAGTGGCTTAGCAGGATGGCGATGCCCACGAGGTGTCCCACTACGGTTGCGGCGCTCGAACCGGTGATGCCCCAGTCGAATACTTGGATAAACACGATGTCGAGCAGCAAGTTGACCACGTTGTCCACTATCACCGCCATCGACACCAACTTGGGGCTACCATCCACGCCCACCATGGTCGAGAGGCCCCACATCACTATGAATGCCGGGTTGCCAATGAGCAGCACTTGCATGTAGTCTTGCGCAAGTGGGAGGATGTGCTCGTTGCTGCACAGCAGGCGAGCCGTCTGTGAGGGGAACAACAGCCCACCAAAGATGGTGAGCAGCAGTCCCAGGCCCGTGCTCAGTGTGAGAGCACGGGTGAAGAACCGTCGTGCGTCGGCTATGTTCTTCTTGCCCAGGGCATAGCCCACGAGCATTCCGGCACCGGCATTGATGAGCAGGTGCAAGGTGAAGATAAACTGGTTGATGGGTTTCGACAGGTTGATGGCGCTCACGCCATCCTCGCTGATAAGGTTGCCCACGATGATGCCGTCCACCACGTTGCCCAAGCATCCCGAGAGGGCCACCAGGATGTAGGCCCACAAGTAGTTATAAAATTGCTTATTTATGCTATTGTCGCTCATGTTTCAAAAAAAGATATCAAAAAAGTCTCAAAACTCACAAAAGTAGAATAATTCCCCAAATTATACAAATCCTTTAATAGAAATTCTAAAATTTCACCAACTTAATGGGATTATGCATCTTTTCTGTAATTTTTTTAAAATAAGAAAGAATTTTGTGGTTTGAGTATTATGGGGTAACTTTGTGGCAAGATTTTAAATTTACGAGAATCATCTTGTAGTACATCAACTTTTTTAGAAGAAGAAATAACAAGTAATTGAAGTCTATGAAAAAATACATATTTATCTTATTGGTAACCTTGTGCCTCGCAAGTTGCGGGAGGTATCAGTTGCCATCATTTGGTTCTTCAAGCGATTGGGAATTAATCGACAACATGGTGATAAACAGCGATATGGCAGTTAACTTTGGTGGCAATGACATTCTTGCCAACGCCAGTAATGGAGACTATGACCTACACTTTATTACAAGTAAAGAAGGCTTTAATGCCTATGACCCTAAATGTGCCAAGTATCTTGCCGACGTAGTCAAGCAGATACCCTTAAAAATTGATTCAATAGAGGTGATTCTTGCCGATCAATACCTGATTTTATCGACCAATGCCAATAGCGCGTGGGAGCCCGACTATGTGCGTCGTGCCGATGGCGCAATCCTAACCGTGCAGGCCAATCCTGTTCAGAGCCTCGTCCAGCCACAGGATGAATTGTGGCGCAACCTCATTATTAACAAGTCGAAACACCAAATCATTGTCGTTGACCGCCTGATAAAGAACAACAGGCACTATGCCATCGCCTATGTGCTACAGAGCGAGAGCAAGAGTTCGCCACTGTCGCGAAACATTCAATATGACATCACCAGTGCGCGTAATATCCAGTCAACTGGAACCATGCTCGAAGCCCTGATTAGCAAGTCGGTCGATGCTATGGTCGTCGAGGTCACAGCCATGAGTTATAACGATTACATAATGCAAGCCGACTCGTGTTTCATGCGAGGCAACTATGCTGAGAGCAGCAACGCTTTTGCCGAAGCATTCAAAATTAAGGATGCGATTCAGGGCACACACCTCTACAACGGTGCCTGTGCTGCGGCGATGGCAGGACTGAATGATGTAGCTTTTGAGCGGTTAAACATGCGACTCAACAGCGACCGCAATTGGTATGTTGACGATCCTAACCGCGACAGCGACTTAAGCAGCTTGCACAGCGACGTGAGGTGGAAAACCTATTGCGACACCATTATTGCTCGTCGCGACAGGATTGAGGCCTCATTCGACAAACCCTTGCAACGCAGGCTACAAGAGATTGGGCGTAGCGACCAGGAGGTGCGATATGAATTCCTTGCTGCCTACAATGCCCAACCTCGCAACCAGGCACTCGTCGATTCGCTTGTTGCCCAAATGCAACGTGTCGACAGCATCAACCAGTGTGCCATCAGCGAAATTCTCGACACGCGAGGTTTTGCGGGGCGCGACAAGGTGGGCGACGCATCGGCTGTGTATTGGCTTGTCATTCAGCATGCACCTGTTGAGATGCAGAAAAAGTATTTCCCTCTCTTTGTAGAAGCAATGGAGCGTGGCGACTTAGCTCGATCACAGGTGGCAATGATGGACGACCGCATTGCCATGTTTGAGGGTCGGCCTCAGAAGTATGGCTCACAAATCGTGGAAAACGACAGGGGTGAACGTGTTATTTATCAACTCCTGGACCCCGCACAAGTTGACGTGTGGCGCAAAGCAATGGACCTAAACCCACTGTCGGAGTACATGAAACAAATGGGAGTGGAGAAATAAAGAAAAGCCCACTCGGGCAAATGTAAAAAATGCACTCGCTTAGCACAGGCGAGTGCATTTTTATTGGTGGTTAAGAAGTTTATTGGATGATAACGTTAAGCTATCGCTTGAAGTTGTTCACGTTAGGGATAACTTGAGCAAGCTCAGTACTCCTCTCACTTAAAAATGCGATTAAGTGAGATAAAGCATGAGCTTGCTAAATGCTTTGCGAGCGTGAGCATTTTATCTAATCAGAACTTTCTTGTTGCCGTTCAGGTAGATGCCTGGAGTAACGGGCTTGCCATTGAGTTTCTGGCCGCTGATGGTGTACCAGTCGTTGCTGTGGTTGCTGCCGGCTGCAATTGTCTCGATGGCTGAGGGCGAGCCGATGATGTAATCACCAATCTTGCGAACGATGATGTTTTCGTTGGCGTCGGCCACAACCACTGAGAGTTGGCCACTGACGTTGACGTTGATGCCTTGCTCGTCGTCATAGTCTACCCAGCCTTCGGGGGCCTTTGAACCAGCAGGAATGAACATATACCAAACAGCGCCATTCTCGGGCATATTCTCTACAGTGACATGAACGATGGTAGGAGCATCATAGGTGCCAAAGTCATTGTCGAGAGTGATAACTGGCTCAGCATCGAGTGTGGTGAAGAAGGCCGAGGCGGTCCAGTCGGAGTCTTCGACATCCTCATAGATGGCCTGTACTTGTGCTTCGTAGTCGGTGCTGGGAGTCAAGCCCTCTATTGTGGTGGGGCTGGTCACGTTGCTCAGAGTAATCCACTCGCCAGCAGGAATCTCCTCTCCATCGAGCGAGATTGCGTCAACAAACAGGTAGTAGCCACTGTTGCCGCTACTCTCGTGACGGATGGCGATGTAGCCCTGCTGACCCTCATAAGCTGTCAAGTCGTAGCTTTGCTCTGCCCAGTTGTTAATGATTCCCGAAGTGGCCACATTCTCGCCGAGAGCTGTGAAACTGGCAGGGTCGGAGCCATTGGTGGAAATCATCACGCTGAAATGCTCGATGTTGCTTGCTCCCAGGTCGGCGACATAGAACCTGAGAGTTCCCCTCAGGTCAAGTAGTGGACTGATGAGCCAGTTGTCGCCTGAGATATATCCCCAGTCATCATTAAGATAACTCTTTGATGCCATAACATAATCGCCATCGGCAGCAACAAGTGGAATGCCACTCATCGAGTAGTTGTTCATATTCAACATTTCCCAGTTGACTTCATCGCCATCGTTATCGACTGCGGTCCAGCCCCCCAAATCATTCTCGAAGCTTTCCTGGTACAGCTTCACATAGCCGCCCTTAGTGCGATAGCGCAGATTGTAGGCCTCGGCCATGCCTGCCCAAGTGGCGTCGGCAGTGGTTGATGTAACGTTGCTCACAGCAAGGTTGGTGGGCTTGGGGTTAGGGTTGGATTCATAGGTGTAAGAGGCAAACTGGCCAGCAGCCGGTGGAGCGCCTGCAGGACTATTGTAGATGGTCTGGCCAAAAGGATCGGTGATTGAGAAGGAACATTCATTATCGTAGTTGCCCGACACCCAAACGAAGTTGTAGGTATCGCCCGGGCAGATGCCGATGGTGCCCGAAGCCGTTTGTGAGGTGACAGTAAGGGTCTGAATCACTTCGTTGGTTGCGGCATCAATCACATTGATAGACGCACCGTTCCATCCGTCACCATAGGAGTCGTTGAGGTTGTAGGTGATGAATCCCATGTCATCACATTTGAGAGTGGTAAATGATGTTGTGGCCCAGCTGCTCAGGTTTCCGTTGCCATAGTCGCCTTGAACGCGCACATTATAGGTGGTGTTGTTGTCAAGAGCGTCCAGCTCATAGTTTGTAGCGGTCAAAGGCACGGTGGTCCATTCCTCGTCGCTGGCCTTCTTGTACTCAAGATTCCAGGCAGTTTCATTGCCGCCAGGTTGCCAAGTGGCCTTGGCACTATTGGAAGCGATGTCGGTCACCTGCAAGTTCACAGGCTTGTAGTAAACTGGTCCCTCACTGGGAGTGTAAGTAAACGTGGTTTTTGGGATAAAGTTGCGCTGTGTGGCGGTGGCATTATCCAGGGTGTAGGCGCTGTATCCCGAAATCGAGGCCCCCTCGACGTTCTGACCATAGAAATACATGTGCTTGTACTGAGCGTCGGTGGTGTTCTCAATGCCAATGAGCAGGTTTCCGCCATCATAAGAGTAAGGCGTGGTAAAGGTGATGGTGAGCAAGCCTCCGCCATCGGTTGCGACAAAGTCGAGCGTTCCTTGATAGACCATGGTGGCTGCACTCTTGGGCTCATAGGCGCTAATTGTGGTGTAGTCGACCTCCATCAGATAAACATCGGCTGTAGAGAGCGATGTGTAGGGAATGTTCTCAGTGTTGGTGTAGAACGTCAAGGCACTGATAGTGCCTCCAATCATTTCCTCCAGATCGGTGGCAGGAATAACAGTTTGACATCTTGTGAAGTCGTCCCAATAATAAACGTAGGCAGGAACTTTGTCGTTGGTTGCTGTTCCATCATACACCGTCAGTTCGGCTGCAACAGCAGGCTTAAATGCTGCCATTAGGACAAGAACTAAAAAATAGAATAATTTCTTTTTCATAAGCTGAATGTTTTGAGTTAATAATATAGGTAATTTAAAGAAGTAATCAAGCGAAAGAAAAGTGCAATATCATGACAATTGAAAGAAAAGTGTCCTCAAGGGAATCACTCTCCCCTTGAGAACACAGAGTTGGTGCGTTACTCCAGGTCGAAGAAGCCCAGGCCACCAATAGCTGTGAGCATCCGCTCCACATAATCCCACGAGGTGGGCGACCAGGCGAAGCCCAAACGGTAGAGCACCTGGGTGGTGTAGTCGTTGTCGCGGGTCACGTCGGTAGTCTTTTGGCCATGCGCCATGTCCTGGTAGGCGAGCAGACTCGACATCTGCCGAGCCTTGGCTGGATCGTTCTTGGCCTCATCCATTGCCTTGTCGAAGTCTTCCTGCTCCACAAATCGGATTCCCTCGCCCACCGTGTGCAGTCCCATGAGCACGTCGCCCAGGAACTGAGTGTGGATGTTATAGGGATGGAACACGCAGCACTCGCGCGGTGTGGTGGCAAGCATCACGATGGCATGTGCCACCTCGTTGATTGGTGAGAACTCAACGCGCTTGTTGCGCATGCTGTAGGGGCACTCTCCCAGCATGTTGTAGACCTTGATGCGGCCCATGAAGGAGTTGGTCTGGAAGTTGGCTTGGAACTCACCGTCGGTCGAGCGTGCCGCGAGGTTGCCCACGCGCATTATCTTGGCGCTGAGCCCCTGGTGGGCTACTGCGTCGAGAATAAGGCGCTCGGCCATGAACTTGGAGTAGATGTACTTGTTGCCCAGGAACTGACCCATGAAGAGGCGTTGCTCGGTGAATACATCGTCGCGCGCCTCGCCTGCCCACAGGCCTCGGGTGCTGGCAGTGGAGATGTGAATCAGTTTAGCGTCTTTCTTCAGGCAGTAATCCACGCAGCGTTGAGCTCCGCCTATGTTCACATCCTCAATCTCGGTGCCCTCGCTAAAGTGCTTCACGATGGCAGCGCAGTTGACCACAGTGTCGATGTCGAGATTCTCGCCAAAGTCGCTCGTCACGTCACCCACCACGATGTGAAGGCGACTGCCAAAGAGATCTTGGAATGCGTTGGCAAAGTAGTAGTAGAGCAGTGTGCGCAAGCGGCTCTCGGCCTTCTCGGCATCCTTGCCGCGCACCAGACAGTAGATGTTGCGTGCATCGCTGTCGATGAGTTCGCGCAGTATGTGTATGCCTAAGTAGCCCGTTGCGCCCGTTAGCAGCACATTTCCAAGTTGCTGGCGCTCGCCATGACGGAAGGCGTCGAGCGTACCAGCCTTGAGCACCTCGTTGATGGCGGTGTAGTCAAAGCCCTTCACCTCGTCGGGACCCTCGGCAACTGTCTCGCCTGTGACAAGGCTTGCCAGCTGTCGTGGAGTGGGATTGGCGAAAACGTCGCCGTAGGCCACGTGCATACCAGCTTTGTCGGCCTCGATGATCACGCGTGTCACCACAAGCGAGGTTCCGCCCAGCTCGAAGAAGTTGTCGGTAGCCCCCACCTTGTCCATTTGCAGGATGTCGGCAAATATTTCACAGAAGGTGCGCTCGGTGTCGGTTGCTGGCTCTTCGTAGGCCGATGCGATGGCAAGTTCGGGTTCGGGCAGTGCCTTCACGTCGGTCTTGCCGTTGGGGGTCATTGGCATCTTGTCGAGCTGGCGATAAGCCGTTGGCACCATGTATTGAGTCAGGCTCTTTGAGATTTCGGCTTTGAGTGCGTCGGGAGCGATTTCACGGTCGGCAGTGTAGTAGGCGCACAAGTGCTCCTTGCCGCCAATCTTGCGAATCATGATAACCACCTTGTCGATGCCTTCAACACGGAGCATCACGTTCTCTATCTCGCCAAGCTCAATGCGCAATCCGCGCAGCTTGATTTGGTGGTCGGTGCGACCCAGAATCACCACGTCGCCGTCGGGTAGCCACTTGGCGTAGTCGCCACTCTTATAGATGCGAGTGCCGTGATAGTCGACGAATCGCTCACGGGTCATGTCGTCGAGGTTGTTATAGCCGCGTGCCACACCGCGGCCGCCAATGTAGAGCTCGCCCACAACGCCCACAGGCAACTCATTGCCGTCGGTGTCAACGATGAATTCCTTGACGTTGAGCTGTGGCTTGCCCACAGTAACAATCGAGGCACGAGTGAGTTCTTTGTTGTTCGACGCCACAGTAATTTCGGTGGGACCGTAGCAGTTGAAGATGCGGGCCTTGGTCACCGAGCGCACTTGCTTGAGCAACTGGTCGCTGAACTTCTCGCCACCGGCACGCACAATGGCGATGCCGGCAATGGCACGAGCAAAGTCGTCGCTCGTGAGCCACGTTTGCCAGCGCGATGGCGTGCCGCTCACCATGTTGATGTGTTGCTCGGTGATGAGCGCAGCCAGGTCGAGCGGGTTGTTGGCCTGCTCCTCGGTGGCGACAATGAGCGTCTTGCCGTTATAATAGGCCATGCCTATGTCTTGCAGTGCGGCGTCGAACGAGATGGTTGTCACACTCAGCACACGCTCGGCATCGGTGAGCACAGCGTTGGCAAACACATTGGCGGGATGCCCATAGAGGTAGTTGCAGATGCCTTCATGCCTCAGCATCACGCCCTTGGGTCGGCCTGTTGAGCCACTGGTGTAAATAAGGTAGGCAAGGTCGTCGGGAGTGATGTCGGGCTTGCAATACTCGGCATCGCTGGTGATTAGGTCTTCGACATTTATCGCTTTCTCGGCCGGAACGCTGTCAATCTTGTCGGCAGTGGTGATGATGTAACGTGCCTCACTGTCCTCAAGAATGAGCTTAATGCGGTCGGCGGGATACTCTGGGTCGCAAGGTATGTAGGCTGCTCCCGTCTTCAGCACGCCAAAGAGTGCCAGAATCAGGCGGCTGGTGCGAGGCAGCAGCAGTGCCACGCGGTCGCGTTCTTTCACGCCACGAGCCTGCAGTGCCGCTGCAATGGTGGTGGTGACCTCATTCATCTCCTTATAGGAGAACTTGCCGTCGACGGCCACCAGAGCGTCGTGGTTTGGCTGAGAAGCTGCGAAGTGGCCTATGCACTCATGCATCAGCTTGAATGGCGCGTCGCCGGTTGCCACCTCACGCAGCTTTGTGAGTTCGGCTTCTTGGTCGTTGCTCACGATTGAGATGTGACGCACGTTCTCACTTGGTTTCTCAATCATGCGGCTGGCAACGGCTCCGATGCTTTGTGAGAGTGCTGTTGCCAGCTTCTCGGAATAGATGGCATTGTCATATTGCACCACAATGCCACGCGACTCTATTTTGATGTTGATTTTGAACTTAGGCACATTGAGCTCGAGCAGTTCCTGCTCAATAGTTTCGCCGTTAAGGGTGTAGCGCGAGAGCACTCCCACTTGATAGGCATAGGCGATAGCTGGTCGGAAACCGTAGTCGGCAGCGATGCGGGCAAAGGGGTAGTCCTCGTGGCGCAAGGTGTTGTCAAATGTGTTGCTTGTGCCCTTGAGGAAGTCGCTCACCGTCACGTCGTCGATGCTTATGCCTAATGGTAATGTGTTGACAAACATACCCACTGTGTCGGCAATCTTCAGGTTGGAGCGACCGCTGCTCACGGTGCACAAGTACACCTCGCGGTTATTGGTGTAGCGCGATACCACATAGGATGTGGCAGCGAGGAAAAGGTGGGCCGGAGTTACCTCCTGGTTGCGGCAATAGGCGGCAACCTTGTCGTGGTCGACAGCGCACACTGCCTCGCCAATAAAGCCTTGCTGGTCGCTCTTGGGCAGGTCGCCTGGAATTTCGCTGGCTCCCTCACAGGTGGCAAGACGCTCGGCGAAGAACTGCTGCGAGGCCTTGAATGTGTCGCTCTCCTCGGCTGCCAGTTGGTCGGTGACGAAGTCGAGGTAAGAATAGGTCTCTTTCTCTACACTATTGCCCTCTAAGGTATTGCTGATTTGGCGAATGAGCAAGTCGGCGCTGCCACCGTCGAAGAGCAAGTGATGAACGTCAAAGAGCAGATGCACGCCGCTTGGTGTTGTAACTACCTCAAAACGATAAAGTGGGGCCTTCTGCAAGTTGAAGGGCTTCACAAACTCGTTCTTATAGGTTTCCAGTTCCTTGTCGCTCATGTGAGTGACAGGTATGTTGACTGGCACACCGTTCTCTGTGGTCTGCATTATCTTATCGCCCTCGGTGGTGAAATGCACGCTAAGCTCGGGATGACTCTCCACCACTTGTTTCACTGCGTCGGCAAGTTTCTGGGCATTGGTGTCATAGGGGTAAGATAGCAGATATGGGATGTTGTAGATGGTTGAAGTGGAATTTTTCAGGCACTCGAAATAAACACCGGTCTGTGCGTATGACAGCGGCACAGCAGTCTTTGTCTCGCCCTTTGCCTTTGATGCCGAAGCGGGAGATTTCTCGCCAGCCATGAGGTGGGTGAGAATGTCGTTTTCTATGCTCTGCAGTGTGCCAGTTTTGACGAGCGACTTGGAGTCGAGAGCCACGCCATAGCGCTTGTTGACTTGCACAGCAAGACGAATTGACGAAATAGATGTCAAACCGGCATAGCCTAATGGTGTGGTGATGCCAAACTCGCTATTGCCCACAATTCCCGCTACTATCTCGTGCAACTGCTGCTCGAGAACATTCATGGGCACGTTGCTCTCCTCGAGGGCTGCCTCAGCCTTCTTTTCGGGCTTGGGCAGGGCACGTTTGTTCACCTTCTGGTTCTGGTTGAGGGGGATTGCGTCGATCTGCATTGTCACAGCGGGAACCATGTAGGGAGGCTTCTCGTCAAGGATGAAGTTGTTGAGGGCATCGATGTCGATGGTCTCATCGCTCACGATATAGGCTGCTATAAACTTGCCGCCGCCTTCCTCGTCAAACGCCTGAACAGTGGCGTCCTTGATGCCTGGGAACTCGCGTATGATGCCTTCCACCTCCTTGAGCTCGATGCGGAAACCGCGAATCTTGACCTGACCGTCGCGGCGACCCACAAACTGGATGTCGCCACTGGGCAGATAGCGAACAATGTCGCCGGTGCGATAGATGCGGCAGTATTTCTTCTCGCTGGTGAAAGGGTTGTCGATATAAACCTCGGCAGTCTTTTCGGGGCGGTTCAAGTAGCCACGACTCACCTGCGGGCCGGCCACCCATAGTTCGCCAGCGGCTCCCACAGGCAGCCGGTGGCACTGCGGGTCGACGATGTAGAGCCGCATGTTGTCGAGAGGCTTGCCAATGGGGATGTCCTTAATGTAATGCTCTACGGGGAATGTAGTGGTGAAAATGGTGCACTCGGTGGGACCGTAACCATTGTGGAAAGTGTAGCCCGTGGGTGGGGTGAGTGGGGCAAGCTTCTCTCCGCCAGTGCTCAGGTGTAGCAGCGAGTGGTTCTCGATGCCGGTGGCAAACTGGTAGCCCACCTGTGTGGTCATGAACGAGTGGGTGATGCCGTTGCTCTCGAAATATTCGTTAAGGGCTATAAGGTCGAGCCTTAGCTCCTCGGGCACGATGTGCACTGCGGCCCCGCAGGTGAGGGCGGGATACATGTCCATCATGCAGGCGTCGAAGCCATAGCTGGCATAGGCTGCCACGCGGTGCTCGGGCTTGAGGTCGTAGTAGCGATGATACCAGTGGCAGAAGGCCACAAGGTTGCGGTGGGTGAGCTGGCAGCCTTTGGGCACGCCAGTCGAGCCGCTGGTGTAAAGCATGATGAAGAGCTGGTCGGGCTCGATGGTCACGTTGGGAGCTGGAGCGCTGGGCAGACCGCTGAGGTCGCTGGTGAGCAGCACTTCGCCCTCATATTCGTTGACGAGTGGTCGCAGCTCGGCATCGGCGATGAGCAGCCGTGCACTTGCATCTTTCATCATGAAATTGAGGCGCTCGGTGGGATAGCTCGGGTCAAGGGGCTGATAGGCGCAGCCAGCCTTGAGCACACCTAATGATGCAATTGCCATCCACTCGCATCGTGGAATTAGCACACTCACCACATCTTCCTTGCCCAGTCCCTTGGCTGCGATAGCGGCAGCAATGCGGTTGCTGATGTCATCTACTTGGGCATAAGTGTAGCTGCGTCCATTACAGACAACGGCAGTGTTAGATGGAGTGGTCTCGACTTGATGCTTGAAGAGCGACACGATAGTGTGCGTGTCGTCGTAAGGCATGTCGGTGCAGTTGAAACTGTCGAGTGCTTCGACTTGCGATGATGTGGCAATATCAATGTCGCACAACTTTTGCCCAGAGAGTAATCCCTCGACCACAGCTTCATAACTCTCGAGCAGCTGAGCTATAAGCTCTTGTGAATACTCATTGCTGCTGTACTCGGCTTTTACATTAACTTTGCCATCAAGAATGAATGTCTTGAGATAGAGCGAGGCATCGAGGGTGCTGTTGCCCAGGCGCATGGCTTTCATGGGCTTGCCGGCCCACTGGCTGTCGCTAAAAATATTGCCATGCCATGCAAACATGGCGTTGGTCTGCAGGTTCATGTCGGTCATCAGGTCGCTGTAGTTGTAGATGCACCGCTGGCGGCAACCGCTCATCTGCTCCTGCAGTGAGCGCATGAAGTCGAGCACGGTGGTCTCGAGCGAGAACTTGCCATAGACAGGCAATGTCTTTACCATCATGCCAATGGTGCCAGCCATCAGCTTCGAAGTGCGACCATTATACACAGTGGTGAAGAGCGACTCTTGTTCGTTGTTGAACTTTGCCAGCAAGAAACTGAAGGCCGAGGTGAAGAAGCTGCTCTTGTAGATGCCATTATCGCGGCAAAACTGCTCGACGCGCGCCAGATTCACACTCAAGGTGCGCAGCAGGCTCGACTCGCTCGGTTCCGGCTCGTAGCGGTCAGGCATGAGCTGGGTGAAGGTGTCGCCGCAGTCGAAGGTGGAGGCATACCATTGCCTGGCTTCGTCAAACTCTGGCTTCTTGCGACCGATGGCCTCGTCAAGAGCGATTTGGGCCATGGTGATGCCCTCGGCGGGAATCTGGTGGCCACAATAGGCTCGCTCCATGTCGTGCAGCAACAGCTGCATCGATGTGCCGTCCACGATGATGTGGTGGTAGTCCACAAAGAGGTAGCAGTGCATGCTGTCGCGCATCAGGCTCACACGGAACAGCCGGTCGCCACAGATGTTGAACGGTTGCACCAGCCGGGTCTTCTCTTTCTCTATGTCGGTAATGTCTTTAATCTCAATTGTCAGGTCCTCATTGTCGAGGTCGAGTGTTTGCACGGGCTCGCCATCATCGCCAAGCTCAATGCGGGTGAACATGGTGGGGTGCGACTTGAGGGCGGTTGTCACTGCTTGGCGCAGTTGCTCGCAGTCGAGGCTGCCGTCAAGCTCATAGATGTAAGGCAGATTGTAGCGCGCCTCTCCGGGATGGCTCGCGCAGTCAACATACAGCCCATACTGCGACGCGCTCAGTGGGGCGATGGTTTTCATAGGGCTTTACTCAAAGTTGAACAGGTTAATAAATCCAGTCATTTTGAACACATTCATGATGTCGTCGTTCAGGCCTTTGAGGGTCACGGTGTGGCCGTGCGACTTGGCCCTCTTGAGGATGCCGAGCAAGATGCGCAGGCCGCTCGATGCGATGTACTCGAGCTTCTCGCAGTGGATGGTGATGTCTCGGTCCTCGTTGTCGTAGAGGGGTTTCATCTCTTTCTCTACCTCTACTGCGGCAGCTGTGTCGAGCTGGCCTTCGAATGTGGCAACAAGCTTGCCGTCGATTTCATTGATTGTAGTCTTCATAATATGTAATTGTGGGTTATCGGGTTTATCGGTTGTGATGGCAAAGTAAACACTTTTTTCTGTAAAATGCAAAATTATGCACGCTTTGTTATGCCGCTTATTCTGCTTGAAGGAAGGCGGGGTGCCTTAGTCTTCTAATGATTGAGGCGCAGTGGCGGGGCTGTGGACGGTGCGGTTTGACGAGTAGTTGCTTGTGATGTCGCCGATGTTGGCAATGTCGAGCATCAGGTAGATGAAATAGTCGAGTTCCTCTTTCTCCATGCCAATGCTGCGCCAGTAGTTGTAGAAGCCCTGGGCAAGGTCGTTGCTGGGCCCGAAGGAGCGGGCATAGTTGATCACGCTGCGAATGCCGCTGCGAGTGCGCTTGTTGCTGCTGCCCAGGCTCAGCGTCGAGAGCTCAAAGTCGCGGCTCAGGTCCACCTCGCTCATTCCCAAGAGCCCACCCACCAGGCAGCTCACCATGCCGCAGCGGTCGCACCCTATGGCGCAATGCCAGTCCACATTTTTGCCTTCCATGAGTCGCGACAATATCCATCTGAGGTCGGTCACAGCCACTTGAGCCGAGCGCTCGCTTGCCAGCCCCTTGAAGAACGGGCTGTGGTCTAAGCGCAGATAGTCCTTGTCGGCTCCGAGAGCCGAGGAGGTGCGTTTCACCTCGTGTCGCAGGTCGAGCTCGGCCACCACCTTCAGGTTGTGGACAAAGTCGTGCCGGCCATTACTGTTGATGCGGTCGAGGCTCGCGCTGCGGTAGAGCCTCCCGTATTTCACCGGCACGCCATATTGAGTTTGCCATCCCCCCATGTCGCGCACGTTGGCACAGTTGCGCACCTGTATCATCCTCAGCTGGCCTATGGTGCGGAACACTCCGCTCGCCTTGAGACTGACGGTGCCGTTATGGAGCATCTCCTCCACCTTGTAATAGTAGATGCAATTGGGCAGCAAGTTCCTGATGACGAATGTGGTGTCGCTCTTGTCGTCAGGGTTGAAGGTGTAGCCATTGCTGTAGTCGCTGTTCTCGCTTGCGGTGATGCGAATTTCGCGTATGTTTTGTGCCGAGGTGCTCGGGTGCCAACTCACCGTTTTGCCTGCAGGCCAGTAGAGCTTGTTGCCATAAATGTTGGTATTATTATATTTCGTGATTACGCTCACTCGCGAGTCCTTGTTTTGGGTATAGGTATTTAATGCATCGGCCATATAATCCTGAACGGCACGATTCTCGATGTTAACCACCTCGATGTTGTCCTGTCCCCAAGCAACCGTGGCAAGCACTATTGCGGTTAATAAAAAGCTTAATTTCCTCATTTCTCCTTCTCGTTTTTTATAATAATGTGATATTTGCGCGGCAAAGGTAGTAAATAGTTATGAGTTATGAATTATGAGTTATGAGTTTTTTAGTTTTTGGGGTTTGACTAAGGAGTTTTTTTATAAGAATTTGGTGAAATGTACTAAATTTTTTATTATTTTTGCACTCATTAAAGCATAACAGCCCGGATGAAATTTAGCGATATCATAGGAAATGAACACGCAATCGACCAAATACGCAGGATGGTAGATAGCGGAAACATAGCCCACGCGCTGCTGTTGCATGGCGCCCCGGGAGTGCCTAAACTTGCGCTCGCGCTCGCCACAGCTCAGTACATTCACTGCACCAACCGCACCGGTGGCGACTCCTGCGGGCAGTGCCCGCAGTGCCTGCAGCACCAGTCGCTCAATCATGCCGACACCTTCTATTCCTATCCCATCATCAAGAAAGGCGAAAAACCCATCAGTGAGGATTTCAGCAAGGAGTGGAAAAAGTTCATTGGCGACGGGGTCATTGCCGAGGACCAGGAACGATGGCTCTCGATGCTGGGCAACGACAATGCCCAGCCCATAATCTATGCCAGTGAGAGCGACAACATCGTCAGGAAAATGAGCCTCAGCGCCTATACCGCAAAATACAAGGTGCTTGTGATGTGGCAGGCCGATAAGATGAACAAAGAGTGCTCTAACAAGCTGCTCAAGCTCATCGAGGAGCCCTCAAGCGACTGCATCTTCTTGCTCACCACCGACAATGAGAAGGCCATCCTGCCCACCATCTACTCCCGCACCCAGCGCATCCAGCTCAAGAAACCGTCGACCGCGCAAATTGCCGAGTACTTGTCGCGCAATCATGGCATATCCATCGATGAGGCCATGGCCATGGCAGCTCCTGCCGACGGCAATGTGATGCTTGCCTTGCGAAACTTGGACTATGGCAGCGAGATTCATGACTTTCACAAGCAGTTTGTCTCGCTCATGCGTCTTGCCTACATGAACGACCTGGCGCAGCTCAAGGTGTGGAGCGACGATGTGAGTGGCTACAAACGCGAGAAGTCGCAGCGCTTCTTGAGCTATGCCTCACGCATGGTGCGAGAGAACTATGTCTACAATCTGGGTGTTGCGGCTCTTAACTATGAGACTGCCGAGGAATCACAGTTCAGCAAGAATTTTGCTCGCTTCATCAATGAGCGAAATGTGGAGAAACTGCTAAATCTCTTTGACGAAGCGGCTCGCGACATCAGGGGCAACGGCAATGCCAAGATTGTGCTCTTTGATGTGGCAGTGAAGACCGCCATACTCATCAGGTAGAAGTCCAGACTTCAGAGGTCATAACACAAAACTGACAGGGCTTGCTCTGTCGCTACAAGGATTTAAAATGGTCAGAGCTGCTCTGATCCTACAAGAACCACAAATTCTTTTTCTTTTGCAAAGATGAAAACCCCATTCTTGCGACAAGTGGCACAGTACTTCCATCGCAATGGAATCAACAATGACTACTGCTTTGTGTTGCCAAATCACCGTAGCTGCTCTTTTCTTGAGCGCGAATTAGACTTGGCCAGCAATGGCCCATATCTCATGCCTCGGGTGATTACCATCACCGACTTTGTCACATTGCTGGCGCAGCTCGAACCTGTGCCGCCAGTCGAGGCCATCTTCATCCTGTACAAGTGCTACACCGCAATAGCGGGTAACGAGGATTATCCCTTCGACAAGTTTGTGTACTGGGGCAATGTGCTGCTGGGCGACTTCAACGATGTGGACATGTATCTTGTGGACCCTGAGCAGATTTTCTCTAACATTAAAGACCTGCGCGAAATTCAGGCTAATTATATCGACTCCGATGTGAGAGAAGTGGTGCAACGCTATCTCAACATGAGTGTTGAGGGAATGGCATCACGTGGCGATGACTTCTGGAAGAATAACTACTCGCAGCCTGCAGGTGCCGACGAGCAGGTCAAAAAAGAGTTCATGCGATTGTGGAACAGCATGCTGGTGCTGTATCGCAATTTTAATGAGCAGTTGCGGCACATGGGGCTGAGCTCTATGGGCAACATCTACCGCCGTGCAAGCGAGATGGTGAAGCAGGGCCATGACTTGGGGCATCAGCAATATGTGATGGTTGGTTTTAACGCCTTGTCGACGAGCGAGATAGCAATTTTCAAGCGGTTGAAGAGCGCTGGCAAGGCACTGTTTTTCTGGGATGATGCATCGCCAGCTTTCAAACCCATCGAAACGTCAGGCGCACCAAGGCATCAAACCCACCAAGGCATTAACCCCAGCACAGGTGTTAACCCTGCAGGGCGATTTGTGAACTTCTGCAAAGGTGAATTTCCTCAGCCACTCGACTTTGTGCCACAGGAGGTGAATGCTTTCCCTGCAACAAAGGTCTATGGCGTGCCATCCAATGTGGGGCAGGTGCAATGGGCATCGCGTCTGCTGGATGAGATGGAGCGTGACGGCTTGCTCGCAAGCGACAACGCCACCAGCACAGCACTGGTCTTGCCCGATGAGAGCCTCTTCCCACACCTGCTTAATGCCTTGAATGTGCATGTGCCCATCAATGTGACCATGGGTTATCCATTGCATGATAGCGACATAGCATCGCTCATGCGCATTGTGGCAAAGATGCACCGCCAGGCACGTCGTGCTGGCGATGGCGAGTGGACTTATTACCGCCGGCAGGTCAAGACTGTGCTGTCGCATCCGCTCATCAAGACGTGCTTCGCTCAAGAGGCACTCGAGGTGCAGATGGTAATTGACGAGGCTAACTTGTTCTCGGTGCCTGAGTCGGTTTTCAAGGACAAAGCCTTTGCAATGCTTTTCGAGACCGTCGACCGCGATGGCGACTTAGAGAGTGTGCTGCGCTACCTGGCCGGGATGAGCCAGTTTTGCTCTCTCGTGAACGAGAGGCTTGGCACCGATGCCCCCGTTCCGGCGAGCACCGATGAGAATAGCCCAAGGCTGTCGCTGCAGCAGGCATTCCTTAACCAGTATATCAATCTCATTAACACTCTGATTGATGCCCTCAAGCGATATCAGCTGCCGCCTTGCGAGGCCACGATATTCTTCCTGATTGACCGTCTTGCTTCGATGACATCAATTCCCTTTGAAGGCGAGCCGCTTGAGGGGATGCAGGTGATGGGCATGCTCGAGACCAGGTGCCTCGACTTTGACAATGTCATAATTCTCTCGGCCAGCGAGAGCGTGTTGCCTCGCAAGTTTCGTACCAGTTCGTTCATCACCGACTACATGCGGCGCTACTATGGCATGTCGACTGTCGCCGACCAGGAAGCCATGTGGGGTTATTATTTCTATCGCCTCATTGGCCGAGCCCAGAATCTGATATTGCTGCACGACACCAGCACCCAGTCGACCGACTCAAAAGAAATCACGCGTTATGTGCCGCAACTCGAGATGATCTATGGCTGCCAGGTAGAGCATTGCCAACTGTCGCTCAATACAAGCGTGATCGACAACGTGGCAATAGCAGTGCCCAAGCGTGGACGCGTGAGCCAGGTGCTGGAGTCCTACAAGCGTCAGGGCGGCAAGCGGCACTCGGCGAGCTCTATCAATGAGTATATCAACTGCCCGTTGTCGTTCTACATGCACTACATCGAGCGCTTGAGCACCGATAGCGATGATGAGGACTTCATGGGCGCTGGCACCTTTGGCACTATTGTTCACAACACCCTGCAGCAGCTCTATTATCCCGACGTGGACTCACAGCCCAGGGTGGGGGAGCACAAGGTCACATGCGAGGCTCTCAAGCATTTCTTGAAAAACAAGCTTGAAGCTGTGGTGCAGCATGAAGTGAACAGGTGCTACTTGCGCTCGGCCGACCTTGACCGTCCGCTCGCAGGCGAGGCGGCAATCATCAGCGTGGCTATTGCCGGCACTGTGCGCGATGCCATCAACTATGACATAGACTTGCTTGGCAACATCGACAGCAATTATTTTACTGTACTTGAGTGTGAGAAAAAGCACAGCGGCATCGTGCTCGACTATGGAGGACAGAAGTTTAACTTTACCTTCACCGCCGACCGCATCGACCGCATCGCCGATGGCACTCTGCGCATGGTAGACTATAAGACTGGCTCCGACCGCACCTTTTTTTCCAGCATGAACGACATCTTCGACCCTAATGTCAAAAAGCGCTGCAAAGCCGTGCTGCAGCTCATGCTCTATTGCAAAGCCTATGCTATGGAGATGAACTACGACGGCCCAATCATGCCCATGATCTACAAGCTGCGCGACATGGGCAAGAGTGGTGTATTCTTTGGAACCGAAAAAAAGAAGGTGCAAGTGACCGATTATCGCGACTTCAGCGTTGAGTTCAATGAACGCATGGACGAGGTGATTAGTGGCTTCTTCGACTTGAACAAAAAATTCACCCCCACTACTGTAGTGAATCCCAAGGATCGCCCATGCCGCTATTGCAAGTTCGCCGACTTTTGCCGCCGATGAACTTTTCTCAGACTTAGGTCGAAAGCATGAGCGGCAAAATACCGGTTAGTCCTTCTCTTGCTCCATGATTTCCTTCCATTGCTGCTCTGTCACGCGCTCGCCGCGGTAGAAGTGGCCCTTCTTGTCGCGCAACTCGTCGCCATCGGCAACAGCAGTGGCATAGTCCACGTCATCAAGTAGCTCGCCGCAGTACCAGATGTGACTCTTGTCGCGGCTGTAAAGGCCGTGCCACTGCTCAACGTAGGTGGCAGGGTCGGCAAGTGGCAGCACCTTGCCAAAGCGGTACACTCGCTTGCTGTCGACAGCCGTATTCCATGCCTTAACCTTGAACGTCTTGATATCAACCGAGTCCAGGCGCAGGCTGTCGTAGTAGGCATAGCGGTTGTCCATAGCCCACAAGTCATCCTCGTTGCGCTTGAGCACCATAAAGGCATCGACATGCGTCACATGCAGTGGCACGCTCATGTAGTAATAGTCGTTCTTGTCTCGAAACAGCGGATACTTGTCGGCCTTGAGGCTTGCGGGATCGGCCCCCGGCACCAGTCGAGCCTTGAAGTAGACGTTCTTCTTGTCGTGCGCTAACCAGTTCTCAAGGCTCTTGAATGTGGCCACATCCACCTCGGGCAGCGTGTCATACCTGGTTCCGAAACTGAATGTCCAGTAGGAGTGGCACATGGTGTTGCCCCGTTGCACATACTCCCCGTCGCTGTTGCATGAGGCCAAAATTGCCATGATCAATAGCAGTAACCAGCTGTTGTGTTTTATCATCTTCATGGTGAATAATCTTTTAATTAATAATGCAAAAATAATGATATTTTTTGTAACATGCAAGAATATGTTGCCATGCAAGAGCTGTAATTGTTATTTCTTGTGAATTTTTTGTGCAAAATGCAACAAATGTATTATCTTTGTGGCAAACAAGAATCAAACCATTAACTTATTATACTTTTACAAAAAACAACTATGAACGAAATTGAAAAACTTCAACCACAATGCATCTGGCGTAATTTCTATGCGCTCACGCAAGTTCCACGCCCATCAGGGCATGTAGAGAAAATTCAGCAATATCTGCTTGACTTTGCCAAAAGAGTAGGCGTTGAGGCCTTCCAGGACCCTGCTGGCAACATCGTGATGCGCAAGCCTGCAACTCCAGGCATGGAAAACCGCAAATGCATCACCATGCAAGCTCACATGGACATGGTGCCACAAAAGACTCCTGAGAGCAAGCACAACTTCGAGACCGACCCCATCGAGCCTTACATCGACGGTGACTGGATCAAGGCTCGCGGCACCACTCTGGGTGCCGACGATGGTCTGGGTGTTGCCGCTATCATGGCAGTGATGGAAGACAACACTCTCAAGCACGGTCCCATTGAGGGTCTTATCACTAAGGACGAGGAAACTGGCATGTATGGTGCCAACGACCTGCCCAAGGGTCAGATGAAGGGTGATATACTCTTCAACCTCGACAGTGAGACTTGGGGCAAGTTTGTGATTGGCAGTGCCGGAGGCATTGATGTTACCGCAACTCGCAAATATAACGAAGTGAAGACTACTGCTGGTGAAATTGCAGTGCGCATCACTCTCAAGGGCTTGAAGGGCGGTCACAGCGGACTCGAGATTCACGAGGGTCGCGCCAACGCCAACAAGCTCATGGTTCGCCTTGTACAATTCGCCATTAAGGACCACAAGGCCCGCCTCGTGAGCTGGCACGGCGGCAACATGCGCAACGCCATCCCATTCAAGGCCGAGACCGTGATGACTCTGCCCGAGGACAACCTCAAGGGTATGAAGAAGCTCGTTAAGACTCTCAAGGCTGAGTTTGAGAGCCAATTCAAGCTCATAGAGGACAATGTTGACCTCACTCTGAAGAAGGTTGACCGTCCCAAGATGAAGATGGCTCAAGACGACCAGACCACCATCTTGCGTGCCCTCTATGCCTGCCACGACGGTGTGGTGCGCTTCATTCCCGCTTATCCTAATGTGGTAGAGACCTCGAGCAACCTCGCCATCATCGACATCGAGGACGGCAAGGCTGCTGTGAAGATTCTCGCACGCTCGGCACGCGAGGACATGAAGGACTACATCGTTAAGATGCTCATGACTTGCTTCCACCTTGCCGACTTCAAGGTTGAGACTGGTGGCGACTACATTGGCTGGGATCCTAACCCCGACAGCGAGGCTCTGCACATGCTGCTCGACCTCTACAAGAAGCTCTTCAACGAGGACGGCATTGTGCAAGTGGACCACGCCGGTCTGGAGTGCTCGATTATCCTGGGCAAATATCCTCACATGGATGTGGTGAGCTTCGGACCCACATTGCGCAGCCCACACACCACCATCGAGCGTGCCTACATTCCCGCCGCCGAGCCATTCTGGAAGCTGCTTGTCAAGGCACTCGAGGAGGCTCCCGTTAAGTGATTTAGAAAACTATTGTTTTTCTGATTAATATAATTCTGCCGCAGGCTATTCACTCAATGGCCTGCGGCAGTTTTTCTTCGCTGGCGATAGCTCTTATAGTTCCTATAGTAACTATATTAGCTATAGTGCCAATACCTATGGGTTCTTGCTGCCTTAAAAGAGGGCACTAAACGTCAATTTTCGGGAAATATTGTGCAAGAAATGAAGTTTTTTACTTTTTTTCTTTGAAAATTAAAAAAATGTTACTATCTTGTGACCGATTTAAAAGACTTATGGCAAAACTCAACATAATTGAAGACTGGTGGACATCGCCCAGCGAGGACAGCGAGCGGCGAACCGTGATAGTCACGGGGAGGCGGGGGCTCGAAAATGTGATTGACACTGGCAAGTATAAGTTCCGCATTGAGATGACTTGGAATTATGAGCCCGACGGCACAGGCATGCCCGATTTCAAGACATCAAGCATCATGGAGCGGGTCACCGATGCCATTCAGGATCACCTACGCAAGGACCCTGTGGCCGTGATGACAGGAATTTACACCGGTGCCGCCGAGCGCAACTGGGTGTTCTACACCCTCTCGCTAAAGGCCTTCCAGAGCATGCTTAACCAGGCGCTAAGCATCATCGAGGAGACACTGCCACTCACCTTCCATGCCGAGGAAGACCCTGAGTGGGAAGAGTATCGCCAGATGTGCCAGTGCGAGATAGCACGCGAGTAGCGGCACCACAACCATTGCAGCGACAAAGCTATAAACGATATATTATTAACTTTTTTAAAACCAACCGATTATGGGGTCAATAGGAATTTATGCACTGCTTGCTTTAGGCATTGGCTTGGTCTGTGGCCTTATAACCAATGTCATCGTCAGGATTGTGCGCCGTCGCAGTGCCAGCGCAGCTAATACGTCCGACGACTTCGACGAGGAAGACTACAACAGCAACTTCCTCATGTTCAGCCTGGGGTTCTCGCTTGTGGCGTTCATCGTCATTTGCTTCACCAGCGGAGTGTTTGAGAACTTGGGTCATTAATAATCATTTAAAAAACATTTTGCCTATAGAGGACATCATTACTCGATTTGAAGTACGAAAATAGTAAAATCAGACGACAAGACCGTCTGCTCGACGAAGCAAGGGCTCGAGAAATCCTTGCCAGTGCCGAATACGGCATTCTGTCGATGATAGATTTGGATGGTAAGCCCTATGGCGTGCCACTTAACTTTGTGTGGGATGGTGACGATGCCATCTACATCCATTGTGCGCCCGAGGGCAAGAAAATAGACATCCTCGAGTGCCATGACCGTGTGTCGTTTTGTGTTGTTGGGGATGTAAACTTGAAGCCCAGCCAGTTCACCACCGAGTATGAGAGCATAATCCTCGACTGCGAGACGACCATTTGCACCAGTGAAGATGAACGTGTCCATGCCCTCGAGCTCCTGCTCAAAAAACTTTCTCCCCATGATTTCAACCTTGGCATGAAATATGCCCAGAAGTCCCTGCCTCGCACCTGTATCGTACGTCTCGACATCCTCACCTGGAGTGGAAAGCGCAAGAGAACAAGATAACTATAATTATTAACATTTAAAACTTAGACAAAAATGAACAAGAAACTTTTATTCTTAATTGCTCTGATTATTCCTTTCTTAGTCAATGCCCAGCAGGCAAAGTATGTTGAAATCGACAAGAAAGCTACTGTTTATAAAACAGCCAACATAAAAGGCAAGAAGATAAACACCGATATTGAGAGCACTTTTATTGCTTTTTTTATTAATGGACAAGTCTTTTTCCCATTCACTCAGCAAGTAGTAAGTGAGAAAGGGAATTGGGTCCAGCTGCCAGTAGGATGGGTGCAGAAGAAATACACTAAGCCCGTTTCCACCAAGCCAATCGATAACAATATGTTTAGGACACACTACATTGGCACTTTGCTCGATCCTAACCTCAAACAAGTAAAAGCTCACAGAGGACTGGCTAATGATTATGATTTGTATTTTGCAAAAGTCGACGACAGCAGCAATGATGTGGTAGTTTTCATTGGACTGTTTCAAGAAGCTAAAATAATCTGTACTGGCAAATTGAACAATAATGTGATTCAATGTGATAAGTTTATCATGGTTAAAGACATCGAGTACGAAGAAGACCTAACCGATCTTTATTTCACATTAGATGTTGAAAAGAACGGTGTAAAAGTATATGAATTGCATTATGGCAAGAACTTGTCCACCGAATTCGTTGAAACTTTCGGCCCAGACACCTATGTTACCACTGGCTTTGACATGGAAAAGATGGGAAGCCGTGATTTTAGGGTCATGTTTGACAGCATTGCTAAAATAGGCAGTTCAACCAAGTTGTGCATCTCGGCCCACACGCTCGATAACCTGAAAGTCGTTGACTATGACCATCTTAAAGTTGAAGATTGACAGCGCAGTAAATAATCATTTTTTTTCTGCCACACCACATCAAGAATGGAGTAGGGAGTGCGGAATGTGAAAAAACAGACAAGTCTATGAAACAAAACTGGAGACCTGGAACAATGATCTATCCGCTGCCAGCGGTGCTGGTATCGTGCGGAGCAACCCCCGAGGAGTATAACCTATTCACAGCAGCTTGGACTGGCACCATTTGCAGCGACCCTGCCATGTGCTATGTGTCAATCCGCCAGGAGCGCCACAGCCACGACATCATCGAGCGAAACATGGCGTTCACCATCAACCTCACCAATGAGCAGCTGGCACGAGCCACCGACTGGTGTGGCGTTAAGTCAGGGCGCGACTTCAATAAGTGGCAAGAGATGGGGCTCACACCCGTCAAGGGCGTGAAAGTGGCAGCACCCTACATCGACGAGGCCCCTGTCAGCATAGAGTGCGTTGTCAAAGACATCATGCGCTTGGGCACCCACGACATGTTCATTGCCGAGGTGCTCAACGTCATCGCCGACGACCGCTTCATCAATCCAGATACTGGAGCCCTCGACCTGAAGCGGGCAGGCCTCATCACCTACTGCCACGGCCACTACTACAAGCTGGGCGAAGAAATTGGCCACTTCGGCTGGACAGTGCGAAAACAAAAGAAATAATCATTTTTCAGTAATGGAAGAAATCAAGATTTATCGTTCTCTTTTGTTTAATTTTGCCATGATTATAGGCTCCATTGCATTTGTCTTGGGTGGCTACTATTGTATAAAATACCTGAGTGAAGATGTTGTCCCGTTTCACCTTTTTGATCTCTACCTGAATGTGAATGGAGTTGTTATTGGCTGGATTTCAATTATCTTTTTTGGTCTTTGTGGTGTGGTTGTGACTTGCATGACATTCAAGCAGATGCTTTTTAAGACACCATATATGGTGATTGACAGCGATGGTTTTACTGTTGATGCTGTGCCTCCTCTGAATATAAGCTTTGCCGATATTGAATCATTTGGAGGCATTAACATTAATGGTTCAAAGTTCATATTGGTCAATTATAAAGAAGGAGTGAAGCATGAGAGAACCACAGCTTGGCGAGTTGTTGGCAATTTAAACAAAGTAATAACTGGTACAACCGATGGAATCTCAGTCACAGGTCTGAAACTAAGTCCCGAAGAAGTTTATTATTTGCTCGACGAGAGATTGATGCAGTATCGCGCTTCGCATCCATAGTTTAGTTAACACTCATAAGTCAAAAACATTATATCTTTGCACCATATTTCATAACACATAAAACATATCAATCATGAAAAAATACTTTGCCTTATTTCTCGTGTTGATAGTCTCGCAAGTGGCTTTCGCTCAAAATGGCGATGTGAATGGTGACGGAGCGGTCACCTCAGCCGATGTCACATGTCTCTACAACTACCTGCTTAGTGGCGACGAGAGCTATTTAGCCACCAGCGATGTTGACGGTGATGGCTATATCACGGTAGGTGATATAACATCGATCTATAATATCCTATTGGGCCTGCCCAACTATGAGTTCGTTGACCTGGGCCTGCCCAGCGGCACGTTGTGGGCGACGATGAACGTGGGTGCCAACAGCCCCGAGGAATATGGTGACTACTTCGCCTGGGGTGAGACCACTCCCAAGGATTTATACGACTGGAGTACCTACCAGTGGTGCATGGGCAGTCGCAGTTCCTTTACCAAATACTGCACCGACAGCAGTTTGGGCTACAATGGCTTTGTCGATAACAAGACGGAGCTTGACCCAGAGGATGATGCCGCCACTGCCAACTGGGGCGAGATGTGGCGAATGCCGTCAGATGACCAACTATATGAGCTTAAAGATGTATGTATATGGCAGTGGACCATGAGGAACGGCGTGAACGGCTACTTGGTAACCAGCAACCACAATGGCGCGTCGTTGTTCTTGCCGGCTGCCGGCTTCCACTGGAATGGCGGGCTCAGTAACGCTGGGGCGGGCGGCTTCTATTGGTCGCGTACGCTCTACAGCGGCAATAGCGGCACCCGCCCGTACAACGCTTACAGCTTGTACTTCTATTCGTACGGAAAGTTTTTTGACTTCAACTACCGGAGCGACGGTCGAAGCGTGCGAGCTGTGCGTGTTTCGCAGAATTAGAGTGTTTTAATCAATTGTGATTACAAACCCCCAAAGCACAAAAATAAAAAAAACAAAAAGTGTCCCATCTGCCCCCTTCCAAGAGAGAGACGGCTTACAATCCAAAAGTGAGTCAAGTGAGTCAAGTGAGTCCAAAATTCAAATAATAAACAAAGAACTACTATTCTCTACCCTCTTACTCTCTCCTATCTTCTTTTTTATAAAAAAACTGACAACTAATTACTGATAACTGAAAACTATTTACTACCTTTGCCGAAAAATTAGAAAACCAATTTAGACTAGTCTATAAACAACATTAACATTATTCTTTAAAAGATGAAGAGAGACGATTTATTGTTCAGCATCATCGAGCGTGAACACCAGCGTCAACAGCGTGGCATTGAGCTCATTGCCAGCGAGAATTTCGTGAGTGACCAAGTCATGCAAGCTATGGGTAGCTGCCTGACCAACAAGTATGCCGAGGGTTATCCCGGCCATCGCTACTATGGCGGTTGCCAGGTGGTGGACGAGGCCGAGACTCTGGCTCAGGAGCGCATCAAGCAGCTCTTTGGCGCAGAATATGCCAACGTGCAGCCCCACAGCGGCGCACAGGCCAACATGGCCGTGTTCATGGCATGCCTCAAGCCAGGCGACAAGTTCATGGGCCTGAACTTGGCTCATGGTGGTCACCTCTCACACGGAAGCCCAGTAAACTTCTCGGGCCTCGTGTTCCACCAGTGCGAATATAACGTAACCCCCGACACCAACATCGTTGACTATGACATGATGGAAGAGGTGGCAATGCGCGAGCAGCCCAAGCTCATCGTGGGTGGCGCCAGCGCCTACAGCCGCGAGTGGGACTACGAGCGCATGCGCAAGATTGCCGACAAGGTGGGTGCTATCCTCATGATCGACATGGCTCACCCTGCAGGTCTCATTGCTGCCGGTTTGCTCAACAACCCCTTGAAGTGGGCTCACATCGTTACCAGCACCACTCACAAGACCCTGCGTGGTCCACGTGGTGGTATCATCTTGATGGGCAAAGACTTCGACAACCCTTGGGGCAAGACTACCAAGAAGGGCGTAGTGCGCAAGATGTCGTCGCTGCTCGACTCGGCAGTGTTCCCTGGTGTTCAGGGTGGTCCACTCGAGCACGTTATCGCTGCTAAGGCAGTAGCCTTCGGCGAGGCTCTCCAACCCGAGTTCAAGGCCTATCAGCAGCAAGTTAAGGCCAACGCACAGGCAATGGCCAAGGCTCTGCTCGACAAGGGTTACAAGATTGCCAGTGGCGGCACTGACAACCACTGCATCCTGCTCGACCTGCGTCCCAAGTATCCTGAGCTGACCGGTAAGGTTGCCGAGAACGCACTCGTTGCTGCCGACATCACCGTCAACAAGAACATGGTTCCATTCGACGACCGCAGCGCCTTCCAGACCTCTGGCATCCGCCTTGGCACTCCAGCCATCACCACCCGTGGTGCCAAGGAAGACATGATGGGCGAGATTGTTGAGCTCATCGACACCGTGCTCCAGAAGCCCGAGGACGAGGCCACCATCACCATGGTTCGCGAGAAGGTGAACAACATGATGAAGGACTTCCCAATGTTTGCCTGGTAATCACCAGCCACACATTTAATAACCAAACAAAGGAGGATGCCCACCGCGGCATCCTCCTTCTCTTATATCGATAACGTCATCACATGTCTTCAAGTTATAAGCCTTGAAGCTCTAAAGAGTATTTCCCAAAATCGCCTTGTGGTAGTCTTGAGACCTCTTTTTTGCGATCGTAGAATCTCATGATAAAACTTATTTTAATAGGCGTTAATTTAACGTGAGTTCGATGAATTTGTGACTTGAAAATCAATGCGTTAGCAGTTTCCCTCTAAGTTAGAGGGGGATACAGGGGGAGTGTGCCAGCCTTTTATGGTAATCACACTCCTCAGGGTCGCACTCCCTCTCCTCCGCCCTAAAGGGCACCTCCTCTCAGGCAGAGGAGGAGTACAGCTCCTCTAACTTAGAGGAGCAGCATGAAACACAGCTATTTATTTTCGTCGAACTCACGTTAATTTAATGGTCATTAAATTAATGGTCGTTACAAACGATAGGATATTTAATTAAAACATCAAAAAACAATCACGATTTTTTTCACCTTTTAATTGTGACAATTTAAAGAAATGTGTTATCTTTGCATCGGAGTTCAGAGGAATACCAAATAACCCGATATGGGTTTAACATTGCTGTTTGCTCAATCGCTATCGAATCACCACCTCGAATATAGACCAGAGCAAATGCCCACTCCTGTTGGATACATGCCATAAATTATGGCGTGGATTTCCGCATAGGGAGTGGTAGGCTTGTGGTGAGCCTCGATAGCGTATGACGGAAGTCTGCGCTTTCTTTTTTTGCCATGGTTTTGAAGTTAGTGCCCGATTTCCTGCAAGATGATGAAAAACAAACATTTTTACTAACTTTAAAACGCATAACGCACAATGAAGAAAATCTTATTACTGCTATTGCTCATGGTTGGCATTTGCTCCGCGGCCATGGCTCAAGACGTGATTGTGAAGAAAGACGGCGGCACCATCGTGTGCCGAGTGCTCGAAACCAACAAGACCTCGGTCTTCTATCAAGACTGGTCCACTCCTAACGGACCCACCCAAGTGATAAAGATGTCGCAAGTGGCAAAAATCAACTACGAGAAAGGCAAGCAAGACAACGTGCAGCAGGTTGAGAACAACCACTACACACCTTACAACCAAAACACCGGTGCCGGCCAGTACAACGACAATGCCCTGCTTGATATACAAAATCAAATAAATGAAAGAGAGCGCTCGATAGCCGAACGTGACCGAGAGCTTGCGCGCATAGCGAAATTGCCCAAGAAAGCTAAAATATGGAAATACGTAGGCCTTGTAGGTGGTGCGACGTTGGTGGCTGGCGGCATAGTCTGTTTCTTAGGTCAGAAAAAAGCCCACATAAAAGACGATGGCAGAAATTATGATGTGTCGGGCTTTCTAGGTAGTGCTTATGCACATTTCGAAAGAATAAACATAACAGACGAATCTGGACGTACGATAGAATCCTATTATAAATATACCAAGACTGTAATTGACGACAAACTTGGTTATTACCTGGGAGCTGGCCTTGTTGGTGGAGGTCTTGTTGTTGGCGGATTAGGTTTTATCATGTCTAACAAATACCAAAAAGAATATCAAAAATATTCTTTGGCACAAGATGAGTTTTTGTTTAAGAACGGTACATCGCTCAATGTGAGTGTTGATGTAATTAAAGATGGTTGGAACAACACAAACAACATTGGAATAGGTTTACGCTATAATTTCTAAAATTCTTGAATCATGAGAAAGTTTTTATTATTGATGATAGTTATGATGGCAGTTTTGAATCCATCATGTCGCAGCTCAAAGAAGAACACTTCAATCGTTAATTACACCCGAAGTGGTTCGAAAAGTAATAATGCTTACAACACTCCGCCTACAACCATCACAAGCGACGGCATTGCCGACATGGAAATATCGAGGCAGAGCATTTCTTACACTATCGACATCTCAACCCCCGAGGGACAGTTAAAGTTGAAGGGACTTAAGCAAGAAGAGGCCGAGGAGTTGGCTCTGACCGAAGCTGTGATAGTGAATAGATGTGCCATGCTTATTAATCCTCAGTACACATTTTTGAAAGATGGCAAGAACATCTTGCGTGTGACGGTTTATGGTTTCCCTGCTTACTACACAAACATAAGGTCTCGTGACGAAGTAATCCAATCGGGTGAAGAAGAGGTTAAGGTTAAAACCCAAACAACCACAACTACCACCAAGCGAACAAAGAAAAAATAATAAAAGACAAAAGTTCCGGAAGTGGAAATGAGACGGCAATTTGATGTATATCAGGCGATAAGCTCCCCCTCTAAGGCTCCCACCCCTCTGGCCTTTGGCCACCTCCCCTCAGGCAGGGGAGGAGTTGAGGCAGGGGAGAGTGCGCTAAAACTTACCGGCAAGCTACTTGAGATGGGTGGATTTATTCGCTCCATTGAGGCTGGCACACTCCCCCTGTATCCCCCTCTAACTTAGAGGGGGAGCTATGACATGAAACACATTAGTCAAAATTCAATGTTACTCCCGAAATTTAAGTAAAATAAAAAACTATGAAGAAGTATATTTATTTTTTAATTGTAATATTATTACCTGTATTAGCGGCTTGCCCCAACCCCGACCCCGTCAATGAGCATAATGGTGTGGCAATAACAGGTGAAGTGACCGAGATTTGGGCAACGTCGGCCACAATTGGCGGCATGGTTAACCTTGACGCGATTGGCACTGCCTATAGCTCAGTAGATTATGGGGTTGAGTACTCGACCAATCAATCTTTCCAAGACATTATTAGAGTGTCGGCAAAAGAACAAACTGGAAGCTCATTCAGTGTGCAATTGTCGAAACTAAATCCCGAGACTAAGTATTACTATCGCACCTATCTACGTTCTGGCTCCTCACAAAACTATCATGGAGAAATAAAGTCGTTCACCACAAATAGTGTGGCTGTGACAGGTGATGCGATAGAAATTGGATCAATGACAGCCGAAATTGATGGCACTGTCAATCTTGATCAAAACACATCGGCAACGGTTTATGTGGAGTATTCCACTCAATCATCTTTCCAACAGAGTAATGAAGTTCAGGTTAACAAACCAACTGGACGCACCTTTAGTGTTAAACTGACGGCATTACAATCCGAGACAAAGTATTACTATCGCACTGGTGTTAAGTTTTGGGTAAGCAACAAACAACAAACTTATCTTGGAGAAGCAAAGACATTCACAACAAAAAAACTATCCGAAGCCGAAATGTATGTTGATTTAGCCCTTCCCAGTGGCACTTTGTGGGCGACAATGAACATTGGCGCCAAGTCTCCTGCTGGAGTTGGTGACGAGTTTGCTTGGGGCGAGACTGCGCCTAAAAATACGTATGACTGGCATACCTATAAATGGTGTAATGGAACTTATAAAACACTCACCAAATACTGTACAGATAGTTATTATGGGACTGTTGACAACAAAACCGAGCTGGACTTAGAGGACGATGCCGCATACGTGAATTGGGGCCCTGAGTGGCGCATTCCATCACGTGAACAGATCATTGAGCTGAAAAACGGTTGCACTAGTGAGAAGGTTACATTGAACGGTGTCAGTGGATTGCTTTTAACGAGTAAAAAAAATGGGGCGACATTATTCTTGCCGGCCGTAAGGTGTTGGAGTCGAGATGGGGCTTACTCCGATTATAAAGCCTCTTACATGTATGTATGGGATGGTGAGCTGACTTGGAGTAGTGCTGACCGCTATTACGGTTATTCCGTCCGTCCTGTGCGAGTCTCAAATAATTAACATGAGCCCGCTGAATTTGTTGCCTGACAGCCATTGCGTTGTTAACTGAGTGAAGGGCCATGATTTGTGAGGAACCCTCATGATGCTCTGTGGCGAGGCATTTTCTATACAAAAAAACAATCACCACTGCCCGATTAACGAAATGGGGCAGTGGTGATGTTGCTTTTTGCACTCTCGCGGAGTGCGCATGTTGTCGTTTACCAGATGATGGTGCGGTCTTTCTCGTCCATCCACATCTTAGCTCCTGGCTTGATGTCGAAGGCCTTGAAGAAGGTGTCGATGTTGCGCAGGGTGGCGTTCACGCGATTCTCGCCCAGCGAGTGAGGATCGCTCTTGGTGAGCTGGTAGGCAGCCTCGGGGGTGCGGTTCTCGGCCCAGATGCGGCCGTAGCTCAGGTAGAAGCGCTGCACTGGAGTGAAGCCGTCGATCATCTTGCCCTCTTTAGCCTGCTGGGTCTTCATGAAGGCATCGTAGGCAATGCGCAGTCCGCCTTGGTCGGCGATGTTCTCGCCCAGGGTGAGGTGGCCGTTGGCATGCTCGCCGTTGCCCAGGTCGATGGCGTCGAACTGCTGAGCGAGCTTCTCGGCAGCGGCGTTAAACTTCTCGGCATCTTCGGGAGTCCACCAGTCGGTGTAGTTGCCCTGATAGTCGAAGGTGCGGCCCTGGTCGTCAAAGCCGTGAGTCATCTCGTGGCCAATCACCACGCCAATGGCACCATAGTTGGTGGCATCGTCGGCCTTGGGGTCAAAGAAAGGAGCCTGCAGGATGGCGGCGGGGAACACGATTTCGTTGTTCAATGGGTTGTAATAGGCGTTCACAGTCTGTGGTGTCATGCCCCACTCCTCGCGGTCGACGGGCTTGCCATATTTCTCAAGGTTGCGCTTGGTGTTCCACAGCGATGCCACCTTCATGTTCTCATAGAGGGTCTTGGTGGGGTCTACTGTCAGTGTGCTGTAGTCTTTCCACTTGTCGGGATAGCCCACCTTAACGGTGAACGAGTTGAGCTTAACCAGGGCGTTGACCTTGGTCTGGTCGCTCATCCAGTCGAGGCCAGCGATGCGCTCGGCCAGAGCTTTGCGCAGGTCGCCAATGAGCTTGACCATCTTGTCCTTGCTGTCGCCGGCAAAGTATTTCTCAACGTAGAGCTGGCCCACGGCCTCGCCCATAATGCCGTTGGGCACACCCATAGCGCGTTTCCAGCGAGCCTGGCGCTCTTGCTGTCCGCTGAGTGTGCGGCCATAGAAGTCGAAGCTTGTCTCGCCCACCTCGTCGCTGAGGCTGCCAGCGGCACTGGTGATAATCATGCCAGCCACGTAGTCCTTGATTTCCTGGTCCTTGAGTGTTGTCATCAGTGTGTTAGCCACAGCCATCACCTTAGGCTGCTCCAGGATAACGGTGCCAATGTTCTTCACTCCCATCAGGTCGAAGTAGCGAGCCCAGTCGATGGCGGGATAGTCGGCCTGCAGCTGCTCGATGGTGCGCAGGTTGTAAAGCTTGGAGATGTCGCGCTGCTCGGCACGAGTCATGCTTGCCTCGGCAAACTTGTACTCGATGTTGTAGATGGTCTTTGCCGCACGCTGAGCGTCTTTCTTCTTGTAGCCGGCAAGCATGAACATCTTCACAAGATATTCATTATACTTCTGCTGAATGTTCTTGCTGTCGGCATCGGTCTTGAGATAGTAGTCGCGGTCGGGCAGGCTCATCGAGCCGGCGCTCAGGTACATGGTGTTGATGGCGCTGTTGGCAAGGTCGGCCTCAACCCCGATGCCAAAGAATGGGTTGCCCAGGTTCATGTGCTGGTAGGCAATGAACTCAGTGAGCTTCTTGCGGTCAAAGTTGTTCAGGTCGGCAAGGTCTTGCTGAATGGGCTTAGTGCCATCGGCATTGCGGCGCACACTATCCATGGCCAGGGCATAGAGGTCGGTGACCTTCTGGCCGTTGCTGCCCTTGGCATGTTTCTCCTTCGCGAGATTGTCGAAGAGCTCCTTGAGCTGGTCGCGATTTTTCTCGGCAAGTTCATTGAAAACGCCAAAACTCGAATACTCAGGTTTCAGTGGATTGTTCCTCATCCATCCACCACCAGCATAACGATAGAAATCGTCACCAGGATTCACTGTCAGGTCCATGTCGGCACGGTTCAGGCCGTGTCCATCGTTCTGTGCGCTCACGCTCATCAGTGGTAGCAGAGCTGCCGCCAGAACCATGATTTTCTTTAGTCGTGTCATAATAGTTGATTTTATTGATATGTTTAAAATAAAGTTCTTTGCACATTAGACGTAAGCCGAGGCTAAAAACTACAATATTCGCCAACTTTTTTTTAAAAAATGTGGCTTTGTCAGTAGCTTGTCAAAAAAAACGGGCTGTAGTGCACCAAACAATGTGCAAAAATACTCATTATTGACGAAAAAACATCTGTTTTGGTCATTTTTTCATCGCAACAAGAATTATTTTGTTTTGTACTTCAAAAAAAATCACTAAATTTGCACCCGCAAAAAATGAGCTCAGCAGCACGTTGAGGTGCTGCCGCACTCAGAAGAGCGCCTGTGGCGAAATTGGTAGACGCGCTAGACTTAGGATCTAGTAACGCAAGTT
>CAMHNO010000026.1 GCA_946186575.1 uncultured Prevotellaceae bacterium
AGCACCCTGGATAGCAGCGAGCTCGTCGGCTTTCTTCTGCATGTGCTTGCCAATGAGAGTGCCGGCAACGCCACCAGCAACAGCGCCAATAGCGCCACCAATGGCAGCACCCTTGCCCTTGCCAATGAGAGCGCCAAGTCCAGCGCCAACAGCGGCACCGCCACCTCCACCAATGAGGCCGCCAGCAAGAGTCTTGCTCATAGAATTACAACCACTGAATGAAACGAGCAGCACAGCGCTCATTAAAAGACACATAAATTTCTTCATAATAGTACTATTTTTAAAGAATTAATATAATGTATGTAATGTGTGTAGTGTCGAATTTCGTCACAAATGTAAGCAGTTTTATTGTAAAACACAAATAAAGTTAAAAAAAACATTGTAATAATGTGAGAATTACCCAATTTGTGTTGCAAAACGCTTGCCTTCGAATTCAACGCTTTAACACTAAATAAACACATGAAGGTGTGAAATACTGCATCAAAAAACGATAAAAAAACGTTAATTTTGCTGGTCTTGACAACATTGACTATCATTGGTGGTGCGTTTTGCTGTAGCTTAACCTGGTTTTGCTCCAACGATTGCTTGTTGAGGAGGTGATGGTTGAAGATTGCGCAAATTGAGTCTCACAAGAAGCTTGCCATGTCAATGCTGCAATATGTGCCTGTGATTTATGAGTGTGCTACGGCAGGAGGCTTGTTTGTGTTTGTAGCAAAAAATTTACTTTTTTTATGATTTAAAAAGGCTGTCGATACGGCATTTTTTTGTATTTTTGTATGTTTTTACGGCAGAGGTAAAAATGTTGTTATGCTAATGCTTGGAGCGTAACGCTAATACTATGGTGCCCAAGCTGTTACTGAGGTATGAGAATGTTTGGCCAAACTGTGAAACAATGATGTAGAAAATTAATATTAAACTCAATATGACAAGCGAAGAAATTAGAGAACAAGAACAGCAAGAAGAGAAAAAGTACTCGGCGCACAACATACAGGTGCTTGAGGGCCTTGAGGCCGTGCGCAAGCGTCCTGCCATGTACATAGGCGACACCAGCGTGAAGGGTTTGCATCACCTCGTGAGTGAGGTTGTGGACAACTCTATCGACGAGGCTCTGGCTGGATTTTGCGACACAATTAATGTGACCATCACCGAGAACAACTCGATTATTGTGAAAGACAATGGCCGCGGTATTCCCGTGGATGAGCATGAAAAACTCAAGAAATCGGCACTCGAGGTTGTAATGACAGTGCTGCATGCCGGTGGTAAGTTTGACAAGGGTTCCTACAAGGTGTCGGGCGGACTGCATGGTGTGGGTGTGAGCTGCGTGAATGCACTGAGCGACTACCTGCGCGCCGAGGTGCGCCGTGGCGGCAAAATTTATTGCCAAGAGTATGCCTACGGCAAGCCCACCACCGAGGTGAAGGTGATAGGCACCTGCGGCGACGAGCACGGCACTACTGTTGAGTTCCACCCCGACGCTAACATTTTCACTCAGACCACTATCTATGAGTACAGTATCCTTGCCACTCGTCTGCGCGACCTGGCCTACTTGAATGCCGGTGTGAAGCTTGTTCTCACCGACGAGCGCAACCGCGATGAGGAGGGCAATCCCCACAGCGAGGAGTTCTTTAGCAGCACTGGCCTTGACGAGTTTGTGCGCTACATCGATGCCAGCAAGGAGTCACTCATAAACGATGTGATTCACATCAGCACCAACAAGGGCGATATCCCCGTGGAGGTGGCGATGACCTATAACACCTCGTTCAACGAGAACATCTATTCGTTTGTCAACAACATCAACACCATTGAGGGAGGTACTCACCTCACTGGCTTCCGTCGTGGCTTAGGTTCTACATTGAAGAAATATGCCGAGGACAGCAAAATGCTCGACAAAGTAAAGGTCGACATCAAGCCCGAGGACTTCCGTCAGGGACTGACGGCTGTGATCTCGGTCAAGGTGCTTGAGCCTCAGTTTGAGGGTCAGACCAAGACCAAGCTGGGCAACACCGAGGTGATAGGCGCTGTGGAGACCAGCCTGCGCGAGGCTCTGAATGTGTATCTTGAGGAGCACCCCAATCAGGCCAAAGCCATCGTCGAGAAGATAGTGCTTGCAGCCACTGCTCGCCATGCTGCAGAGACGGCACGAGCTCGCGTGCAGCGCAAGTCGCCGCTGGCTGGTGGCGGACTTCCTGGCAAGCTTGCCGACTGCTCGAGCCGTGATCCGGCCAAGTGTGAGCTCTTCCTCGTCGAGGGTGACTCGGCAGGCGGCTCGGCCAAGCAGGGCCGTGACCGCAACTTCCAGGCCATCTTGCCATTGCGTGGTAAAATCCTGAATGTGGAGAAGGCCATGGATCACAAGGTGTTTGAGAGCGACTCGGTTGTGAACATATTCCGCGCTCTGGGTGTGACCATTGGTACCGAGGAGGACCCCAAGGAGGCAAACCTCTCGAAGCTGCGCTATCACCGCATCATCATCATGACCGATGCCGATGTGGACGGTGCCCACATTGCCACGCTGCTGATGACGTTCTTCTACCGCCGCATGCGCCCCATTATCGACAATGGCTACCTCTACATTGCCACTCCACCACTGTATCGTGCCATCAAGGGCAACAACATGGAGTATTGCTGGACCGACATGCAAGTGCGCCAGTTCATCGACAAGTATGCCGGTGGCGAGGAAAAGAACGTGCGTGTGCAGCGATTCAAGGGACTTGGTGAGATGAACCCCGAGCAGCTTTGGGAGACCACAATGGATCCAGAGGGACGCCTGCTCAAGCGCGTTAACATTAGCGACGCTGCCGAGGCCGACCGCATCTTCTCGATGCTCATGGGTGAGGACGTGGCTCCCCGCCGCAAGTTCATTGAGGACAACGCCACCTACGCAAC
This sequence comes from uncultured Prevotellaceae bacterium, assembly GCA_946186575.1. Lineage (GTDB taxonomy): Bacteria > Bacteroidota > Bacteroidia > Bacteroidales > Muribaculaceae > Sodaliphilus. The sequence goes on from CAMHNO010000026.1 coordinate 2,887, forward strand.
ACTCGACACCTGATAAGTTGATTGTAGCAACACCAACACATCAAAGCCAGCGCTCAAACATGGGCGCTGGCTTTATTTCATTCATTGTCTTGCTGTTTCCTGTTTTATTTAAAACATCTTGGCTACGCGGGCCACGGCTTGGGTGAAGGCGGTGACCTCCTCAAGTATATGTTGTAGAGGGCGTTGTAGTATCCGTTTTTTTGAAAGCACAAAATGTCTCTCCTTTCTTGACAATTTTAAAGTTAGACTTTAAATCGGTCACAAGTACAATATTATTTTTAAATGTCAAAACATTTTCTTGACAATTTTAAAGTTGGACTTTAAATCGGTTAAATGTTGGCACTGAAAATGTGGGTTCGCCGTTTATGTTCGGTGTTCTTTATAGGTTTTTCCTATTTGTCAGAACATCTTGGCTACGCGGGCCACGGCTTGGGTGAAGGCGGTGACCTCCTCAAGTGTGTTGTAAGCGGCAAACGAGGCTCGCACGGTGCCCGTCACGCCCAGGCGCTTCATCAGGGGCTGAGCGCAGTGGTGGCCAGTGCGCACAGCAATGCCCAGCTTGTCGAGCAACAGGCCCATGTCGTAGCTGTTGATGTCGCCCACGAGGAACGAAATCACGCCTTCCTTGTTCTGGCTGGTGCCAAAGATTCGCATTCCCTCGATTTCCATGAGCTGGCTTGTGGCGGCATCGAGCAGCAGTTGCTCGTGGCTGGCGATGTTTTCGATGCCAAGAGAGTTGATATAGTCGATGGCTGCGCCAAAGGCGGCGATGCCCACAAAGTCGGGTGTGCCTGCCTCGAACTTGAATGGCAGTTCGGCAAAGGTGGTTTTCTCAAAAGTCACGTTCCCAATCATCTCGCCGCCGCCCTGGTAGGGCACCATGCGACTAAGCATTTTCTCCTTGCCGTAGAGCACCCCTATGCCTGCCGGCCCATACATCTTGTGGCTCGAGAAGCAATAGAAGTCGGCGTCAAGGTCTTGCACGTCGACTTTCATGTGAGGTGCGGCCTGAGCACCGTCGACGAGCACAGGCACTCCATATCGATGCGCAATCTCCACCATCTTCTTGACTGGGTTAATGGTTCCCAGCACGTTAGAGACATGAGTGATAGAGACAAAGCGTATGTTCTCGGTGAAGAGATCCTCATAGGCATTCATGTCCAGGTCGCCATTGCGGTCGATGGGCACCACGTGAATCTTGAGGCGCTTGTTGCGTTGCAGCAGTTGCCATGGCACGATGTTGCTGTGGTGCTCCATGACGGTGAGCACAATCTCGTCGCCTGTGTAGAGGCTGTCGCCGTAGGACGAAGCCACGAGGTTGATGGCCTCGGTGGTGCCTCGTGTAAAGACTATCTCGCTTGTCGACTTGGCATTGATGAACTGGCGCACCTTTTCGCGTGTGGCCTCCATGATGTTGGTGGCCTCTTGCGAGATGGTGTGCACGCCCCGATGCACATTGGACTTGTGGTTGTAGTACATGTCGTTGATGGTCTCAACCACGCAGCGCGGAGTTTGAGAAGTTGCTGCGTTGTCGAGATACACCAGTGGCTTACCTTCGATTTTCCTGTTTAGGATTGGATACTGGTCACGAATTTCGTAAACGTTCATTGTTTAATTAAGGTGTATAGTAGAAGATAAGTAATCGAATCAGAGATGAGTAGCTGAAGCTACTTTTTTAATTCACAGGTGGTGCACATGAGGTCGTCGCCTCCGAGTCTCACTTCCACCAGGTGGCGCAGTCGCTCGCGCAGCGATTCAAGCCTTACGCCGTCGATCACGTCGCTCATGAAGGCCTGCATGAGCAGCTTCTGGGCAACTGGCAGCGCAATGCCACGCGTCTGCATATAGAACAGGGCTTCCTGGTCGAGCTGTCCCACGGTTGAGCCGTGTGAGCATCGCACGTCGTCGGTGTAAATCTCAAGCTGTGGCTTGGTGTACATGCGAGCCGTGGGCGATGCCACAATGTTGCGGTTGCCCTGGTAAGCGTCGATCTTGGGACAGCCAGGCTTAACGAGGATTTTTCCGGCAAAAGCTCCTATCGCATTATCGTTGAGCACATACTTGAACATCTCATTGCTCTGGCATTGTGGTGCATTGTGGTTGATGAGCGTGTGGTTGTCAACGTGCTGAGTGCCGGTTGCAATGGCCATTCCCAGCAATTGGGTTGTTGCGCCCTTGCCATTGACATCGATGCAATAGTCGTTGCGTGTGAACCCGTTGGTGAGAGTAATGCCATCGATGAGCACATTGCTGTCCTGCTGCTGGTTGACCCACAGCTGCGACAGTCGCGAGGTCTCCATGCCACTCTCTTCCATGTGGTAGTAGTCGACATGAGCATTGCGGCCGGCATAGATTTCCACTGTCTCAAGACTCAGGTAGCGGCGGTCGCCCTTGGTGTGGTCGCACACCAAGATGCGGGCCTGAGCATCGTCTTCGACAACGATGAGCAACCGTCTGACGGCCAATAGTTGTGCGTTGGCGTCGAAGACGTTGATCAGCTGAATGGGCCTGGTGGTGTGCGAGCCCTTGGGCACATAGATGAGCACGCCATCCTGAGCAAGCATCGTGTTGAGAGCAGTGCAAGTGTTGTCGAGCCTGGCAATGGTGCCGTAGTACTGCTCGAGCACCTGTGGGTGCTTGGTGTTCTGGAACGATTCCACACTGGCGTTATCGCCACTTTTGCCAGCAGTCTCACTGGGACGGAAGGTGTCGTTGAACACATAGTAGAGACAGGTGCTCAGGTTGGGCACCTCGCAACGGAATTTGGTGGTAGACTCCCGCGAGAGATCCACGTGATTCACGTTCACACCATAGTTGGGCTCGAGAGCGGCATTAAGGTCGGTGGCCTCGTAGTCGTCGCTGCCCTTGCGCGGCAATGTAGCATTTTCAAGCACCTGCCGTGCTTGCTTGCGCATGGCGTTTAGTGGCGCTGGCGCAAGCCGCTCGATGGTTGCTTGCTGCTCATCGTGCAGGTCGATATATTGCTTCAAAGCGTTGTTCATAGCTGGCCGTTATCAACTTGTTCCTTAATCCAGTCGTAACCTTTCTCTTCAAGTTCCAGTGCGAGTTCAGGCCCGCCGGTCATGACAATGCGTCCCTTGTAGAGCACATGCACCTGGTCGGGCTTGATGTAGTCGAGCAACCGCTGGTAGTGAGTGATGACAATTGTGGCGTTGTCCTTGCTCTTGAGGCGGTTCACGCCACTTGCCACGGTGCGCAGTGCATCGATGTCGAGGCCGCTGTCGGTCTCGTCGAGGATCGACAGGCGTGGCTCGAGCATCGCCATCTGGAAAATCTCGTTGCGCTTTTTCTCACCCCCGCTGAAGCCCTCGTTCACGGCACGCGAGGCGAGCTTATTGTCGAGGTCGACCACAGCGCGCTTCTCGCGCATGAGTTTGAGAAAGTCGGTAGCACTGATGGGGTCTTGGCCATGATACTTGCGTTTCTCGTTGATGGCGGTGCGCATGAAGTTGCTCATGAGCACACCTGGAATCTCAACGGGATACTGGAAGCTGAGGAAGATGCCCTCGTGGGCACGGTCCTCGGGGCTGAGCTCAAGCAGGTTCTTGCCATAGAACTCCACCTCGCCGCCAGTGACGGTGTAGGCAGGATTGCCAGTGAGCACAGCACTGAGGGTGCTCTTGCCGCTACCGTTAGGCCCCATGATAGCGTGCACCTCTCCAGGCTTAACGGTGAGGTTCACACCTTTTAAAATCTCCTTGCCTTCGATGGTGGCATGTAAATCTTTGATAACTAACATCTTGTTTATTATTTTTTCTAGATTATCTAGAAGGTCTAGGTTTTCTAGATTATTTCATTTTTAATTGTTTATTAAACATTGTTATCACCCCACGCTGCCTTCGAGCGAGACGCTGAGCAGGCGCTGGGCCTCGACAGCAAACTCCATGGGCAGCTTCTTCATCACATCGCGGGCATAGCCGTTGACAATCAGGCCCACGGCATCCTCGGTGCTGATGCCGCGCTGGTTGCAGTAGAAGATTTGGTCTTCGTTGATTTTGCTTGTGGTAGCCTCGTGCTCCACGATGCTCGAATCGTTGCCCACCTCAATCACGGGGAAAGTGTGGGCTCCGCTGGTGTCGCTCAGCAGCAGACTGTCGCACTGGGTGTAGTTGCGGCAGTTGGTGGCATCGGGTGCCACTTTTACCATGCCGCGGTAGCTGTTCTCGCTATGCCCTGCGCTGATGCCCTTGCTCACGATGGTGGAACGGGAATTCTTGCCCAGGTGTATCATCTTGGTGCCGGTGTCGGCCATCTGGTAGTTGCGTGTGAGTGCCACGCTGTAGAACTCGCCCACGGTATTGTTGCCCTTGAGAATGGTGCTGGGGTATTTCCAAGTGATGGCACTACCGGTCTCAACTTGAGTCCATGACAACTTGGAGTGATCGCCGCGGCATATGCCTCGCTTGGTCACGAGGTTGTAGATGCCTCCCTTGCCGTCTTTGTCGCCAGGATACCAGTTCTGCACAGTGCTGTATTTCACTTCGGCACGCTCTTCGACGATAATCTCGACTATGGCGGCGTGCAGCTGGTTCTCGTCGCGCATGGGAGCTGTGCAACCCTCAAGGTAGCTCACATATGAGTCGTCGTCGGCAACGATAAGGGTGCGCTCAAACTGACCCGTCTGAGCCGCGTTGATGCGGAAGTAGCTCGATAGCTCCATTGGACATCTAACACCTTTGGGAATATAGACAAACGAACCGTCGCTGAACACAGCCGAGTTGAGTGCTGCAAAGAAATTGTCGGTATAAGGCACCACAGTACCCATGTATTTCTTGACAAGGTCGGGGTAGTCCTTCACTGCCTCGCTGATGGAGCAGAAAATCACTCCCAGCTCGGCCAGGCGCTCGCGGTAGCTGGTGTGCACGCTCACGCTGTCGACCACGGCGTCGACCGCCATTCCGCTCAGGCGCTTTTGCTCCTCGAGGGGGATGCCCAGCTTGTCGAATGTTTTCTTCAGCTCTGGGTCAATCTCCTTCTTGTCGCCAGTCTTGGTCTGTGGTGCGGCATAGTAGCTGATGGCCTGGAAGTCGATATCGGGCATGTTCACCTTGCCCCACTTGGGCAACTTCATAGTCTGCCAGTGGCGGAACGCTTTGAGTCTGAACTCGAGCAACCACTCGGGCTCGTTCTTGAGCTGGCTGATGCGGCGCACCACGTCCTCGTTGAGGCCCTTGGGGATGACGTCGGTCTCAAAGTCGCTCACGAAGCCATAGCGGTATTCTTCGCTTGCTGCCTGGTTGATAATCGACTCCTCGTCTTGTTTCTTTTTTATATTGTTGTTTTCGCTCATACTAATTGTTTCATGTGATTTCGCACCTCATTCACTCTTGCTCAAAGGACTTGCGAAATATCCGACAAAGTTACTACATTTCTCTCCAATCTCGCTCATAAACGCATTAAAAAATGGGTTTAGCAGCATTTTTTTCATGATTTTTCGCAAAATCTATTGCCAGTTCGAAAAAAAGTGCTAACTTTGCAACCGCAAAAAGCCCAAGTGGCGGAATTGGTAGACGCGCACGTTTCAGGTGCGTGTGCCGCAAGGCGTGAAGGTTCGAGTCCTTTCTTGGGCACAAAAATAGGCTGTTAATCGGTTGATTTTCAGCCTATTTTGGTTTTATGGGTGTAACATAGGTGTAACAACTCAACCACGGCACCCATTTTGCACTCCTTTTTGGGGCGGTCAAAGCTCATCTAATGCCATCATTGCTTTTAAAGCTTTTTCAGACACACCATTGTAATATATTTCAATCGGTTTTTGCTCTTGCTCTTGCTTACCCCTCGGTAGTTCATCGGCAACTTTCAATAGGCTTAAAAAAGCTTTTGTATCGCCATTAAGAGCCAAATTTACCTGTTGCCTCAACATGGCATATAGCGTTGTGGACTCGGTGCCATCATCGAGAGTGATAGTGCTGTCAAGTATAGCCCTAGCAACCTCGCTGGCACGCTTTCTCTCACGTCTAGCAACACCGCTGGCAATACCGCCCTTTTGGGCTATTGCTCGTTGTTCACTCGTTGTTCTATCTCCTAGTGATATTAAATTGTGCTCGTTTGCCATAGTGCAAATAGAATTATTAGCGGTAGTATCTCACCGCCTCGTTAACTTTTTTATCTAACTCCTTTATAGCCTCGTTCTTGATTGTTAAGCCATCTTTGAGCGTACCAGCCTGCTTAACCGCCTCTCTCAAATCATGGGCTTGCTTGGGTGTAATCTCACCCCTTTGCCGTGCCTCATTTATTTGACTGATAAAAGCAAGCTCACCGCCCACGCTGTCTATTAGCGTGAGTATGCCTAAACGCTGTAAATCTCGCCTCGTTTTCATTATGCTAAAATTTAGTAGTGTATCATTGATTTTTCTTATTGCTTTGTAGGTGTCACGCCAGCGATTGAGCAACATGATATAAAACGCCTCATCATAGAGGCTGGCACCTGTCACCGCTGGCACCTTTAGCACACTTGGCAAGCGACACATATAGCGTTGTTCAAGCCTCAACACATTTCTACCGTTGTAGAGCTCGGGCACCGCCTCTCTCTTGGCTCGTTGTTCTCTATTTTTATCATAGAAACATAACCGCTCATCACGCTTTACATAGTAGAGGCTGTTAGGCTGTTGTAGTCGCTTTGCATAGGCTAGCACCCCCAAATGATTATAATAAACCTCGGTAGGTTGTTGAGTTATGAGGTTGCACCCCACATCAAGCCGTGTTACACTCGCTCGGCTCATCGGCAAGTGTAAGAGGTCGCTTAATCTCTCTATGGCCTGTTGCACATCGGCACGCCCCATAGATTGATAATTATTGCCTAAAAACCACTTGCATAAAGAGCCATCTTTAACCTTAATTTGCCATTGGTTTGCGACAACCTTTAAGCCATTGAGGTTGCCAGTAACAAAGGTGCTACCGCCATAGTCATGAAAACCAACATCGGTGAGGTGGCACGGTGTTTCTTCTATGAAGCTCACCGCCCCTACCTCATCGGCTGTTAGTCTAAAGTTCACTGTATCAAACATGGCTAAAGAAATTACTAAAATAGTAATTTTTGACAATTTACTATATAGTCAACTTTGCTAGAGCTCTCAAGTGCTCAAGTTCCTCATCAAGCTCGCCATCACATAGCAAGTTATATAGTGGCTTGCAGTCTTTGCTCTTGCCTCGGGCAATAAACACCTCAAGTTTGCCCCCCTGTTGCACCGTGCCATTTATTACCTTAAAGTTAGAGAGCACCAGCAATATTGCATCGGCTGTGCCTCTCACATCACCATAGGCAAAATTATTGTTTGGGTCGGGTACATAAATACTACTTAAATTCTTGCTCTTTATAGTTAAGCTCTTGTTAGCTTTTCTATGCACATCACCCCCAAAGCTATTAGGCACATCGACATAATATATTACTAAATCGCCCACGCTGGTTGCATCTTTTTTCTCGGTGGCTCGCTGGGGCTTGGTGCACCTTTTTTCTTCAAACTCGGGGTAGCTCATTGTTGAGGCTGTGCAGTCAAGCCTAGTTTTTGATTTGCTGGCTAGCCTCTCAAAGCAATAGTAATCGTTGAGTATCATTGTGCACCCCCTTTCCTGTTGCAGTAGTTATTGGCTTGGTCTGCAATCTCGGTGGCGGTGGCTACTCGGTTTGACTGTAACCACGCCTCAACCTCATGGCGATTAAAGTAGCACATCTTTCCTAACGGCTTGTAATGTGGTATCTCACGCCTCATAGTGAGCTTGTAAAGATAGCTCTTGCTCACGCCCATATATAGGGCTGTTTCCTCGCTGGTTAACACCTCTTTAGTGGCAAAGAGTGTTCTTGCTGTTACCAAATCGGTAATTTCTTTTATTGCCTCGTTACTCATATTTTAGAGTGTTTTTGAGGTTAAACAAATGAGGCTAGGCAAAAGCACGTCTGCAATCACCGTGCCTCGTTAATTTGCTATAGCAAGAGCAAAGGTAGAGGCAATATGACAATAAAAATAGTGAGTGAATATGTGGCACATACTCACTCATATTATTGGCAATGTGTTGCTATTAAAGTTCTTTTAATAGCTCATCTATTTTGCCTCGCCATTTTTGGGGGCTCTTTACTTCTACAAAAGCTTTATTGCTGGCACTATCAAGCCGTGTTACACTAAACAAATGTTCTAACGCTTTAAATGGTGTCACTTTTGAGCCATCGGGGTTATATACTTGCACCAAAAAGTAACTTAAACTCGCTTTGCTACCATTATGATACAACCATTTGTAGCCTATGGCGGTCTTTCCCATCATGCCAGCCTCAACAGCTTTGGCAAAAGCTTTTTTTGCTCGCTGGGTGCTTGGCTCTTGGCTCGGCTGGAGCGTGATAGTATTTAACCATTTATCAATGCTTTTAAATGCTATTTCTTTAGCCTCTCCAGCAAGCTTTTTATCTATGAGTAATCTTGCCTCGGTGGCGATAATATTAGCTAATTTGAGCCTGTTTTGTGTGTTTTTAAATGCTTTGTTGTCTTTGCCCAAAAGTGTTAGTGCACTTGGTTCCAGCGTGCCTACCGATTTTGTAAGTAGCACATCAAGCCGTGAGCAAATGAGCTTGCCACGGTCTTGCTTTAATTGTGGTTTACTCATAATCTCGGCTATCTCAATACAACATAATTTCAAACTGATAGGCGATATTATTGTTTGCTCACTAATTATTTGGGTGTCGCTGTTTGGGCACCACTCTTTAGCGTTATCTATACAACTCATATTCTTGGCAAATATTAGTAGAAATATCTTGAATAATCTCTGCATAAGCTCTCATTTTTCCACCGCTATAGCGGTCAAAGAAAACAGGTGTAGAGCCTAATGACATTAGTTCGTAAGCTGTTTCTTCCAAACTAACAACCATATTTAAAAGCTGTTTTTTAGCTCTCTCTCTATCGGCCTCGGTTGGTTTTGGTGGTGTGTAAACTAGTGTTTCCATAACTATTTCAATCTATGTTAAGTGTTGGTAAGCTGTTTATAGCCTCTTGCTTTAAGCTGTCAACGGCTCGGGTGTATTTCTCGGTACACTGCAAACCACTATGGCCTAACAAGCTTGCCACGGTCTTAATATTGGCACCATTATTCAAGATATTAACTGCAAAGCTATGGCGTGCACAATGCCAGCTAATATGCTTGTTTATGCCAGCACGCTTAACCCATCTTTTCACGGCTTTTAGGCACATTTCATAGCTTGGCAAAGGAAATACTAACTCGGCTCGGTTATTGGGTGTTGTGGGCTCTCCTATGAGCTTTAGCAAGCCATCATTAAGAGGTATCACAACACCGCTGTTAGCACTGTGCCCCTTTGTTTTGTTTTGCTCAAATTTGAGCATTTTATTAGCATAGTCAATGCTGGCAAAAGTGAGGTCTTTAACGTCACAATATCTCATACCTGTGTAGAGGCAAAAGATAAAAGCACGTCTAATATTGGGGTTTTCTCGCTGGTAGTGTGTCGCTATGAGTTGTTGCATTTCCTCTTGAGATAGTACATCTTTTTTCAATACACCCCTATCTATCTTGATTGTGATTTTGTTGCACGGGTTTTTCAAAAATACACCATGTTCAAAAGCATAGGCAACAACCTTTTTAAATCGTGCATAAAGAGTATGTGCACCCTCGCCCACGCTCCTACTTTGTAGGTACTCGGTAAATTCAATAACCATATCACGTGTGATTTGCTGGGGCGTGATACGTTGGCTATATTTCTTGTACTTGGGTGTATCTCTCAAAAAGTCTTGGAAACGCTTATAAGATAACTCTATATTTCTTTTGTCTTTCTTGGTATAGCCATCTATATAGCTTTGGTAATAGTCAAGAAAATTAATATTCTTGTCGGTCTTGAGCCTGTAGCCTAAATTGCCATCTTTAAACTCTTGCTCACGCTCAAACCTAATTTTTTGAGCTAATGCTAATGTGTCTTTGTTTTGCTGTCGCTCAATGGGGGTTCTTGGCGTTGCATATAAAGAGAGGTGCAAGAACTCACGCTTTCTTTGCACTTTACTTTTTACCTCTCCTGTAGCCTCATCGGTGACGTTGATACGCCCCAAATAGTAATCAAGATACAAAGCCAAATTGCCATCACTCATTACCTTTTGTTTTAACTTGGGGTTATCGCCCACCTTTACATCATTTTTTGCCATATTGTATTGTTTTTTGTTTCTCTTGGTTGCAAAGATAATACAATATTTTCAATTAGGTGTAACATAGGTGTAACAAAATGGTAAATAATACTCTTTTTATTGAAAACAAGAGAAAAGATGAGGTGTTTAATAGATTGATTTTCTTTGCACTTATTTTCTCTTTGGTTCACTTATTTATTGGGTACAATACCTTTCTTGGGCACTGCAAAGTCCGATAATCGGTTGATATTCAACGATTGTCGGGCTTTTGTTTTATGTCGTTTTTTATGAAATCTGCATGATATGGTTGCAATTATGGATAGTTTTTCTTAATTTTGTCTTCAAATAATTATAACCTCTAAAAACATAAAAGATGATGAAAACTTTCATGAAACAATTATTATTGCTGGCAATGATTTTTGTAACAATCAATGCCACAGGTTCAAATGTCCCTCAACAACAGCAAAATTCTGGCATTACCCAGGAGTATAGAACTGCTGTAAGAAGCTTGCTTAATGTTACGGGCTTTGGAAATACAATGAGGGATAATCTAACTGCAACCTATGCACAAATGGGGCTTCAAGGTCAATATGTTGATGATATTGTGAATGAACTTGTAGAGAAAATGCCTGAGAAAATGGTGGATATTTACGCTAAATATTTCACTCTTGATGAAATTAAGCAATTGATGGAAGTCAATAGTAATGAAGTTCAGGTTAAAGTGAGGTCTATGCAAGCTCAGTGTACAAAGGATTTAATGCAGGAAGGTCAATACTACGCATTAGGGAAGGAGAGCCCTTCGGCTGGTATTGTGGTGCCAGAAGACTTTGATAAGGCAATGAGAGAATTTCTTGAGGTGTCGGATTTTAGCAAACAGATGGAGAAGTTGCAGTCAATCTTCTTGCAAAATTTAGGTTCACAATCATCGGTTGGTGGGTTTAATGACATGCTGCCCGATATCATGGTTCGCGTTTATTCTAAGTATTTCACTATAGCTGATATTAAACAGCTTACAGATTTGGCAAAGATGCCTATAATGAAGAAATTCAGTGAAAAGACTCCAGCTATCACCCAAGACACTATGAGTGTAACACAAGAAATTATGATGGACTATTTTAAAGATCTTTTTTAAGATGATTTCTTTAGATTAAACAGCTGCATGCTGATGAGAAAAATGCATGGTGTCTATATCAAACTTTCTTTTATTTGATTAACATCATTTTCATCTAATTTAAACCATTCACCACGTATACGTTTAGAATTATAAGCTGCGTGAAGTGCTTTTTCAAATGACTCTGCAATCTTCCTTGTTTGAAATTGTTTAAAACAAATCAATTCAATTGTTGGTTTTTCGCTTTGAAGAGTCCTTTCACGATACTTCGGTTTGTTAGAAATGCCAATTTTATAATATAAATTAGTTGTGTCTTTCATAAGGTAGACATAACACTTTTTTTCTTTTTTATCTTTCTCTGTAGATTCATAATCGGCAGGATCAATTGTTGTAAATAGTGATATATATTTTTCAATATAGTCTTTAAATGCTTTCTGAATTATACCATTATTTTTGTCCTTATCAAACGGATCACATTCTAGTTCTATAACTCCTTCATTATTTATAACACGGAATTTTATAATGTCCTCAGAACTTAATGTTTTTACATCTTCAAAAGTAATAACACTAAAAGTTTTTTGTGTATAGATCTCGTTATTAGAGTTTGTTGGTTTTATAAACTTGTCTAAAGATATTAGTTTCCCACTTTCCATTAGAAGTACTAAAGATTGACTCCTATATAAATAAAAAGTTCGTCCACCAAATAGTATATTAAATCTATGCTTACCACTATTATACTCAAGATAAGCCAAAAAAGGACCGAATTTAAAACCATCTATTGATCCTATACGTTTCTCACCGATAATAACTGGTCGTCTAGTAAATAAATCTTCTTTTAAAACAACTTTATCAAAAAAATGAGTTTTTATTAGAGCTTCTTCATTATTGTATATCAATATGAAACTAGAAGACTGCGAAAAATTTAAAGAGTATGCTTCCGCAATATAATACTTAAAATAGATCCATCCATTATGCCTTGCTAAGAAAGTTATATAATGGTTTTTGCCATTCTCCCATATTCTGATTTTTAGTATTTTATCTCCTTCATTTACTTTCTGGAATTGATTTACGAATACTTTTTCAACAAATCCACCATTCATGTTTTTGTTAAAAAAGTATTCTGTAAAATTCTCTTTTTCAATATATTTTAAATTATAAGAGATATTGTAATCTTGTGATTTTTGCTCAAAAACACTATTAAAATTACGTTTATTGTTATTGCTTAATTCTATGTTATTTGTATTGCTATCTTGCAAGGAAGAAGAATTGGTTGGTGGCAAAGGTGGTAAAACATTACAATTATTATTACCACTAAATGTGATGGATTGATAAGAAGTGTGCTCTGTAGGTTGATTTATTATGTTTATTCTTTGTTGCTTTGATTTTATTATTGCTTTTATTCTGTTATTCTGAATAATAATCAGAATTAAAGAAACAATACTGAAGAAACATGTGAAGAAAAACAAACTTACAACTATATACCAGATTGTTGGTGTGTATGAGCTTGAATCATATGATTTTAGTTTGTTTTGATTGTGCATTAAAAGCACAAAAAAAACAATATTCAATAACCATACTACAATAGCAACATCAAATATTATGTTTTCATCATGATTAGGCACTTCTTGAGTAGCACATATACTAATCAGAAAAAATATAATTAAAAGTAAATAAGCTTTTATGTGGAGAAATGAAAACATGAACTAAATTTGCTATGTGTGTACTAATTTGTAGTTTATTTTACTTGATGAACTTGCCCACAAGTGGCAGCTTCTTGAGCATGGGCTGCAGGTGCTCCATCTTCACCAGCAGGGCAAAGAACGCGGCAAGCAGGATGGTGCGCAGCAGGGTGTTGGCCCAGGTGCTGCCCAGGTCGATGAGCATGTAGGCGGCAAAGATTGCTGCGGTGGCGAGGGTGTAGATGGCAATGTCCTTGAGCGGATAGTCGATAGGGTAGTACTTGCGCCCAACGAAGTAGCACAGCACCATCGAGATGCCATAGCCGGCAAAGCCTCCCCAAGCGCAAGCCATGTAGCCATAGTGTGGCACAAATATGAAGTTGATGGCCACCAGCACAGCGCACCCAATGAATGAGAACACCGCTCCCCATATTGTCTTGTCGGTGAGTTTGTACCAGAACGACAGGTTGAAATAGATGCCCATCATAATCTCGGCCGCCATGACAATGGGCACCACCTTCATCCCCTCCCAGTAGTCGCGACCAATGATGTACTTGAGCACATCGATCCACGCCATGACCATGAGAAATGCCAGATAGGTGAAGATGATGAAGTAGCGCATTGCACTGGCGTAGGCCTCGCGATTGTCCTTGTCGCGGCTCTTGCCAAAGACGAATGGCTCGTAGGCCCAGCGGAAGGCGTTGGTGATAATGGCCATTATCATAGCAATTTTGCATGCCGCGCCATAGATGCCCAACTGCACACGCCCGTTAGGGCTTGGGTCGATGATGGGGTAGAGAATTTTGTCGGCAGTCTGGTTGAGTATGCCCACGATGCCCAGCAGCAGTAGCGGCCAGGTGTAGGAGAGCATGCGCCGCAGCAGCGGCCAGTCCACTCTGAACTTGATGCTTGCAATCTCTTTCCAGAACAGCAGTGTCACCAGTCCGGTGCACACCAGGTTGAGGTAGAAGGCATAGCCCACGCCAATGGTTGGGTCATAGATCTTGCCTATCACTCCGGGATAGCTCTTATAGAGGCTGGGCAGCCACATAAAATAGAGCAAGTTGAGGAAAATGTTGAGAATGATGAAAGCAAACTTTAGCGAAGCAAACTTGATGGGGCGGTGCTGATAGCGCAAGTAGGCGTAGAGGATTGACTGCACGGCATCGAGTGCCACCACTATTGCCATGACACTGATGTAGCTTGGATGGTCGGCATAGCCCATTGCCGGTGCGAGCCACGGCAGTGTCAGGAAGATGAGCAGCACAAAGAGGGCCGAAACTCCCGTCACCGCCATGAACGAGGTGGAGATTACCGCCTTGGGGTCCTCGTCGTCCTTGTTAGAGAACCTGAAGAAGGTGGTCTCCATGCCAAAGGTGAGAATGATTATAATCAGGGCTATGTAGCCGTAGATGTTGGTGATGATGCCATATCCGCCCGACGAGGCGCTAATTTTGGCAGTGTACAATGGCACAAGCAGGTAGTTCAGGAACCTGCCCACCATGCCCGTGAGGCCATAAATTACAGTGTCTTTAGCTAAAGACTTGAGATTTGCCATTATTTAGAGTCTTTGTTTCTTGTTGTTTAAATAGATTGTTGGGTTTTGACGCTGGCTCAGAAGAGGCTGCCCTGGCCATCGTCGGCAGTGCGGCGGTGCTTGTGCAGGTGGCTGAACGCCAAGTCGGTGGCCACGCGGCCGCGGGGTGTGCGCTTGATGAAGCCTTCTTTGATGAGGAAGGGCTCATACACTTCCTCGATGGTGCCAGCGTCTTCGTTCAGAGCGGCAGCAAGTGTGGAGAGACCCACTGGTCCGCCGCCAAACTTGTCGATGATAGTGCTCAGCAGCTTGTGGTCGACCTCGTCAAGGCCATAGGTGTCGATGTTGAGCGCCTTGAGGGCATAGCGTGCAATCTCGGTGTCGATCTTGCCACTACCCATGACCTGCGCAAAGTCGCGCACGCGGCGCAGCAGCGAGTTGGCCACACGAGGCGTGCCACGGCTGCGCAGTGCAATCTCGCGGGCGGCATCGTCGTTGATGGGCACATTTAGCAGTCGGGCCGAGCGCTTGATGATACCCTCGAGCACCTCGTGGTCGTAGTACTCCAGGTGGCAATTTATGCCAAATCGGGCCCTGAGCGGCGCCGTGAGCAATCCGCTGCGAGTGGTTGCACCAATGAGAGTGAACGGCGACAGAGTGAGCTGCACCGAGCGTGCTCCCGGTCCCTTGTCGATCATGATGTCGATGCGGTAGTCTTCCATTGCCGAGTAGAGGTACTCCTCAACTACAGGGCTCAGGCGGTGAATCTCGTCGATGAAGAGCACATCGTTCTCTTCGAGCGATGTGAGCAGTCCTGCCAGGTCGCCTGGTTTGTCGAGCACGGGTCCGCTGGTGACCTTGAACCCCACGCCCATCTCGTTGGCAATGATGCTCGAGAGTGTGGTCTTTCCCAGTCCTGGAGGGCCGTAGAAGAGGGTGTGGTCGAGTGCCTCGCCTCGTTTGCGGGCTGCGGCCACAAACACCTTGAGGTTGCTGATGATGCCTTCTTGCCCTGCAAAGTCGCTGAATCGTGCGGGCCTCAGGGCTTTCTCAAAGTCGCGGTCGCCCTGCGAGCGTTCCTGCCTGATGTCGAAATCGTCGTTCATGTTCACTGTTGTTTTTCTTCCAAACTGCAAAGTTACAAAAAAAGTTTTTAGTTGTTGGCTTTTTGGGCTGTTAGTTTGTGCATTATTTCTTTTGTTGCCTATTGCTTTGGGTGGAATGTGGCTGTGATGTGTAAAAATGCTCAATCAGGGTTGATTTTATGGTTGCCGCCACACAACAAATAATGAGGTGTAATCGTTTTATTAATAGACTAACTTTTTTCACCTTAAAAAGAAAGAATGATATGAATAATAATCGTTTTTGTGTTATCATGTGCGGTGGTGTGGGCAGCAGGTTCTGGCCTTACAGCAGGCAGGCCATGCCCAAGCAGTTTATTGATTTTTTGGGTACGGGGCGCAGCTTGTTGCAGCTCACTGTCGACCGACTGGAGAAGATTGTCCCGACTGAGAATATAATCATGCTCACCAACGAGAAGTATGCCTCAATCATTAGCGAGCAGTTGCCGCAAATAAAGCCTGAGCAGATTTTGCTTGAGCCAGCCAGGCGCAACACCGCTCCGTGCAACGCGTGGGCGGCGTGGCACATCAAGGCGCTCAACCCCGACGCTAAGATTATGGTGGCCCCCAGCGACCACATGGTGCTCAAGCAGCGCGACTTTGAGCAGAGCGTGATCAAGGCCTTTGAGTTCATCGAGAAGAACGATGCTATAGTCACCTTTGGTGTCAAGCCCAGCCGCCCCGAAACTGGCTATGGCTACATTCAGGAAGGGGAGCGTGTCGACGACATCATCTCTAAGGTGAAGACATTTACCGAGAAACCCAACAAAGAGCTGGCCAACGTGTTTCTTGAGAGCGGTGAGTTCTATTGGAACTCGGGCATGTTCTTCTGGGGAGTGGACACCATCATAAGCGCCATGCGTGAGTATGCCCCCGAGATTGCCGAGGTCTTTGACCACGCGTGCATGTTTTATGGCACACCGCAGGAACAGGAATTCATTAATGCCAATTATGGCTCGTGCCCCAACATCTCGATTGACTATGCTGTGATGGAGAAGTCGAGCAAGACCTATGTTGAGAAAGTTGACTTTGGATGGAGCGACTTGGGCACATGGGGTACAATCTACGACACGTCGCCCAAGAATCGTGATGGCAACGTGACGCCCAACACCCGAGTGCTGGCTTTTGAGAGTAACAACAACGTGATAGCCGCCCGTGGCGACAAGCTTGTGGTGGTCTCGGGGCTCAATGGTTATATCGTTGCCGACACCCCCGATGCCTTGCTAATCGTTCCCAAACAGGACGAGCAGAAGATTAAGAACTACGTGAACGAGGCCAAGGCCCACTTTGGCGACAAGTATCTGTAGTGCCTTTACTCATTTGATTGGCTCTGCTACGGCTCTGCTACAAAAAAATCAGGGTGCCCTAATGATGATTGTGGGCACCCTGATCCGCAGTTATGAATAAAGATTAATATCTTATTCTGACATTTCCTCGAAGGTCTTCTTGATGATAGCCACGGCTTTGAGAATCTCTTCCTTGTTGATGCACAAGGGAGGAGCAAAGCGGATGATGTGGTCGTGAGTGGGCTTGGCGAGCAGGCCGTTGTCGCGCAGCTTGAGGCAGATGTCCCATGCAGTCTTTCCCTTGATAGGAGTGGTGACGATGGCATTGAGCAAGCCGCGACCGCGCACTTGAACGATGAATGGCGAGTTAATCTTCTTAATCTCGTCGCGGAAAATCTTACCCATCTTCTCGGCATTCTGAGTGAGTTTCTCATCTTTCACAACCTTCAGGGCCTCGATAGCAACGCGTGCTGCCAAGGGGAAGCCGCCAAATGTGGAACCGTGCTCACCAGGCTTGATATTGAGCATGATGTCGTCGTCGGCGAGGCATGCCGAAACGGGCAGCACGCCACCACCCAGGGCCTTGCCCAGGATCACGATGTCGGGGCGGATGCCGTCGTGCATAGAGCAGAGCATCTTGCCGGTGCGGGCAATTCCTGTCTGTACCTCGTCGGCAATGAAGAGCACATTGTGCTCGTGGCACAGGTCGAAGCATTTCTTCAGGTAGCCATCGTCGGGAACGAAGACACCGGCTTCACCTTGAATTGGCTCAGCAATGAAGGCGCACACCTCGTCGCCATATTTCTCAAGAGCCTTTTTCAGAGCCTCGGGATCGTTGTAAGGAATGCGGATGAAACCAGGAGTCAATGGTCCGTAGTCGGCATAAGAACTTGGGTCGTCGCTCATGGTGATGATGGTCACTGTGCGGCCGTGGAAGTTGCCTTCGCAGCAGATTATCTTGATTTTATCGTTGGGTATGCCTTTTTTAACTGCACCCCAGCGGCGAGCGAGCTTCAGGGCGGTTTCTACACCCTCGGCGCCGGTGTTCATGGGCAGCACTTTGTCGTAGCCAAAATACTGGTGCATGAATTTCTCATACTCGCACAGGGCGTCGTTGTAGAATGCGCGTGAAGTCAAGCACAGCTTGCTGGCCTGGTCTTTGAGGGCCTTGACGATGCGTGGGTGGCAGTGGCCTTGGTTCACAGCGCTGTAGCTTGAGAGGAAGTCGAAGTACTTATTGCCCTCAACGTCCCACACATAGATGCCCTTGCCCTTCTTGAGGACAACGGGTAGTGGATGATAGTTGTGAGCTCCATACTTTTCTTCCATGGCCATGCAGCGCTTGCTTGCTTCGCCAATCACGTTTTTCTTAGCAGTTGCTTTTTTGGTTGCAGTTGGTTTAGTTTTTTTGGTAGTTGCCATAATTAGTTTAATTAAAAGATAATTGTAGTGAATGTGCAAATTTAGTTCTTTTTTGTTGAAAAAAGCAAGAAGCAGCAATAAAATAATGTGCAAATTTTGTTAATACAATATTTTTACTATTGTTGTGGCAAGCAAAAAAATAGGAACAATATTAAAAAAATCTTCGCAAAAAAGTGCATATTTTATCAGGCACAATAAAATAAAGAAAACAAAAGCCGCTCAGGCGGCTTTACTTAACACTTACTACTTACTACTTATTACTTCCTACTTCCTACTTCTTACTTCTTACTTCTTACTTCTTACTTATTACTTCCTACTTATTACTTCCTACTACTTATTACTTCCTACTTATTACTTCCTACTTATTACTTCCTACTTATTACTTCCTACTTACTACTTATTCAAATGTCTTCATACTCGGCGTCGCTCACCTCTTCCTCTTGGTATCTTGAGGTGGATTGTGGTGGCTCATGCTCTTGCTGCTCGTTGGGCATTGGGCCTTCGAGTTCTTCGAAGTCGACGTTCTCGGCGTTCTCCTCGCTGTAGCGGCGGTAGCGCTCAACCATTTCTCGCTCTTCGGCGGTTTTTCCGTCACTTGGCTGGTAGGAGCCTTGCTGCTTCATGGCTTGCTCATATTCGTCTCTGAACTGATGCACCTTGCGCCACACCCTTATGATGGGGGCGAGGATAAAGTAGAGTAGAATCAAAAACAGAATAAACCAGAACATGACAAGGTCAGATTAAAATATTAATGATGCATGACGAAGTAGCAAAAAATGTGCCAAGATTTTTATCCCTCTTGTTCATTCTCTTTCAATAGCGCCGAAGCAACCACATAGAATGCTATGATCCAAGCCAGTCCTGTCACTCCTTCGAGCACTATGAAGACGATGGCGGCAGCAAGCAGAATGTACTGGCGGTAGCTCTGCTTGATGCCCAGGCCGTGCACCTTGAGCGAGAACATGCGCAGGTTGCACACCATGAGCAGCGACAATGTGATAATCAGCGCCAGGACGAGCCACTGGCTGAGTGTGTGATGGGCGGCATAATAATTGATGAAGCCTATCCAGAAGATGGCGTTGGCAGGGATGGGCAGGCCTGTGAAGGTTGTGGCCTGACGGGTGTCGATGTTAAAGCGTGCCAGGCGCAGGGCCCCAAAGATGGGGATGAGCAGCGCAGTAAGGCTCCACCACTGGCTCACGCCGGCAGCAAGCATCACATTATATAGTATGATGGCGGGTGCCAGCCCGAAGCTCACGCAGTCGCTCAGCGAGTCGAGTTCCTTGCCCAGCGGCGAGACGGCATGCAGCAGGCGGGCCACAAGGCCGTCGCAAAAGTCGGCCACGGCAGCCAGCGCAATCAGCACAAATGCCATTTGGTAGCCTTGCAGCCCCCAGAGCGTGGTGTCAAATGGCTTGAACGCCACGATGATTGCCATTGCCCCAAAGAGCAGGTTCAGGCAAGTGATTGCGTTGGGGATGTTGTTTTTTATGTGCTGCAGCAGTTTCATTGATTGTCGCTTGTTTTAAGTCGTGCCACAGGGGTGATGCCACCGGTGGTGGTGTCGCCCAGCTTCACAAGAATCTCGGTGCCTAACGGCAGATAGATGTCAACTCTTGAGCCAAACTTGATGAAACCAATGAAGTTGTCGATGTCGACCTCGTCGCCGGCCTCGACATAGGTGACAATGCGGCGAGCAATGGCACCTGCAATCTGGCGCACGAGCACGTCTTCGCCGTTCTTGGCACTCTCAATCACGATTGCCGAGCGCTCGTTGTCGGTGCTCGACTTGGGCAGCCATGCTGCCAGGAAGCGGCCTGCATGATGCTTGACATATTTTACTTTACCCTTGAGGGGCACCCAGTTGGCATGCACGTTAAAGACCGACATGAACACCGAAAGCTGAATCACATTCTTGTGCAAGTACTCGCCCTCATATACTTCTTCGAGTGCCACAACTTTGCCGTCTACGCTCGACACTACCACTCCGTCCTCATCGCCCTTGAAGTGGCGTTGTGGTAGCCTGAAGAAATTCACCACCAGTGCAAACATGATAACGCTGATGACAATGAGCGTGATGGGAATCCATTTGAGCTCAATGAACATGTAGGCAGGAATGTTGATAGCCAACAGAATAAGCAATAAAACAAAGATGATATTCTGGCCTTCGCGATGTATCTTTACCTTCATTTTGATGAAAAAACTTTACATATTAATCTGCAAAGATAACACATTTACTTGAAATTATCACAAAAAGGCTGCAAAAAACTGATACATAAACATCAATCTTTGTTCATTTTGAGGAGTAGAGCATTAGTCATTCTTCCTCTGAAACAAATAAAACCATTAGTGTCCGATTAAAATTTTAGAATCTTATGCTATCGATTGACATTCAATGCAAAAATGGCATATTCAAAATATGGGGCTTACTTTTCATGAGGTGGATTTCAGCCGAAGGCTAACCCCAGAGTTTCCCCACCTTGTTTTTGCCACTCCTTAGGCCAGGAGTGTAAATTAAAGAGCCAAAGGCTCTAAAATTTTTATTTTAACGTGAGTTCGACGAATTTCTTCCCTGAAAGCCAATACGTTAGCAGCTCCCCCTCTAAGTTAGAGGGGGATACAGGGGGAGTGTGCGCCTCTGCGACGAAGTGGAAATACTCTGTTGTGTTGATTTACACACTCCCCCTTGCCCCCTCTAACTTAGAGGGGGAGCTGATTGCCAACCAGTTATTTTCATCGAACTCACGTTATTTTAAAATTTTCCGCGACAATGTCGATAGAATTATCTTTCACTCATGAGTAATCAAATTTTTTGCACGAAGTGCTTACATAATTTTAGTGCGCATCACTTTAATTTCGCCCTCAAGGCTCCCCTCGTTGTTTTATCGTACACTAATGAAATAAAACCAGCAATGCCAAGCGTCGCATGGCATTGCTGGTGATGAAATGTGTGTGCCCTTGCTATCGGTTGGGGTACTTGAAGCTTGAGCCTCCCAGGAACTCACGCATGATGCTGGTGGGCGGTATCTCCTTGTCGTCGACGGGTATGAAGTAGTGAATGAACTTTAAGAGGCGATGGGCTTCGCTATATTCAGGGCAGTTCTTTGGCACCGACGAGAGGATGAGCTCGGCGTGGGGCCGTAGCACTGCAAACTCGATGTTGAGCGCCGAGTTGAACATCATGTCGGCATTCTCCTGATAGGGCGCAATCCATTTCTCTTCGGCCTGGCACACGTTCTTCCAATGGCTGATGGTCTCGCGGGCAGTGAAGGCTCCCTTGTTGTAGTCGCGGATGATGCGTCGCAGCAGTCGGTTGTCGCTGGTGGGCACCCAGTTGTGGTCGTCGAGCGAGATGCTGGTGAGCGTTGAGATGTAGACCTTGAACTTCTTGTCGTCGGGGATTTTTGCGGTGAGCAATGGGTTAAGCGCGTGAATGCCCTCGATGATAAGCACGGTGTCGTTCTTGAGCTTGAGTTTCTTGCCGTTGAACTCACGCATGCCGGTGACGAAGTTGTACTCGGGAATCTCAACACGCTCGCCATTGATCAGGCGTGTGAGGTGCTCCTCGAGCAGTTCGCAGTCAACGGCCTTGATGTTGTCGAAGTCGTAGTCGCCATTGGGCAGCAGTGGCGTGTCGACACGGTTGACGAAGTAGTCGTCGGTCGAGAACGACAGTGGCCTGAGGCCGCAAGCGAGCAGCTGAATAGACAGGCGCTTGCAGAAGGTGGTCTTTCCCGAGCTCGATGGCCCACTGATGAGCACGATGCGGATGGGGTTGTCCTTGTCGCGGAAGCGGCGGTTGATTTCCTCGGCAATCTGCACGATTTTCTTCTCCTGCAGGGCTTCGCTCACCTGTATGAGCTCGGAGGCGTAGCCGTTAAGGATAGCCTTGTTCACGTCGCCGGCGTTGGACTGTCGCATGATCACGTCCCAGTGCACTTTCTCGGCAAACATCTCGAATGTGCGTGGCATGTCGTGCATCTCGCACAAGCGGGTGGGGCAGTCCCAGTCGGGCGTGCGCAGCATGATGCCGTCCTTGTAGCGAATCACGTCCCACACCTTCAGGTAGCCAGCCGAGGGCACGAGAGGACCATAGAAATAGTCGGCAGTGTCCTCGAGGGTGTAGTAGTCGCTGTAGATTTGTCCGCTCGACTCGAGTAGCTTCACCTTGTCGGCAAATCCACGCTCGGCAAAGACCTTGACGGCTGCCTCGGTGGTTGCCTCGTGGCGGTGGAACACCATGTCGCTGTCGATAATCTCCTTCATTCGGTGGTGAATGCGCGAGATGTCGTCGTCGGTCACGGGCTCAGAGTTCTTCTTTCTGAGGTTGCAGTAGTAGCCGCCCGAGATGGGGTGCTCGATGAAGAGCTTGGCACCTGGGCAAGTGTCGGTAGTGGCCTTGTAGAGCACAAAGCACAGCGAGCGCACATAGACGCGATAGCCCGAGCCGCGGCGTGCATCCAGGAACTCCACGTCGCGGTTCTGGAAGAGCCTGAACTTGAGGCCCTGCGAGGCATTGTTCACTTTGGCCGAGACCACAGGATACTTGAAGTTCAGCTCTGAAGCAAAAGCGTTGTACACTTCAAGCAGCGAGGTCCCCTCGGGGAACTCACGCGTCACATTGTTGTTTTTACATCGGATTTGAAGCATGGGAAGTAAAGTTCTTTATAGATTATTAGAATTGATTACAGTTAAAGTGCGTTCGTCGACGGTGAAGTGGATGTTGTGGCCGGCGAAGCTCATGCCGTAGACCTTGCCTGGGTCGTCGTGATAGTGGGGCCTGGGGTCGAGGGCGAGCGACTGGAGCAATGCCTCGAGCTGCTGTGGCGTGAACTGCCGTGCCACATCCTGTGGGATGTGGACCTCGAGCAACTGCCACTGCGTGGTGTCGACGAAGCCGCTGCGCGCAGTGGGGTGGGCATCGGCATAGGCCACATAGGGCTTGATGTCGAGGATGGGCGTGCCATCCATCAGGTCGGCGCCAGCCACATGAATCACAGGCCCTTGTGGCGTGTTGAGCTCCACCCGTGAGATTTTCACTGCCGAGAGACCGAGGCGGTTGTGGCGGTAGGGCGAGCGCGAGGCGTAGACCCCGATGCGCTTGTTGCCCCCCAGCCGTGGCGGCCTCACCGTGGGGCTGGTGGCCGCGTGCCTGTTGGCCGAGAACTCCCAAATGAGCCACAGATAGTCGAACCCTTCGAGTCCGCGCAGGCTGTCGGGGTTGCGGAACTCGGGCAAGAAAACTATGGTTCCCTCCAGTGCGCTCACAATGCCACTCTGGCGCGGAATGCCAAACTTTTCGTTAAAGGGCGAGTGGAATGTGGCGATGGGAGTGATTTCCATGATGGCTCAGTCGTTTAAACGTTTGTATTTCAGTGTTTCAAAAGCTTTTTCCAGGATTGTGTCGATGCCGCGAGCCACGTCGGCCTGACTCATGTCGACCTTGATGTCGGGCTCCACGCCAAACTCGGTGAGCTCGCCATCGGGTCCTGTGATGGGAGCGGCCGAGAAGCGAACACTCCATCCGTTGGGCAGCTCGCTGGTGAATGGCAAGCCACATCCGCCGCCGGTGGTGTCGCCCACAATGGTGACATTGGGCAGCGATTTCATGATGGAGACAAAATTGTTAGTAGCGCTGAACGAGCCGCGGTTGGCAAGCACCACTATGGGCTTGTTGTAGTGAATCCTGCCCTGAGCAGGCTCAATGTAGTAGTGGTAAGGCTCGGAGAAATCGTTGTGCCCCTTGCCTGTCTTGTGCTGGATGGCTCCGGCATGGATGCGCTCGTCGATGAAGCGCCCCACGAGAGTCTCCACATTGGTTAGAAAGCCACCGCCATTGCTGCGCACGTCAATAACGAGTCCGTCGCTGGCACTGAGGTAGCTGAGGATGGCGTCGAGGTTGCCGTCGCCTATTCCGCTGGCAAAGTCGCCGTAGTAGATGTAGCCAAAATTGTTGTCGAGAATCTGGTATTTAATGCCCGACGCCCGCCTGTAGTTGAAGTGCAGGTAGTGCTCGTCGATGAGTCTCTCGTCGTAGTTGATGGGATATTGCTCCCAAATCCAGTATCTCGACACGTCCATGGTGGCAATCAGATTGGTGTGTCCGTCTTGCAGTTCCTTGAGCATGTCGCTGCACAGGTCAAATAGTTCTCGGCTCGAGATGTCGTTGTGAATCTTGCCGCGATACTTGGCCTTGATTTCGTTCCAGTCCACGTCTTTGTAGGCAAAGAAGCAGTAGTGCTCGTCGAGGATTGTCCACAACGCGTCGAAGTTGCCCCAAGGGTCATTGTCCCACTCCACCTGGTCGTGGCATGAGCCCAGAGCGAGTAGTACCATGGTGGCAATCAATGTGTAAAACAATTTCTTCATTGATAAATCGACGATATTGAGTTGACGTTTAACTTGTTTCGTGACTTAGCACCCAGGTTCATGAATTCGCCGCCAATGCCCAGGACTATCATGTGGGCAATGTTGCGAGTGTCGATGCCGTTGATCCATGACTTGTTGATGCGGTTGCGGTAGCCTATGCTCACAATGGTGTTGCCCAGGTGAAAGTCGGCAGCGAGGGTGTGGTCCAGGTCGAAGCGATTGCCCCACCACCCCAGGTGGGCGAGATTCTTGTGGTTGCCCAGATAAATCTCGTAGTAGGCTTCGTCGTAGTCGGGGGCAAAGAATGCTCCTGCCACTGGCAGCAGGGCCTGGTAGCGCAGCGTTAGTGGCATGCGCTTGATGTGGGTGTTGTAGATAGCTTGAGCCATCACGCCAATGTTCCAGTGGATGTGGGCCGAGACCACGTTGTTGCTGTTGTAGGCGTTGTAAGCGGCTCCCCCTCTGAATTGAGTTTCGCCGCCCAGTTGCAGTTGTAATCCCTGGGTGGCAACGTTGCTCCAACGGTGCATCAGCGCCCATGCTGCATCGACCATCAGGGTGTGCATGTTATGATTGCCGGCAGGGTTGTGAGTGTAGTCATAGTCCACTCCAAACCGCAGCAGGCGGGTCCACTTCTTGGGGCTGAACTCCGTTGCTTGCTGGGCCTCATAGCGCAAGGCTATGGCGTGGCCCGTGTACTTGAGTGGCGACAGATAGGTGTCGGTTACTGCGGCGTGGCCATATTGTACCTGGAACATTGCTGCCACAGGTCGCAACGGCTTGGGGTCGGGCACGGTGTCTTGAGCTCGGGCGCACATTGCACTCCATGCCACAAGTAGCATGAAAAATAGTGCCTGTGTGTTGACCTTGAGCTGTGACATTATCTTCAGGTGTGGGTGCTAATTGTTGTCGTTATCATCGTCGTCAAAGAGGCGCGTCTGCCCTGTGAGCTTGTCGAGCACTTCTTGCTGGTTGATGTCCTGATTGGGCGCTTGAGTCAGCTCTTGCTCGGCATCGTTCTGGTCTTGCTGCGGTGGAGTTTCAGCTTCTACTACCTTAGGCTCAAGCTCGGTGACTGTGTCGACCGTGAAATTGGTCAATCGCTTGCCCTTGGCGTGGAAGCTCTTTACAGCGATAAACTCCTCGGCATCCACAATGAGGCTGTCGCGGCCACTGTCGTCACCTCCAAACTTAACCTCAAATCGTGGATATTTCTCGCTTGAGAGCAGTATCAGGCTCGACTCGGGGTTGTCGCCTATCATGCGCTGCTTCTTGTTGTTGTCGTCAAGTGTGAAGCGCTTGATGTAGACGTAGCCCTGGTCGGCATCGTTGAGGATGGCGGTCCACACGATGCTGGGGTCATACTTCATAATGCGCAGAATGCCCTCCTCGTAGTGATTGGTGGCTTCGTTGCTGGTGGTGTAGAAGTCGCCGTTGCGCATGATCACGAGTATGCGGTCGTCGCCGGCAAATTTGCCTAATGAGATGCCGTGTCCCTCGTAGTTGATGCGCAAAATGTCCTGGTCGAACCACACCTCGCGGTCGCCCAGCGTGGAGCGCCCGTGCTCCTTGAGCGTGATGCGGTGTATCTCGTTCTTGGTCACCATGTTGCCGCGGGCAGTCTTGCCCTTGATGGCAAGGTCGGCCAGGTCTACGTCGAACTGCAGCACCCTCAGGTGCTTCTTGGGCTTGAGGGTGACCCGTAGCACCTCGGCCTCGCCGTTGGGGTTGACGGTGAACCACAGCACCTTCGACCCAGGCTTGCCCTGCGTGATGTCGTACTCCTTGTCGCGAGTGACCCCAGTGATGGCAAATCGTTTCATGTAGGTTGTGCCTCCGCGTCCGTCGGTGTAGAGTGCGTTATAGATGGTGCGCGAGTCGTTGCGCTTGTACACTCCCAGGTGCATCACATGCTTGCCCACATAGAGTTTCTCGGCCACCTTCACCACCTTGTATTTTCCGTCCTTGTAGAATACAATGATGTCGTCGATGTCGCTGCAGTTGCACACATACTCATCCTTTTTGAGCCCGGTGCCGATGAAGCCTTCCTGACGGTTGATGTATAGCTTCTCGTTGGCCTCGGCCACCTTGCTGGCAACAATGGTGTCGAAGTCGCGAATTGTGGTGCGGCGCGGGTGCAGATGGCCATATTTCTTCTTCAGGTTCTCATACCAGTTGATGGTGTGCTCTACGAGGTGTGCCAGCTTGTAGTCGATGTCCTGTAGCCGCTCGTTGAGCATGGCGATGTAGTTGTCGGCCTTGTCGCTGTTGAACTTGACGATGCGCTTCATCTTGATTTCCATCAGTCGCAAGATGTCGTCGCGTGTGATGGCGCGGTAGAACTGTGGCTTGAAAGGCTCCAAGCGTTTGTCGATGTGCTTGACGGCAGCATCCTCGTCGCGGGCCTGCTCATAGCCTCGATCCTTGTAGATGCGCTCCTCGATGAAGATTTTCTCGAGCGATGCAAAGAAAAGCGACTCCATGGTGTCGAGGCGCTGTATCTCGAGCTCTCGTTTGAGAATGTCCTTGGTGTGGTCCACGCTGAACTGCAGCAGGTGGGTGGCAGTGAGGAACTGCGGCTTCTCGTCCTTGATAACGCAGATGTTGGGCGAGATGCTTGTCTCGCAGTCGCTGAAGGCGTAGAGCGCGTCGATGGCCTTGTCGCTCGATGTGCCGGGCTGCAGGGTGACTATTATCTCGGCTGTCGACGAGGTGTTGTCCTCTACCTTCTTGATTTTAATCTTGCCTTTCTCGGCGGCACGCAAGATTGAGTCGATGAGAGTGCTGGTAGTCTTGCCGTAGGGCAGGTCTTTGACAAGAAGGGTCTTGTTGTCGAGTTTCTCGATTTTGGTTCTCACCCTCACATTGCCACCACGCTCACCATCGCGATAGTTGCTCACGTCCACGAAACCACCAGTGGGGAAGTCGGGGTAGAGCTTGAACTCCTCGCCCTTGAGGTAGGAGACGGCGGCATCGAGTATCTCGTTGAAGTTGTGGGGCAGGATTTTGCAAGAAAGTCCCACGGCGATGCCCTCGGCTCCCTGAGCGAGCAGGAGCGGGAATTTCACCGGCAGAGTGATGGGCTCACGGTTGCGGCCGTCGTAGCTCAAAGTCCAGTCGGTGACCTTGCTGTCGAAAGCCACCTCGAGGGCAAACTCGCTCAGGCGCGCCTCGATGTAACGAGGAGCGGCGGCGCCGTCGCCGGTGAGTATGTTACCCCAGTTACCCTGCGTGTCGATGAGCAGTTCCTTCTGTCCCAACTGCACCAGTGCGTCGCCAATGGAGGCGTCGCCGTGTGGGTGGTAGTGCATGGTGTCGCCCACGATGCCCGCCACCTTGGTGTAATGGCCGTCGTCGCTCTCCTTCATCACGTGGAGGATGCGTCGCTGCACAGGTTTGAGGCCATCCTCGATGTGCGGAATGGCGCGCTCAAGAATCACATAGCTGGCATAGTCGATGAACCAGTTCTCATACATGCCCGAGAGGTGCAGCCGCTTGTCCTTGCTCACGGTGCGATGCTGCAGGGCATCGGCCTGGGCGCTTGGGTCGCCTTCGGGCTGTGATGCATGGGCAGGGCTGTGGCCTGCATCGTCGCTGGTGGTGGAGGGGTTAGCATCGCCTGCTGTGGCATTGTTCTCGGGAACGATGTCCTCCGGGTTCACCTCGGGAGTGTTATTGTCTTTGTCGCTCATATATTGCTCTGGTAGGGGTAAAAAACGCTCATGTTAGCAATTAATCGACAAAGTTAGTAATTTTTGGTGAGATAATCACGATTATGAGCCCAAAAACTCCTCAAAAATGCGATTTAGCAAGATAAAGTTTTAGTTTACTAAGAACCTTGCGAGCGTGAGCATTTTATCAAAAAAATGGCATAAATATGAGAAAATTAAGAATCGGGAGCGACATCGGTGGGTATTATTCTCAGCGAGTCTGAATTGAATCATAGTTTTGTATTAATCTTGTGTTTTTAATAAAATGGACTAAAATGGGAAGTGATTAAATGGAATTTATAGTTTATATTTGCAATTTGAAATGAAATTTTATTAACCCAATAAAAATAAATTTAACGATTATGAAAAAGTTATTGAATTGCATTAGCGTCGTAGCGCTACTTGTGCTCACGGCATGTGGCGGCGCAACAGTGATAACTCCGATGAGCGAGGCTGTCGATTTCACCATTGAGGGCGGTGAGAATAGGGTAGATGTCAAGGCCGACGGCAGTTGGAAGGTTAAAGAGTGTCCTGAATGGGTCAAGACCGAGATTCAAGATAGTGTGCTGGTGATAACCACCGAGCGCAACGAGACAGGAGCAGTGCGCACAGGCAGCATAGTCCTCGCCGGCAAGGGCGATGCGCAGGCACTCATCAAGGTGACGCAGGCAGCCAAGTGCACCCACATCACCCCAGGAATTGATAATGTGGAATTTGACAAAGAGGGCGGTACGCAGACGGTGAACATCGACACCGATGGCGCCTTGCAAGTGGAGGCTCCCGAGGGCTTCACCGCAAGCTATGCCAGTGGCGTGCTCACGATTAACGCTGCAGCCAACGACGGCCAGGCGCGCAGTGGCGAGATACGCCTCGCCGATGGCGACCAGAGTGCCACCATCGCCGTAAGCCAGAAGGGCAACGTCTGCCCTAAGTGCAACGGTAGCGGCACAGTGAAGTGCTCGAAGTGCGGCGGCAAAGGATATACTCACAAAGTAGTGTATGGTGAGTATGGAGAAAGATATGATGAGTATTATGGCTGTAAAAAATGTGGTGGATACGGCGCAAAATATAGTGATGGGTTGTTAGACCCATATACAGAGAATGGTTATGGCAAAGGCTCTGGTAAACAAACTTGTCCCGATTGCGGTGGCAGCGGAAAATAACGACATATAAATTTTCTAAAAACACATAATAAAGAACGAGGGCGGGGATTGTTCCCTGCCCTCGCATTGTGTGATATAGAGTGATTTATTCCTTCACGAGGATTGTGCCGGTGTTGCCCTTAGATAATTATCAACTATGAATTTGCTCAAATATAAAATGATATCCACTAATCAGAAGGATATTTATAACCAACATTGGTATCAACTAATTCAAAAGATAATTTGTAGGAAGGAGAACTCTTGTAATATAGTATCCCATCCACATAATATATTTCACCGTCAAACGCATCTATAACCTTACAATCCATGATACCTTCATCATCATCCGTATTAAATTTTACCCTGAATTTATTACTGTTATACCAATAAGCTTCTTTAACCTTATAATCATAACTTCCCATTCCAACTGTTCCATTTGGTCCATTTAAATGTAGTCTTACCTAGAATCCACCAACTTCTCCATAGGCACAACCAATTAGGTTAGCGTCAAAATTAAATTTAGTATACGTATGCTTAGATATCTGCTTTGTACGTCTTTTTTTTGCATCAGCATCTGTCACGCTAAATGAAACCAAATACAAAAATGCCAATAATAATGTTAAAGACTTTTTCATAATATAATTATTAATATACAACTTTTTAAGTATTATTTTTGACCAAAATTAAAACTCTCAGAATATGTCTCACCTGAAGAATCTGATACATTATATCCAACACGCTTATAACCTAATTAAAGAAGCCTAAATCTCATATCTTGATGAAACTTTTGGGTTACGGCTGGATTTCCATATAAATTGCCTATGAATAAAAGATTTCTACCATTGTTGGAAGTTTTTAGTTTAATGTTTTCTTGGGTAATTATCTTTTGCATATTCTCTGTAAACTGATTGCGATAACAAGCTATGTTGTCACCCAGCATCATATTAACTTTGTTAGAATTGTGTTTAATCAAATCTTGTATAGGAGTTTCCTTTATTTCTTTTTGGTATGAGTGTGTTTTATCAACATTTCTTGAAGTTCAGGAAATCTTTTATAGAAGTCATCAAATAGAGAGGCAAGCATCGATGTGCTGCCTCTCTTGCGTTGGTATCTCAATCGGTTGCGATTACTCTTTCACGAGGATTGTGCCGGTGTTTCCCTTGAGGGCCTCGCGTGCTTTGTCGAGCGAGGTGATGAGGGCAGTGCCGCCTGTGGTGTTCTCAACAAAGCTGATGCAAGACTCCACCTTGGGGAGCATGCTGCCAGGGGCGAAGTGACCCTCGGCGATGTACTGGCGTGCCTCGGCGATGGTCATGCGGTCGAGATCCTTCTGGTCGGGCTTGTTGAAGTTGATCGAAACCTTCTCAACAGCGGTGAGGATAACGAGCATGTCGGCGTTGAGGTCGAGCGCGAGCTTGGCGCTTGCACGATCCTTGTCGATAACTGCTGCTACACCCTCGTAGTCGCCAGGACCATTCTCTACCACAGGAATGCCACCACCACCCACGGTGATAACCACGCTGTGCAGGCCCACGAGTTGCTCAACAACTGGGAGCTCCACAATCTTCACGGGTATGGGCGAGGGCACTACGCGGCGGTAGCCACGTCCTGCATCCTCAACAAAGGTGTAGCCAGTTTCGGCCACGATGCGGTCGGCGTCTTCCTTGCTGTAGAACATGCCCACGGGCTTTGTGGGGTTCTGGAAGGCAGCGTCATTCTTGTCGACAACCACCTGAGTTACCACAGCGGCGCAGGGCTTGTTGATGCCACGGCGTGCGAGCTCGCGCTCCACGGCCTGCTGCAGGTGATAGCCAATGTAGCCTTGTGTCATGGCACCGCACTCGGGGAAAGGCATCGCTGGAGTGCCGCCGCCGTTGTTGGCGCAGTACTCAAATGCGAGGTTCACCATTCCCACTTGTGGCCCGTTGCCATGACCAATCACTACGTCATATCCTTCCTCAACGAGGTCGACGATGGTAGAGGCAGTGCCTTTGACCAGATCGAGTTGTTCTTGAGGGGTTTTGCCAAGGGCGTTGCCGCCCAGGGCTATAACTAATCGCTTGCTCATAATTCTTGTTTTTATAAAAGCAAACTTCGAGCAATCGAGTAGTCGAGTAGTCGAGTGATCGAAGTTTGCATGTAAGGTTATTGGCTAATTATTACTTGAGGGTTGCGTACATCACTGCCTTGATGGTGTGCATGCGGTTCTCGGCCTCGTCAAATACCTTAGATTGAGGACTGCGGAAAACCTTGTCGGTAACCTCCATCTCCTTCAAGCCAAACTTCTCGTGAATCTCACGACCAACCGAAGTCTCGAGATCGTGGAACGAAGGCAGGCAGTGCAGGAAGATAGCCTCGGGGTTGGCGTTGGCCATAACCTCGTCGTTAACCTGATAGGGGCTCAGCAACTTGATGCGCTTCTCCCACAGCTCGGCGGGCTCACCCATCGATACCCAGATGTCGGTGTAGATAAC
>CAMHNO010000027.1 GCA_946186575.1 uncultured Prevotellaceae bacterium
TGGTAGTGCTGCAAGCCGAGAGTGAAGTGGCTGCAATCAACATGGTGTATGCTGGCGCTTCGTGCGGCAAGACAGTGCTCACTTCAACCTCAAGCCCAGGCTTCAGCCTGATGCAAGAGGGCATGAGCTACATGGCTGCAAGTGAGGTTCCCGCACTGGTGATTAACGTGATGCGTGGTGGCCCAGGTCTGGGTACTATCCATCCCTCGCAGGCCGACTATTTCCAGGCCGTTAAGGGTGGTGGCCATGGCGACTATCGCTTGATCACTCTGGCACCTGCTTCGGTTCAGGAGATGGTAGACTTTGTGGCTCTGGGTTGGGACCTGGCGTTCAAGTATCGCGCAGTGTCGATGATCCTTGCCGACGGTGTTATTGGCCAGATGATGGAGAAAGTGGTGCTCCCCGAGCAGCGTCCACGCCACACCGAGGAGTGGATTCGCGAGAACTGCCCCTGGGCTGTGAACGGCCGCAAGGGCATGCGCCCCAAGAACATCATCACCTCGCTCGAGCTCGACGACGACAAGATGGAGGAGAATAACCATCGCTTCCAGGCCACTTATCGTGAGATTGAGAAGAACGAGCAGCGCTGTGAGCTCATCAACACCGAAGATTGCGACTACCTGATTGTGGCCTTCGGTTCAATGGCACGCATCAGCCACAAGGCTATGGAGCTCGCTGCCGAAGAAGGCATCAAGGTGGGCATCGCACGCCCCATCACCCTGTGGCCCTTCCCAGTAGACGCTATCCGCAAGGCTGCCGAGGGTGTTAAGGGTATTCTTAGCGTTGAGCTCAGCGCCGGTCAAATGATCGAGGACATCAAGCTCGCCACCGAGTGCAACTACCCGGTTGACCTCTTCTGCCGCCTGGGTGGTAACGTGCCCGCTCCCGACGAGATTCTCAACGCTCTCAAAGAGAAACTGGTTAACAAATTAGGATAATCAACATTTTAATCATTACAAGACCATTATGGAACTTAACGATATAATTCGCCCTGAGAACAGGGTCTATAAAAGACCGTCATTGCTCAATGACGCACACATGCACTACTGCCCAGGCTGTAGCCATGGTGTTGTGCACAAACTCGTTGCCGAAGTAATCGAAGAAATGGGACTGCAAGAGAAGGCCATCGGCGTTTCACCAGTGGGTTGCGCTGTGTTTGCCTACAACTACATCGACATCGACTGGCTTGAGGCAGCTCACGGCCGCGCACCGGCAATGGCTACCGCTACCAAGCGCTTGATGCCCGACAAGCTCGTCTTCACCTATCAGGGCGACGGCGACCTCTCGGCCATTGGTACTGCCGAGACCATTCACGCTGCCAACCGCGGCGAGAACATTGTGATCATCTTCATCAACAATGCCATCTATGGCATGACTGGTGGCCAGATGGCTCCTACCACTCTGCTCGGTCAGAAGACCGCTACCTGCCCCTACGGCCGCCGTGCCGACCTTAACGGTTATCCCTTGGCAATCAGCAACCTGCTGGCTCAGCTCGACGGCACTTGCTACGTTACACGCCAAACCGTTTACAGCCCCGCTGCTGTGCGCAAGACCAAAGCCGCCCTCAAGAAAGCCTTCCAGAACAGCATGGACGGCAAGGGCTGCTCGGTTGTTGAGGTGGTAAGTACCTGCAACACCGGCTGGAAGCTCAGTCCAGTTAAGGCCAACGAGTGGCTGCAAGAGAACATGTTTGCTAAGTACCCACTGGGTGATTTAAAAAATAATGAATAATCGTCATGAAAGAAGAAATAGTAATCGCAGGATTTGGAGGACAGGGTGTCCTCTCAATGGGTAAGATTCTCGCTTACTCTGGACTTATGGAAGACAAGGAAGTGACTTGGATGCCATCTTATGGACCCGAGCAGCGCGGTGGTACAGCCAATGTTACAGTTATCGTCAGCGACGAGCGAATCAGCTCTCCTATCCTCAACATGTACGACACTGCAGTGGTGCTCAACCAGCAGAGTCTCGACAAGTTTGAGAAGATGGTGAAACCCGGCGGCGTGCTCATCTACGACAGCTACGGCATCAACACACCTCCCACTCGCACCGATATCAAGATTTATCGCATCGAGGCTACCGAGGCTACAATCGAGATTAACAACAGCAAGGCTTTCAACATGATTGTGCTGGGCGCTTATCTCAAGGTTAAGCCCATCGTGACCATCGAGAACGTGCTCAAGGGCCTCAAGAAGACTCTTCCCGAGCGCCACTGGCACCTCATCCCCATGAATGAGGAAGCTCTCAAGAAGGGTGCCACCCTCATCAAGGACTAATCACACACACTCTAAAGAAGAATATGAGCGCATCGAGACAATCGTCTTGATGCGCTCATGCTTTTTTTTGTGGGGCTGTGGCCTTAGGCGTCGGCAAAGGTCTTGCCATCTTTGAGTGTGATTTGCAGCTTGTTGTACTCGCAGTGGAAGTCGTGCTGCAACCGGTCGAGATAGCGTGCGCACTCCCACTTGCACATGGGCAGGTCGTGAAGCAAGTAGTTGCCACACGCCTCGGGCTGAGTGGCAGGAACCTCGGTCTGTGTGAGAATCCATTGCAGGCACTCGATGGTGAGCTGGCGCATGTCTTCTACGGTGTAGGTTCCGGTCATGATTATGTACATGCCTGTAAGGCACCCCATAGGCCCTACATACACCACATCGTCCTTGGCACGGCTGTTGCGGAACCATGTGGCCATCAGGTGCTCAATGCTATGCATGGCCGCTGGCGCCACTGCTGGTTCTTTGTTAGGTTCGGTGATTCGCAGGTCAAAAGTTGTGAAACCTTTGTCCTCGCGCGACACATAGATGCCAGGCTTGAGGCAAGTGTGGTCGATAGTGAAACTTTGTATAACTTCCATAATCAGATTGGTTTGCTTTAATTTCTGTGCAAAGTTACACATTATTTCTCAATGAACTCCAATAATCTTCAGGTAGTTTAACATGAGTTCGACGAAAATAACTGGTTGGTGATCAGCTCCACCTCTAAGTTAGAGGGGGCAGGGGGGAGTGTGTAAATCAATACAACAGGGTGTTTCCACTTCGTCGCAGAGGCACACACTCCCCCTGTATCCCCCTCTAACTTAGAGGGGGAACTGCTAACGCAATGGCTTTAGATAAAATGCTCACGCTCACGAGGTTTTGAACAAGTTCAAGCTTTGTCTCGCTTAGTCGCATTTTTGGATATAATGCTCACGCTCGCAAGGTTTTTTAGCGAGCTAAAACTTTGTCTCGCTAAATCGCATTTTTCAGGGAAGAAATTAGTCGATCTCACGTTAGTTTAGGAATTCTGAATGGAAAGAAAAAGGCCAAACCCACGTGTTTTGTTGGGTTCAGCCTTAATCGGTTATTGCAACATTTAGTGCTATTTCACTATCTCAACAGTGGTTGTGGTGTTGATGTCGGTGATAGTGAGGGGGATAGTGAGGGTTGGGATGGTCTTGTCGTAGACGGCCTTGACCTTCTTGCCGTTGACCTTCACTTGCGAGGGCTTGATTTCCATGCCGGGAATCACAAGGCGATACTCCTTCTTGGCGGGAGTGCCGTCGCCGTTGCCTTTGATGGTGATCACGCACTTGCCTGCAGCAGGTGCCGCGGCAAAGGTGATGAGGCGGTGATTACCGCTGGCAAGGGTAGTGGTCGAGTGCAGGTCGTCGTCGAAGAGTGTGTAGCTCGAAGGCCCATCGCCGGGATAATACACGATGTCGAGCTTGCTGGGGTCGTAGTCGCCCACGTTCTCGATTTTGCCAGCGTAGCGACCTTTGGGAATGAAGGCTCCAGCACGGGCAAAGAGTGGCAGCACATTGAGTGGCGCGTCGTAGCTAATGGTAGTGTGGCCATTGTAGCGATTGCTGGGGATGTTGATGTCGACCCAAGTGCCCTCGGGGAAGGTGATGCTGCGGCTTGTAGCGCCCTGAGTCATCACTGGAGCCACCATCACGTCGTGGCCCCACAGGTACTGGTCGCACACATTGTCGTAGCGGCTAATCATGTTGTCGCTCTCGTAGAAGCCCAGCGGGCGCACCAGTGGCAGTCCCTGGCTGGCGTTCTCCCACGCGAGAGTGTAGTTATAGGGCAGCCAACTGTAGCGCTCTCGGATGATGCGCAAAGGCAGGTCGCCAAACTCGGTGTAGTTGTAAGGTTCGGCAAGGCTTTGAGCATGAGTGCGCAGCACTGGCGAGAACAGGCCCAGCTGCAGCCAGCGGATGTAGAGCTCGCCGTCGCGCGGGCATGCCGCATCGATGGCGAAGCCCCCCACGTCGTGCGACATGTAGCCCAGGCCACTCAGTCCGGAGTTGAGCATTATGGTCACCTGTGGCTGGAATCCTCCCCACGAGCGCGACACGTCGGTCGACCAGGGGAACACCGAGTAGCGTTGCAGGCCAGCAGTGCCGGCACGCATCATGATCATTGGGCGGCGGTTGGGATATTCCTCTTTAAAAAGGTCGTAGATGATGCGGCTCCACTCGTTGCCATAATAGTTGTGATACTGCTCGGCGGTGAGACCGTTGTGGTGGCGGATGGCCTCGGGGTGAACCTCGGGTTCGCCCAGGTCGCCCCACCATCCCGTCACGCCCTGGTCGGTGAGGTTTTTATAGCGATTGCGCAACCACTGGCGAGTGTCGGGGTTCGACACGTCGAACATGCCTCCCTGTCCCACCCATATGGTTACGGTCTGAGTGGTGTCGGTGCCATCGGTCTTGCAGAACATGCCCTTTGGGTCGAGCAGGCGATAGTTGTCGATGGCGCGCCCGTTGGTGAGCACATAGGGCTGCGAGATAGTCACAGCGTGGATGCCTTTGTCCTTAAAGTCTTGTAGCATCTTGCGGTGATTGGGCCACTGCTGCTTGTCCCACTCTAAGCGGCCCATGTCTTGCTCCTTGCCATACCAGTACAGGTCAAACACGATGCCGTCGAGCGGATAGCCTGCGCGCTTGAGTGTGTCGACCACGCCCTCGCTCTCGCGTTGGTCGTGGTAGCCATATTTTGATGTTATGTAGCCCAGAGTCCACAGCGGTGGCAATTCCTGGCGGCCAACGAGCGCAGTGAAGTTCTTAACCACGTTCTCAACACGTCCGTGTCCGTCGATGATGTAGTAGCTGACGGGTTGTGGCGAGTTGCTCTTGTACTCAATGCCTTGCTCGCCCAGGCGCAGACTCGACTTGCCAAAGTCGTCAAAGAAAATGCCGTAGCCCTTAGATGATATTACAAAAGGCATGGTGATGCCCATCTGCTTGATGCGCTTCTCGCCAGCCATGTAGCCATAGTTCTGCTTGTTGTAATTGATGAGAGTGTCGCCAGCCAGGTTTAAAGAGTAGCCTCGCTCGCCGGCACCATAGAACGACTCGTTGCCACGGTGCAGCAGCATCACTGTGCCATTGTTGCGGTCGCACAGGTCGGTGATATACAGTGTGTTGCCATTGCTCACGCTCACGCTCATCAGTTTCTTGTCGAGCATGACGCGCATGCCGCCCTGTGTGGAGGCAGTGGAGGGCATGTCGTTGCCGGATTCATTGACCTGAATCGCCAGTCCGGCGCAAGCATCATAGTTGTCTTGAGCTATTGATGGCAATCTTGTGCCATTCCATGAGAGTGGGGTGACGTCTATTTTCACGATGTCGTTAGAGATAACAGTCACGGCAATGGTCTGCTGCCGCAGCTCGTCGGTTATCCTCAATGTGGCATCCTTGGCTGTGGTGTTAAGAGCCAGGATGGATAGAAGAAGAAAAGCTAAGACTCTGAAATGTTTCATATTAAATCGTTTTTATAAAATTGGCTAATAATTATTGCAAAATTAGTAATAAAATTTAAAAATTGCACAACAAGTGCATTTAAAAAAACAGTCTGGAGCTAATCGTGGCGAGGTGCTAACAAAAAAATGGCGGTCAACCAGTGCTGGTTGCCGCCATTGATAAGGTAGAAGCGCTGTGTGATAATGTGCAACGATTTCTGTGAGTTGTCGCAAAGTGCTTACTTTGCAATGGGGTTGACCTTCTCAAGGTTGGTGTTCACCGAGTCTTCGTAGGTCATGATTGTGTTGTTGTAGTCATTCACCTCCTTGGAATTGTTGTCTTTGTGTGTGATGCTGGTCTTGTTTTTTGCTTCACGCTGATTGCTCGTAGCATTGTTTCCAATTGAGAAGATGTTCATCATGAGCCACACACCCACAAACATTGCTGCCATGTAGATGAAGGGGCGCACCTTGACCCAGAGTGTGGGTTTTTCTTCTTCGGTGAGCTTTACTTCGGGCAGCGACTCCATCAACTTAGAGTTGAAATCGTTGAAGTAATTATCAGGTACTTTAAACCCTGCGTCCTTACCAAGCTTTTCTAATATTTTTGAATCCTCTTTTTTCATTACATCTTTTTGACTACAATAACATGAAAAGGTTTAATCATTGTTCTCAAAAAATGTCTCGATTTTCTTCAAGGCGTGATGGTATGACGCTTTAAGCGCTCCAACCGAGGTGCCCAGAATCTCGCTCATCTCTTCATATTTCATCTCGTCGTAGTATCGCATGTTGAACACGAGTCGCTGTTTCTCGGGCAGTGTGGCAATGGCTTTTTGCAGTTTGAGCTGAGCCTCGTCGCCGTCGAAGTATCGGTCGGCCTCAAGGCTGTTGACAAGAAAACTGTCGTCATCGTCGAGCGAGATGTTGTTCTGAACCTTTTTCTTATTAATAAAGGTGATAGACTCGTTGATGGCAATCTTGTAGAGCCAAGTCGAGAGTTTGGCGTCGCCACGAAAGTTGTCGATATTGGTCCACGCTTTAATAAAGGTGTTCTGCAACACATCGTTGGCGTCGTCATGGTCGATTACCATGCGGCGTATGTGCCAATAGAGTTGCTCGGAATAGTGCTCAATCACTCTCCCGAACGCGCTGCGGCACGTAGACTGCTGGTGCAGTTGGTCAATTATGTCGGCTTCGTCGTATTTTAATCTTGCTGCCATGTGAGTTTTCTGAAAAAAACCGCTTCAAAGTTACTCATTTTTTTTCACTTCACGGCAAAAAAATAGCAATTAATTGCTAAAGGTGGGGTCTATAAAATTCAGATGCAGAAAAATCACCCACTTAAAACACCTGCACAATTGTGGTGAATTGTGCAGGTGCTGATGTGAGAAAGGGAGGGAATTCTTTACTTAGCAAACTCAGTACCTGCAAAAGTTCCCTCATACTTGTTGCCGTTGATCTCAAAGGTGCCACTGATGGTGCGGCCACCATTAGTCACTTCGGCATTAAACTTGTTGAGGATGTAGGTGCCATCGGTTGAGTGCTGGTCGCCATTGTAAGTCACTTTGTAGCCAGTGGCTGTGGCCTCGGCATGCAGGCCGTAGAATGTCATCTGGGGAATGGCACCGCTGGCCTGTGTCAGCGAGAATCCGCCCATTGCCATGCGGGCACTCATGTCAGAAGGATCAATGGTGATGGCCATGCTAGCCGAGGAACTCTCAACTGCTGGTGAGCTACCGTCAAGGGGAGTGACCTTGCATGTCATGTAGGGGTAGCGCAGCATGGCCGAGTTGTAAACTCGGTGTGTGCCATTGGCCACGAAGTTGACTTGTAGTGCTCCCACTTGTGGGTCGTAGTAGCCGGTGACATCGGTGATGCCGTTGCCTCCGTTTGCTGCCGTGAAGGTGTAGCAGTTGAGTGTGTTGTCGGCATTGAGGTCCACGTCGGTGAGAGCGAGGGTGACGTTGCGGTCGTTGCTCACTTGCACGGGATAGGAGATTGTCATTTTGGAGTTGGTGATGTCCCACTTGATGCTCATCACGCCTGAAGTCACTTTCTCGGATGTGTTTTGGCTAATGTTGACCGAGTTGCTGAGCATTTCGGTCTCAAAGGTGCGGGTCATCACATCGTCGTCGCTGCCGCTGCTGCATGCTGTGATGCCAAGCATGAGCACAGCGAGTGTGAGAATTGAGATTGCTTTTTTCATTGTCGTGTTATTTTGATTGTTTAGTATATGAGTCATTAAAAAATGTGCCACAAATGTAGCACATTATTTTAAAATAAGAGTGATATTTAAACTAAATTAGTAAAAAATATCGTTAATTCTTGACTTGGCTCATCACTGGGCAGCTTTCCAACTCCACAGGTACAGGTCGCTTGTGTTGCTGTGTTCACCACCACGGGCGTTGAAGTAGATGGTGTGCTTTGCGTCAGGCACACTAATTATGCTCTTGTAGTTGGTAACTACCAGTGCAGGATAGGGAGTGCCTTGGTCCAGGTTCTCGCCAGTGTAGTAGGTGGGCACGATGTCGGTGCCTGTGAGCTCAAAGCCGGTGGCTGTTGCTGTCACATCAAGGTTGGGGATTGAGATTTTCTTGAGCACGGGACTTGTGGCGCCATCCACTGTGAACTGTACGTTGTAGATGAACACCTCGGCTTTCATCGTGGCGACGTCGATCTTGTAGTTGTAGTAGAGCTGGCTGGGAGCGCGATAGTCATTGCCTTCAACACGGCTGCTTATGCTCGAGCTGCACACTATCACGTGCCACTTGTCGTTAACGGTGTATTCCAGTGAGTAAACGCCGTTAGCCTTGTCGATGTAGCCGTTCACATCGGTGAGGGTGTAGTTGGTGTTCTCCTCATCGGTGCCTGGTTTCAGGAATTTGACTTTCGACGAGTGGAACTTTACATAGTAGTCGTTAAGCTCATTGGTCTTCATTTCTTCCATTTCAAATGAAACGCCAAAGGGCATGTGAGAATCGAATTTCACGCCATTGGCCACAACTTTGATTGTGGCTTCTCGCATGTCGCGGTACTCGATGTTGAAAGTGTAATTGGCCTTCTCAATGTAGTTCACAGCGCCGCTTTCAATGATGATAGTGCTGCTGATGAGGTTCTGGGCCTGGATGGTCTCGTTGGTGACAACTGGAGCATAGGGCTCATCGTCGCCACATGAACTGAATGGCAAAACCATTGCCACAAGCGAAAGTGATAATAAGAATTTCTTCATTTTGATTTTGTTTATCATTTGTTCTTTAATTTTTTGTTGTCTTGCCGTTATCTAAATTTCCACCCTCAATGTTGCTCCAAGCATGCGGCTGCGACCACGTTGCAGGAACTCGTGGCTGATTGACACGAAATAGAACGTGTGATAGCTTGTGCCGGTGAGGTTGCGGCCCCACAGCTGCAGCGAGTAGTGCTTGCCGGCGAGGGTGAGGCTGGCCCCCAGTAGGGCATAGAAGGGCTGGCGCTGAGTGTTGGCCTCGTTCCAATAGATGGCGCCAGTGCCTTTCACGTTAGCATCAAGGGTGATGCTCTGTGCCCAGTCGCTGCCATTGTTTATGTTATAGGTGTAGAACGCTTGTGCCCATAGTGTGTGTTGAGGGCAGTAGGGCACGTGCTTGTCGCGGTAGTCGGCCTTGCCATCGTTGTATCGCACAAAGCGTGCATCGCAATAGCCATAGCTCAGGTTCATGCCGCAGTTGTCGTTAAAGTCTACACTCAGACTGGCCTCGGCGCCCAGGCTGCGTGTCTTGCCGGCGTTGGTCATGATGCGACCAGTGGTGGTGCCGTCGGGGAAGATGGTCATCTGGCGGTCGTGGCAGTCGATGTAGAACAGTGCCGCGTCGGCTCGCACACGGCGATTGTTGCTCTCGAAATGACCGCCCAGCTCATAGTTCCACGCCACCTCGGGCCGGTAGCCCACGATGTGGTTGATGTCGTAGGCAGCGCCTATGCCCAGAATGCCCATCAAGCGCTGCTGCAGCACGTCGCTGAACATCTGTGTGTTGAAGCCTCCTGCCTTGTAACCCTTGCTCACGCTGGCATAGATGCTGCCTTGCCATGCGGTGGGCAGGTGATAAGTTAAGCTGAACTTGGGCAGCAGCTGCACGAAGTGCTTGCTCAGTGAGCCGCCGTCGTCGATGTCGATGTTGTTATCTTGATACACAGCTCCAGTAGCGGTTTCTATCACTTGGTAGCCTGTGTGGGTCTCACTATGGTAGTTGAGCTTGCTATGCTCATAGTCGAGTCGCAACCCGACGGTGAAAGTGAAGCGCTTCCAGTCATAGCTCGACTGGTGGTAAATGGCTGCGCCCCACGAGGGATTGGTAAACTCACTGCCCAGCTCAAAGCTGAGCTCGTTCCACACCACAGGATAGTAGGGGTTCAACTCGTTGATGTGATCCTCGATGAGGAGCTTGATGCCAGTGTCCTTGAAGGTCACAGGCGCGTCCATGTGGTAGCGGCGGTAGAAGCCAAAGGCTCCTGCAAGCCACTTGTAGGCTCGGCTGTCGTCGCTGCGTGCCACCACATCTTGCGTGAGTGCGTGTTCGCGCCGCGCCTGGGTGAGGGTGAAGTAGGGCAGTGGTGTGAAGTCCTG
The DNA here is from genome assembly GCA_946186575.1 of uncultured Prevotellaceae bacterium. Lineage (GTDB taxonomy): Bacteria > Bacteroidota > Bacteroidia > Bacteroidales > Muribaculaceae > Sodaliphilus. The sequence goes on from CAMHNO010000027.1 coordinate 10,325, forward strand.
GTCGAGGGTCATGTTGTCGTTGATGTACTGGTAGCTGGTGATGCTCGACAGTGTCCAGTGCTCAAAGTGCTTGCTCACCGTGAGGCCGTCCATCACGCTGGTGCGGCGGTAAAAGCAAGTGTCGTTATAGGCAATGCGTCCAGTTTCAACCCACTCGTAGGGGTAGCCTCCCTGACGGCTTAGCGATGCGCTCAGTGTGTTGCTCACTGTGAGCGATGACGATGGTTGCCACACGAGCTTGAGGCGTGCCAAGCCTTGGCGTTCCCAGTCGCATTTCTTGCCATTATATTCGTTGGTGTACTCCCCTTGAGTGCTTGTGTAATAAATTCCGCCCGAGATGCCCAGTTTGTCATTGAGTCTTGCATAATGGCTTGCACCCAGCTTCAGGCTCATGTGCGACGCCATCTCGGCAATGAAGCGTGTGCCCTGCCACTGCATTGGCGAGAGGGTGTAGATGTTTATCAGTCCTCCCATAGTGTTGCGGCCATAGAGGGTGCTCTGCGGGCCGCGCAGCATCTCCACGCGGGCAATGTCGGCTATGTCAAAGTCGTAGTTCTCCTTGCACATCACAGGCACGTTGTCGATGTTCAGACCCACCGATGGCTGGTCGATGCGGGCGCCCAGGCCTCGCACATATATCGTACTGGTCATGCGGCTGCCGTAGTCGGGCAGAAAGAAGTTGGGCACCATGTCGCTCACGTTGCGCACTGTGACAACTCCCTGTTGCTCAATTTCCTGTCGTCCAAGCACTGTGGCTGCAGTGGCGAGGTCGACCTTAGCCCCCTGCTTGATGGCCGTTACGCTCACACCGTCGAGCACAATGCTGGTGTCGGGCAGAGTGTCGGGCACCAAGTCTGGTTCTTCGGTTGCATTAGCAGTCACAGCCACGCAAGCAATTACAGTTAATATGTAGGTGCGTAATTTCACGGGTGCAAAGGTAGGCATTTCGCCGCAAACCAGCAATCACAACAAGTAGTGATTAAATGATGACCCACTCAAATTTGGGATTTCCGGCAAAAACCGTAAAAAAGATTTTGGGATTTCCGGCAAAAACAGCGAAAAAGATTTTGGGATTTCCGACAAAAACTGCGAAAAAGATTTTGGGATTTCCGACAAAAACTGCGAAAAAGATTTTATTTTAGTGGCAATTAAGAAATCATGCCCCAGTTGCTCTCGCGGGCGAAGAGGAAGCGCATGGTGCGCTGCAGTAGCTGGCCGTCGGGCGAGGCCAGGTCGAAGTCTTCGTCGAGGATGCGTTGGGCCTCGTTGCGAGCGGCTTGCAGCGCAGGGCCATCGCTGGCAAGGTTGGCGATGCGCAGGTTGAATGCCACGCCGCTCTGCTGCGTGCCTTCCATGTCGCCTGGTCCGCGCAGTTTCATGTCCTCCTCGGCAAGGATGAAGCCGTCGTTGGTCTGCGTCATTACCTCTAAGCGGTGGCGTGTCTCCTTTGTGACCTTGTATTTCGACATGAGTATGCAGTAGCTCTGGTCGGCTCCGCGCCCCACACGTCCGCGCAGCTGGTGCAGCTGCGAGAGGCCGAATCGCTCGGCGTTCTCAATCACCATGACGCTGGCGTTGGGCACATTCACACCCACCTCAATCACTGTGGTCGACACCAGAATGTGTGCCTGCCCACTGGCAAAGAGCCCCATCTGGTAATCCTTCTCGCTAGGCTTCATGCGGCCGTGAACATAGGCCACGCGGTAGCTCGGGAAGTTCTCGCGTATTATCTCATAGCCCTCTTCGAGCGCTCGCAGGTCGAGTTTCTCATTCTCCTCGATGAGAGGATACACGATGTAGCACTGGCGGCCCTTCTTTAGCTCCTGGCCAATGAAGTGGTAGACCGCCATGTGGTTGTTCTCGTAGCGCAGCACTGTGGTCACGGGCTTGCGGCCTGGTGGCAACTCGTCGATCACGCTCACGTCGAGGTCGCCATACACAGTCATTGCCAGCGTGCGTGGAATGGGGGTTGCCGTCATCACCAGCACATGGGGTGGGGTGGTGTTTTTGCGCCACAGCTTGGCACGCTGCGCCACGCCGAAGCGGTGCTGCTCGTCGATGATTGCAAGACCTAAGTTCTTGAATTGCACGGTGTCCTCGATAAGGGCATGAGTGCCAATGAGGATGTTTAGCTCTCCGCTCATGAGCTGCTCGTGGATGGCGTCGCGCTGCTTCTTGCGAGTGGAGCCGGTGAGCAGTGCGGCTTTCAGCCCCACAGCACTTGCCATCTCGCCAATGCTCTCATAGTGCTGTGTGGCGAGAATCTCGGTGGGTGCCATGATGCAAGCCTGGAAGCCGTTGTCGGCAGCCAGAAGCATGGTCATGAACGCCACAATGGTCTTGCCGCTGCCCACGTCGCCCTGCAGCAGGCGGTTCATCTGGCGTCCGCTGCCCATGTCGTGTCGCATCTCCTTGATGACTCGTTTTTGGGCTCCAGTGAGCGGAAATTTCAAGTAGTTCTTGTAGAATGAGTTGAAGTGGTCGCCCACGTGTGCAAACACATGTCCTGGCACCTTGGCGTTGCGGCCCTTGATGTACTTGAGGATGTTCATCTGCAAGAAAAACAGCTCCTCAAATTTCAGCCGCCGCTGTGCTTGCTGCAGCTGCTGTATGCTCTGTGGCTGGTGAATGCACGCAAGCGCCTCTCTTAAAGGCATGAACTTATATTTCTCGATGATGCTTTGTGGCAAAGTCTCGCCTATGCCACGCACGGCGGGAGTCTCGAGAAGCGATGCCACTATCTTCTGCATGGCGCGGGTGGTGAACGAGCGGTTGTGCATCTTCTCGGTGAGATTGTACACACCCACCAGACCACGGTTCATGGCCTCGGGCTTGTAAGGGTCTACCTCGGGGTGAGCCATGTTGTAGTGTCCCTTGTAGATGGTGGGTTTGCCAAAGAGGATGTATTCCACACCCGTGTGATAGCTTTCCATAATCGACTTCACGCGGTTGAACCACACCACCTCGATGGTGCCAGTGCCGTCGGTGAACAGTGCGTTGAGCCGGCGCCTTGCCCCCTCGCCCTGTGGTGTGAACGAGATGAAGCGGCCACGCAGCTGGATATAGGGCATCTCGCCCTGCAACTCGCTTATCTTGTGAATGGTGCTGCGGTCGATGTAGCGGAACGGGAAGTAGTAGAGCAAGTCGTAAAACGAGTGAATGTCAAGCTCTTTGCCCAGCAGCTCGGCGCGCTTAGGTCCCACGCCTGGCACATATTTTATGTCTTGTTTAGCAAGCCTTTCCATCGGCAATGAGTTGAGAAGCAATTGTCATGTCGAGAGGGGTGGTAATCTTGATGTTGGTGACTTCGCCATCGACGAGCGTCACTTGGTGCCCTGAAGCCTCGGCCACGCTGGCGTCGTCGGTGAAAAGGGGCGATTCACTCACGTCGTAGGCTCCCTTGAGGAGCTCGGCGCGGAACGTCTGCGGTGTCTGCACCGCTCGTAGCGACGAACGCAACAGCTGGCGCGACGTGCCGTCGTCCATAACCTGGCGAATAGAGTCGCTGGGGTTGACTACAGGTATGGCGCTGCCGCATTGCCGGGCTGTGTGGTAGCAGCGGTCAATCAGCTCCACGCTCACCAGTGGGCGCACGCCATCGTGCACCGCCACCAGGTCGCCGTCGGCAAGATTCTCAATGGCTGTAATGCCGTTTCTCACCGACTCAAAACGCGTGTTGCCACCTGTGGCAATGGTGTGTGTGACTGCAAAGTTGGAGTTCTTGCACATGTCAATCCACAACTGCTGATGCTCGGCAGGTAGCACCACCACAATTGACGCCCCAGCTTGATGAAACTTCTCGATGGTGCGCATTAGCACCGGCTTGCCATCGAGCGTGAGGAACTGCTTGGGCATCACACTACCAAAACGCTTTCCGCTGCCTCCGGCCACTATTATTGCATGTAGCTTACTGTTGTTCTCGCTCATAGTCATGAAGTCATTAATCATGCAAAATTAGCAAGAAAAACACGCTTTGGCAAATTTCTCTTTTGTTTTCTCATTTCAGCCGAAGAGATTTGTGAAGATATGTGTTTAAAAACACCTTGATTTGTTTCTTGCTTGTTGGTGAAAATGCTTACCTTTGCCGGCTGAAAAGAAAATTTACTAAAAATACACATTTTTCATGAAAACAACTAAGACATTGATTTTTGCGCTTGTGGTGATGATGGGTTGCCTTGTGGCGCAAGCGAGAGACTATTCTCCCAAATTCCTGTGTGGAGTGGTCAAGGCCGACTCCTGGACTATGAACAATAACAAAGAAGGCATCTACGAGCTGGACCTCGCAACTGCCAGCCTCACCAAGCTCACTGAGGGGCAGGACGTTTATCAAGCTCCGCTGGGTGGAGCCGTTTATGAGGATGGCTTGATGAAGGGCATCCACTTCAAGACCGTGTGGGACGACTTTGACCAGACCAACACTTACCTGCTCTACCATGTGCAATATGACATGGAGACCTGGCAGCGCGTCAAGGCCGTGACCTTAGGCGACATGGACCGCAACTACATCTCGAGCTGCGGAATGGCCCACAATCCGGTCAACGGCAAGAACTATGGCATCTTCTACAACTTCAACATGAGCTGGCAGGTGGTCAATCGCAAGCTCGCCGAGATTGACTTCTCGACCAACACTCCCACCCGCACCATCCTGGGCAACTCGTCGATACCCATGGCAGCCATCGCCTGCAACGACCAGGGCATTCTTTACGGAGTGGGCGAAGACGGCTGGCTCTATGCCATCAGCACCGCCAATGTGGGCAGCGGCAGCGAGATTGAAGTAATGCCTCTGGGCGACTTAGGCATTGACAATATCTCGACCAATCCCAGCACTATGACTTTCGACAAGCGCACCGGCAAGTTCTATTGGGCTGTGGTGCTTAACGACCAGAAGTGCTACCTCTATGAGATTAATCCAACTATCGGTTCGGTTGCTGCCACTCAGCTCATGCAGACCCCCGACAATGCCTGGCTCGTGAACCTCTACGTCGAGGAGCCCAAGGCCGAGGACGACGCTCCCGCAGCCGTGAGCAACCTGGCAGCCGCCTTCGAGGGTGCCTCCACCACAGGAACAATATCGTTCACAGCTCCCACCACCACCTATGCCGGCGATCCACTCGCTGGCACTCTCAACTATGTGATCACAGCTGACGGTGAGCAGGTTGCCACCGGCACCGTTGAGGCAGGAGCCGATGCAGCGGCTCAAGTAACCCTGCCCATGGGCAATGTTGAGGTGATTGTTGTTGTGTCGAATGAGGCTGGCAACAGCCCTGAGGCAAAGCTCAAACTCTACGTTGGCGCCGAGACCCCTCTGGCTCCTACCGATGTGATGTTTGACTACGACTACGACACCAAGCAGAGCGTCGTCACTTGGACTGCCCCCACCATGGGCATCCACGACATTGAGCTTGATGCCGAGGCGCTCACCTACAACGTTTATCGCTTGCCAGGCGATGTGCTCGTTGCCGAGGGCATTGCCCAGACCGCTTTCGACGAGGACTTCGACCCCGCAACCCTCGCTCCCTATCAATATAAGGTAGAAGCCGTTCACCACACCGTCAAGGGTGCTGCCGCCGAGTCGAACAAGGCCGTTGTTGGTCCTGCCCTCGATGTGCCTTACACCAACAACTTCAACACCGCAGCAAGCTTCAACCTGCTCACTGTGCTCGACAACAATCACGACGGTACAGTGTGGAAATGGTCGAGCTCTTACTCTGGTGGCGGTCGTGCATCGTTCTACAACTCTAAGACCGTTGACGCCGACGATTGGTTGCTCTCGCCCCCTATCAACCTCAAGCGTGGTGCTACCTACAAAATAGAGTTTGATGCTAACACTGCCGTTTCCAACGATGTTGACTACATGGACGTAGCCTATGGTAAGGGCATGCAGGTCGGCAACTACGAGAAGATTTTCGACCACATCATCCTCAACACACCTGTGACCAGCAGCTATAGCAACGATGCCATTGTTCCTGCCCAAAGCGGTGTCTATTACTTTGGCTTCCACTGCACAAGCGTGGCTGGCTATGGCTGGCTGCTGCTGCACAACTTCTCGATAAAGATGGTGAAGGACGCTCCAGCAATTGTGGGTGACGTGAATTGCGACGGCGAAGTGACTGCTACCGACATCACTTGCCTCTACAACTACCTGCTCAACGACGACATGACCTATGCTGCTACGAGCGATGTTGACGGCGACGGCACCGTCACCAGCAACGACATCACCGTGGTCTACAACATCTTGCTCAACGACTAAATACTTTTATTCCTTAATCATTGCAATTGCGCTCCGTGGCAGCTCATGGAGCGCAATTGTTGTGCTTGTGCGCCGCGTCATTTAGTTGGTTAAGGTGGTGAAAAATCTTCAAAGTTTATGTTGCTAACATTCAATTTGGATAATTGGGGAAAAATGACTACCTTTGCACGATTTTTTTATTATATAATAATTATACTAGATGTTAACACCTACTAAGAAAACCATCGTGCTGGGTGACGGACGCGAGATCACCCTCGAAACAGGAAAGCTTGCCAAGCAAGCCGATGGAGCAGTTGAATTGCGCTTTAACAACACCATGTTGTTGGCGACCGTAGTGTCGGCGAAGGACGCCGAAGAGGGAGCAGACTTCATGCCCCTTACAGTAGAATACAAGGAGAAATACTCCTCGTTTGGACGTTTCCCTGGCGGCTTCACCAAGCGTGAAGGTCGCGCCAGCGATTATGAGATTTTGACCGCACGCCTTGTGGACCGCGTGCTCAGGCCCTTGTTCCCCTCGAACTATCATGCCAACACAATCGTCCACATCTTGATGTTCTCGGCCGACGGAGCCGATTGCCCCGACGCTCTTGCCGGTCTTGCCGCCAGTGCTGCCATTGCAGTGAGCGATGTGCCATTTGAGGAACCCATCAGTGAGGTTCGCGTGGCTCGCATCGACGGCAACTTCGTTATCAACCCCACCTTCGAACAACTCGAAAATGCTGACATGGAATTGATGGTAGGTGCTACTTACGACAATATTATGATGGTTGAGGGTGAGATGGACGAGGTTCAAGAAGAAGACCTGATTGCTGCCTTGAAGTTTGCTCACGACGCCATCAAGCCCATGTGCCTTGCACAGAAGGAGCTTGCCGAGCAACTCGGAGTTGTCAAGCGTGAATATTGCCACGAGGTTGACGACGAGGAAATCAAGGAGCGTGTGCGCCGCGAGTGCTATCAGCCATGCTACGACATTGCCAAGGCTGGCAACCCCGACAAGCACTGGCGCAACGACAGCTTCGACAAGGTTCTTGAGGACTTCATCGAGACTATTCCCGAGGAAGAGCGCGAGGAGAAGACTCCAATGATTAACCGCTACTTCCACGACGTGCAGCGCGATGCGGTGCGCCGCGTGATTCTTGACGAGGGAGTGCGCATGGATGGCCGCAAGACCACCGAGATTCGCCCCATCTGGTGCGAGACCGACTACGTCCCCGGCCCTCATGGCAGCGCCGTGTTCACCCGTGGTGAGACACAGGCCCTTGCCACTGTGACCCTGGGCACCCGCCTCGACGAGAAGCTCATCGACGACGTGCTCACTCGCCGCAACGAGCGCTTCTTGCTGCACTATAACTTCCCTGCCTTCTCCACTGGCGAGGCTCGTGCTCCCCGTGGCGTTAGCCGCCGCGAGGTGGGTCACGGCAACCTTGCCCACCGCGCCCTCAAGCGCATGTTCCCCGACGATTTCCCCTACACCTGCCGCATTGTGAGCGACATCCTCGAGAGCAATGGCTCGTCGTCGATGGCAACAGTGTGTGGCGGCACCCTGGCACTGCTCGATGCCGGTGTGAAGATGAAACGCCCCGTGGCAGGTATTGCTATGGGTCTGATCACCGACGAGGGCAACGTGAAGCACGCCGTGCTGAGCGACATCCTGGGCGACGAGGATCATCTGGGCGACATGGACTTCAAGGTGACAGGTACCGTTAACGGCATCACCGCTACTCAGATGGATATCAAGTGCGACGGACTGCCCTACGAGATTCTGGAGCAGGCGCTGCGTCAGGCTCGCGATGGCCGTCTCCACATTCTCAATATCATCAACGAGACAATTCCTGAGCCACGCGAGGACTACAAGCCTCACGTGCCACGCATCGTGTCGATGACAGTGGACAAGGAGTTCATTGGTGCCATCATTGGCAAGGGTGGCGAGGTAATCCAGGGCATCCAGGAAGAGACTGGTGCTACCATCGCTATCGATGAAATCGACGGCAAGGGCGAGATTGAAATCTCGGCTGCCAACAAAGACAGCATCGAGGCTGCCGTTGAGCGCATCAAGGCTATCATCGCAGTCCCCGAAGAGGGAACAATCTACAGCGGCCCCATCAAGAGCATCCTTGAGTTCGGTGCTTTTGTTGAGTTCATGCCTGGCAAGGAAGGCTTGCTCCACATCAGCGAGATCAGCTGGGAGCGCCTCGCCGACATGGAGGCCAGCGGTCTGCACGAGGGCGATGAGGTGACAGTCAAGCTCATCGAGATTGACAAAAAGACCGGCAAGTACCGCCTGTCGATGCGCGCTCTGCAAGACAAGCCCGAGGGCTATGAGGAGCGCCGTGGTGGCGGTGGCCGTCCACGTGGCAACGGTGGTAATCGTGGTGGCAATGGCAACGGCAACGGCCCTCGCCGCAACGGCAACGGTCCTCGCCGCAACGACAGCCGTGGTCCCCGCCGTGGCGACAACCGCAACACCGACCGTCGCCGCGACGACCGCAACGACCAGAGCTACGAGGATTAATCTTCGATAGCTTTCACATGAGGGACACACACACTAAACCCTGCACCAGTCGAGAACCCCTCGCTGGTGTATAAAAAAAGCTAAAATAGCTCTCTCCCTTGCTACTCGCCTAAAGGTAGCAAGGGAGTTTTTTTTTAATAGCCAAGAGAAACAATACCTGCCGCACCTCCTGTCTCAATCAAGACATGAAGTGCAAGAGTGACAAGAGTTCCTGTTTCTCCTGTGGGTTCCCCCTCTGCCCGAGAGGGGGATAAAGGGGAGAGGGAGTGTCTAAAAAAAGCATGAAAAACATTGTGGGCCAATAAATTTCAAACAATTTCAAATAACCCGTTGGCAGAATTAAGCGAGCGCATTCTTGATTCTGCCAATAGGTCTGTTATTAATTTTGTTTAGATATTGTGAAACAGTAAGCGCGCTCACCTTACTGATTATTCTCGTGAAGAAGCTAATGAAATACTTGCATAGTTGAGCATTATGTTGAAATATTCATCATGTTGCGAGAATATGGTCTCTATTCTTTTTAGAATAGCAATCGGAAAACGCCTCCAATTTGTATCGTGTTCTTCTTAGACAGTTTATCGAATGATTTTTGCCCTAATATTTCATCTGCTCCTATCTGTCTCAAATAATCAATTTTGTATAAAGAACCTGAATTGATAATGCCAAACACTTCTACCTCATAAATTTTGGAAAAATGTGCGCCAATAGCAATCTTTGGGGAAAACATTGTTTTAGAGAAATAATCTTTTGATAAACTTGTATAATCTTTTTCCTGACTCGAATAATTAAGATGTGCATTACAAAGTAATGATAATTGAGCCCCTGCAGCTAGATAAAAGGTATTGACACTACCCTTACCACCCAATATGTCTGGTTTATATTTACGATAGAAGTTCCATCTCAACATTAATGGAAAAATAAGATTATTAACAGTTATGTTTGATTTGTTGTCGCCGCCAGGGCCCTCAACATAACCATATCCAAACGAAATTTGGGCATTGATAGGGCTGCTGAAACGTCCAAACAATAAAGACAATGCGGTCTCAAATCTGAATTCACTTGCAGTACTTCCACCTAGGGCAAGACCTATACCAAAGTGAATGAGACGCCCGCCGGCAAGCTCCATATTCGATTTATCTATAGCATTTGAAAGTTTACTGTTTGCTTTGTTGCTTATTGGCAGGCTCATTTTTTGAAATTCTGACAAATATCCTGGGAAGGATTCAAAAACTTTTCTATTCTTGTAATCGCTCTTTTTGTTGATGGCATGGTCCACCAGTTTATCAGCAACTGACGTGGCATAGGTAGAACTCTTATATAAATTACAGAATTCTATGTAGTCATCATCGGTGATTGTGCCGTTTTTCTCCTTGGCTTCAATGATATTGAAATCGGCATGAGCGGCTATATCCTGGGCCTGATGGTTAAACTCATCGATGGCGAGAGCGTCTTTTGCCAATTGAGATGCGAGATTCATTTGTCCAGATGATAAATAAGTCTGTGCTTGATTAACCAAGTAGTTGATAGAGTCGTTCCTAAGCTGCTCGGCGCGCGACTCTATCATATTTTTGTAATTGAAATCAAATACATCTTGGCCTCTTACCTTCATCGATGCCATATCTCTCACTTTGTTGAAGTCTCTTTCCTTCATCACTTGGTTGTCATAGAAATCGCGACGTGCAATCTCAAGAGCCTTGTTGTTAACCTCTATGCTTGCGATTGGACTAAAAGCGACATAAAACAGTGAGTCGGGATTGTTGTTGTAGTCTTTTGCAATCTTTGGAAGAATGTTGCTGTTCCAATACTCCGAGGCTATCTGTTTATACTGCTTTGTTGTCTTTTTATTCATTGCAAACATTTCGATAGCCCTCATGTTATCTGATTGCTTGAGCCTTTCCCATTCATAACGGCTCAAGAACTCATCAGTATAGTCAATGTCACGTCTTTCGTTAATTGTGTTATTGTTAATTATAACTTTTCGAGAAATCCAGTTATTGAATTGATCTTTTTGGTAATCACTGAAAAGTACCGTGGTCTTTGATGTCTTTTTGGTTTTCTTGGTTTTGATACTTGCATCAGTACCGGCAAGAATGGCCGCAGCTTTATTTCGCGCGGCTTCCATGCGCCTTACATTTCCATTAAAGTCCAACGGGTTGCGAGCACAGGCTCTTGTTGCAGCATCAATCACTGCATTAGCTTTTCTTGTTCTAGCCTCGGCGTCGGTTTCAAGAGAATAGCTGTCTACTTCCCACCACACATCGTCATCAACGCGCTTGATGAGCACTTTATTTGAGTCATAAGTGTAGGTCGAAGTTAACGTACCATCATCAGAATCATCATATTTCAAATAGAACTTCGTGATGCCTTGTGCACCCATGGTGATTTGATAGCTACCTGTATAATTATCACCATCATCAAGAATCTTGCACTGACCTTTGTAGCCATCCTTAGTTTGTTGAACACTACCTGTCGACTCTATTTTGGCATCAGAAAATTTGAAGATAAAACTTGAAAGATTTCCTGCCTTGTCAAATTTTAGTGTCTCAAATTGTGAGCTTGCTGTGTTGCATTCGCCCAAAATGCCGAATTTGTTCCAATCACTCGCTTTTATCGATATCGTCGATAAAAGTAAAAGTAAAATAAATAAAAATTTCTTCATATTTTAATTTTTTTATAATCCTTCAAATGTTGCACGGGTAAATATATCCTTATATCTCTCTTTGTACTGCTGCAAACTTTGTTGAGGAACATTGACAACACACCACCAATAATTTCTATCATTATATACTGGAGGCTCCACACTATTGAACACTACTTTTTTAACTATATCACATTGAGTAAAAGCTAAATACTCAACTAATTTTAGTCCGCTTCCAAAAACAATAGTTTCCAACTTCTGGTTTCGCTCAAAGGCATAACTTTTTATCGTTGTTAAAGTTGAAGGAAACTCCAATTTAGATATATTACAGAATTGAAATGCGTACTTGTCTATTACCTTTACACCCTCTTCAAATGTAACTTCTTGTATGGGATAATTTGTACTGACAGAACCTAAGAGATGCTTTGCAACGAATCTCTCGGGTACAACTTTTATGTTTCCTTTTATATGAACCACTTTCAACGGGCACTTCCAAAAGGGGTTTACTCCCAAATTTACCGTCGCCAGCGAGATTTCCTCAATAGCGCAATTGGCAAAAACCTCATTGCCCATTGATACTATAGATTCAGGCAGAGTCACATCTTTCAATCCAGAGCAATCTCCAAAAGCCCAATAACCAATACTTATTAAACTTTTGGGAAGGGTGACATTTGTCAATGTCTTGTTGCCAGCAAAAGCTTTAGCACCTATCTCTTCCAATTCACTTGTGAAAGTGACTTCGGTCAACTGTGCCCTTTGCAGACAATCACTGGAGAATGCATTATCTGGAATGCTTTTGACGTTTTCTCCAAAATGAACCTTGCGTAGAGGTGTGTTGGCAAACACATCTCCTCCTAAATCGCCATTTATTGTTGCCTCTTTCACTCCCGAGTTCATGAACGCACGATGACCTACATTATTCACTGATTTGGGAATATCTATTGATATGAGATTCTCACAATTCATAAATGCCTCAGCACCAATTGAGATTAATGAAGAAGGAAGGTTCACCTTAGAAAGTCTTTTCCCTTTAAATGCTCCTTGAGCAATATACTTTACTGTATAGGTAATTGGTTGATTATTCACATAATCCTCAATAGTGGTGGGTATTGTTATCACATCAACATCATCAATGCAGCCAACAAATGTCGCATCGGTGCCTGCAATGTCAAAATACATCTTTTCATAAACCACATGGCCCTCAAAGCGTGGCAAACTCTTGTTATTGCTGGGCTCCTCGCTGCAACTTGTTGATAGGAGTAATAGCAATACTATGTTTAAAAAAATTCTTCTTTTCATATGTTTAATAATAATTATTACCCGTTGGCGGAATCAAGCGAGCGCATGCTTGATTCTGCCTGTGGGTCGGTTATTGATTTTCGTTAGATTTTGTTAATCAATAAGTGCGCTCACCTTACTGATAATTCTCGTGAAATTCTGCTCAACATTGAAATATCCTTAGGGTCGTGAAGTTTGAAAAAACTTGCACTATATCATTAAGATAAATTATTATTTTACTAATAAGCGATGTAGAGAGGTTTTTGAGATGGCATTGATTTTATGTCTTCAGGGATTGTCGATATTCGTGTCCACACATCCGTTACCTTATCCCAAGAGTTGCCAAATAAGTCATATACAATATCGCTTTCAACAATTTTGTTTTTGTTTTGAATATATACACATATCGAGAAATCCTCTCCTCCCTGATACCCTGTGAAATCAAAGTCCATGCCATTACCATAAGGATTGCCAACTACTGGTCCATAAACTTGTACATAGTCATGGTTACGGCCGACATAATAAAGTGTTGCACAGAAATCTCCATCAGAGTCTTTCTCAACAGACATATATCTATCGTTCCAACCCTCACCACGATTTACATTCTTCCAATTTCCAACATAGGTGGCTTTTCCTGTCGATTGCTTTGAACTTCTTTTCTTTTTCGTTTTTGCAATAAGCAATTCAGAATTGTTATCACTGCTTGTGCCCAGAGGCTTAAGTTGATCAACAGACTGAGCATTGATTACTGGAACAGCTATTAAAAAAGCTAATAAGGTAAAAAGTAGATTTTTCATTTTTGTTATAATTAGATATTAATTTCATTTTTGCACCTCAAATTTATAAATAATGTAAAAGAAATGATTGGGTCAAATTGGTTCAAAATGGGGCGGCTGTGATTTTGAACCAAAAAATGGTGATTTGAATTGATTTGAACCTCATTGATGCAAGACAATTATGGACAATGGACTTTGATTTCCACAGGTTTTTGATAAATAATTGAGGAGATTTGCCCATAATAGTTTATTTGCTTCCTCAATGGAGACTTCCCATTGACGGCAAAATAGGTGAATGCAACCTCCTTATTTGACAGAAAATCGCTTAATACAACAACTTTTTTCATAAGAAATTTGGTTAACACAATAAGTTTTTATAATTTTGTAACCTGTCAAATGGAATTAAAAATGGAGACTCTTTTTAAAAAACATCGCATTTTCATATCACAAGTCAGTCTTGGGATTGTACGTGAAATGATTAACACAATATCGTGGGAGAAGCCTTTGGTGGCAATTCGTGGCTCGCGTGGCGTGGGTAAAACTACCCTGATGCGTCAATATATAAAACAGAAATATGGCGTGAATGCTGGTGATGCCCTATATTGTGTCATGGACAGCATGTATTTTACTAATCACTCGTTGCTTGATCTTGCCGAGCGTTTTAATCTCATGGGGGGCAAACATCTTTTTCTTGATGAGGTGCATAAATATCCACACTGGAGCAAAGAGATAAAAGAAATAAACGACCTGTGGCCTAATATGAAGATAACTTTCACTGGTTCATCGCTGTTGCAAATTCTCAATTCGGATGCCGACTTGTCGCGACGCGTTCTCAATTACAACATGTCAGGGTTATCGTTCCGTGAATTCCTCCAGTTTTATAAGGGAATTAAGCTGCCAAGATATTCTTTAGATGAAGTTCTATCTAATGCCGACTCTATATGTGATGAGGTGTGCAAGGTGTGTAAGCCCCAGCCATTGTTTGAGGAATATCTTCGTGTTGGGTTTTATCCATTCTATGATGAGGACGAAGATGAATATTACAACAGGATTGAAAATGTGGTGAGTTTTATCATCGATCAAGAAATGACACAGTTTTGTGGCGTTGAGCCTGCCTACACAAGGAAGCTGAAAGCTTTATTGATGTATCTCTCAGACAATGTGCCTTATGAAGTGAATATCGCCAAACTCGCTTCTTATTTAGAAATCAATAAGAACACAGTGTTAAGTTACTTGTCAAGTATGAATAAAGCCGAATTGATACATTTACTGTATGCCGACAACAAGTCGGTAACCAAGTTGCAGAAACCCGACAAAATATATATTCACAACCCCAATGTGCTGTGTGCCCTTAGCTCGCAACGACGCATAGGAACTTTAAGAGAATGCTTTGTTTTAAACCAACTTTCTATAGAACACACTGTGGAGTATGGTAAGGACAAAGGAGACTTCAAGATTGATGGCAGAATTGTTGTTGAAGTTGGAGGAAAAGATAAATCTTTTGATCAGATAGCAGATGTTCCTAACTCCTATGTTCTCGCCGACCAAATGGAATTTCCTGTGGGGAAAAAGCTGCCTTTGTGGCTTATGGGTTTTTTGTATTGAGCATGCCACACTATTAAATCCAAATCGGTCATTAGGCCGACGACAGGTTATTATTTTTGGTTCAAACCGGGTCAAATGGGTTGGCATTGATTTTTTTGAATATATGGGTAAGATTTGTGAGCTATTTTAACTAAATTTGCAGAAAATATGTAATCGTCTATGACCGATAACACAAATTTTATCAAACTATTGCTGAGTGATGTGGAGGCGCGCATGGGGCGTGGCATGCTGAGTCCCAAGGATTTTGAGTTCTTGAGCGCAACGATTGAGGATGGCTTGAATGAGAGTGTGAGCGTGTCGACGCTCAAGCGCTTGTGGGGCTACTCGAAATACACATCAAAGCCCACGTCGAACACCCTGTCGGTACTGTGCCGGCTAGTGGGCTACCTTGACTGGGAGGACTATCAGGCTCACCGCCTTGAGAGCGATAGAACACCGAGTGCCCAGGTGCTTGGCGACAAGATCACGGTGTCCACCGACCTGAGACCTGGCGATAGAGTGCGCTTGACGTGGGCTCCACACAGGGTGTGTGACATTGAATACATGGGCGACAATGACTTTGAAGTGTTGTCGTCGCAGAACACCGGCATCAAGGCCGGCGACCGATTCACGTGCAGCCTCATCGTGAGTGGCGAACCGCTGTGGCTGAGCAACCTCAGGCAGTTTGGCAAGGCTCCGGTGGCCTATGTGTGCGGCAAGCAGGGCGGAGTGCGGTTTGAATTAATCCATAATGCATAATTCACAATGCACAATTGATTAGATAGCTGATATGAGCTATAAAGACATTCCACATTACAGCCAGGTGTCGGGGATTGTGCCTGATGACTATGAGGGCATCGAGGCTAAGTTCACTCAGGTGAGTGAGTTGCCGTCGCTGAGCCATTGCCGTCTGGTGAAAGCCATGCGTTACGGCCGCTGGCATGTGCTCAAGGGCTTGAAGGCTGAATATTCTGGTGACCCTGCTCAAACACAGCGCCTGCGCAAAGAGCTGGAGATGATGATGAAGCTGTCGCATCCTAACATCCTGCAGGTGCATGGCATGGAGCAGGGCTGCAAGGATGCCGAGGTGGGTATGGACACGTTCATTGTGATGGAATGGGTCGACGGCGTGACACTTGGCGAATGGCTCGCCACCAATCCCAGCCTGAATCAGCGCCAGCGAGTTGCCGATGAGATGCTCGATGCCACGAGCTACATGCATCGGCAGGGTGTGGTTCACCGCGACCTCAAGCCCGAGAACATCATGATAACGCGCAACGGAGCGAACGTGAAGATTATCGACTTTGGGCTTGCCGACAATGACCAGTACGCCGTGTTTAAGAATCCTGCTGGCACCGAGCAGTATATCGCCCCTGAGCAATTAAACTCTAACGTTGCCGACTCGCGCAACGACATCTACAGCTTGGGCATAGTGCTGAATCTCATGCACATGGGCAGCATCTATAAAGGAGTGGTGAAGAAATGCCTGATGCCCATCAGTGCCCGCTATCAGAGTGTGGATGAGATAAGGGAGGATCTTGAACGCAGCAAGCGGCGCCGCCGGCATGCTCGCGTTGCAGGCTTTGCGATTGCGGTGTCGCTCGTGATTGCGAGCATCTTGCTGGGGCTTGGTTACGCCGGCCGTCAAAAGCTGGAGAATCCATCGGGCAACTTCACGTTCCGCGACACTAACGATTTTGTCCACACCAACTGGGATAATGCCACATCGACCAACACGTCGGTTCAATATGATGGTGAGAACAAAGCAAACATAAGGCTCACATCAGACTATCGCTTTAACGGTAACACGTGGGTAAGCGGTGAACTTGGGTTTGGCTGTTTCCGCAATATGGACAAATTAGAAAATGTGACACTTGACCCACCAAGCTTCGGCGTTCAAAAAGGCTCCTTCAAGGGTTGTAAGAGCCTTAAAAGTATCACTATGCCTAATATCATTCATCCTCCATACATTGGCAACGGCGGCTGGGTGACGGTGATTGACTCAATCTTCGAGCCTTACCATTATGAGCGCGTAACCCTCTATGTGCCTGACCCCGAGATGTTGCGCAACGATGCCTCATGGCGCAAGTTCAAGCACATTGAGCAATATCGCCCCCATCAATGACGTTGCGATAACTCTAAAGCGGCTGCTATGAAGTCGTGGTTGGGCATGTTGTAGGGCAGCCAGTGGATGTGGGTGCCTCGGCGCTCCATTCCCCGGAACCAGGTCATCTGCCGCTTGGCGAACTGGTGGATGGCAGTTTCGAGTTGGGTGAACATCTCGTCATAGCTTAATTTGCCGATTGCGTAGAGCGTCAAGTATTTGTATTCCAATCCGTAATAGATTAAATCTTCGGGGGCAATTCCACCCGAGATGAGGCGGCGCACCTCGTCGACCATGCCGGCATCGAGCCGTGCCTGCAGACGTTGGGTGATGCGCTGGCGGCGTGTGTCGCGGTCGATGTCGATGCCAATGACCACGGCATCGGTGAGCGGATGTGGCTCGGTCTGCGCCTTGAGGTGCGGATTGTGGTGGTAGTACATGGCAATCTCGATGGCGCGGATGGCTCGCTTGGGGGTGTCGATGTCGCTGTTGTTGCGCAGCGTCTTGTAGCGCTTGAGAATGGCGGTGAGCTCGTCGAGGCTCTTGGTGCTCAACTCCTCGCGCAGCTCTCGGTTCTCGGGCACTGGCGGCAGCGCAATGCCCTTGACCACGCTCTCGACATACATTCCCGTGCCTCCACACAAGACAACGGGCTTGCCACGGCGGGTGATGTGGTCGTAGCAAGCCTGGTAGTCGCGCAAGTACTCGTAGAGGTTGTACTTATAGCCGGCCTCGCAAATGTCAATCATGTGGTAAGGCACGTCGCCATACTCGTCCAGGTCCTTGCCAGTTCCCAGATCCATGCCGCGGTAGAGCTGGCGCGAGTCGGCGCTGATGATTTCGCCGCCTATAGCGCGGGCAAGGGCTACCGCCTTGCCCGTCTTGCCCGAAGCCGTTGGTCCTGTGATAACAATCATGGTTGCCTCTATTGATAGTGGGTATAGTGACTATAGTGACTATAGTGACTATAGTGACTATAGTAATTATAGTGACTACAATTTTATTTCTTGAGGTTCTGGTCAAAGAAGTTGAGCACTCGCTGGTAGAGTGGCAGTCGCACTCCGCAGCCGTTGATGCTGTGGTTCATGTTGGGGTAGACCATCATCTCAAACTGCTGTCCCTCGCTGTGCAGCTTGGCGATGTACTGCATTGAGTTGACGATGCGCACGTTGTCGTCGGCGCTGCCAAACATGAGCAGCAATTTGCCCTTGAGTTTGCCAGTGAGGTCGAGAGGCGCGTAGTTGTAGCCGTTGGGGTTCTCGTCGGGGGTGAGCATGAATCGCTCGGTGTAGATGCTGTCGTAGAACTTCCATGAGGTGACGGGTGCTATGGCCACGCCGCAGGCGTAGCGGCTGTCGTCTTGCGACATTGCCATGAGAGTCTCAAAGCCCCCGAAGCTCCATCCCCAGATGCCAATGCGGTCGGGGTCGACATAGGGCTGCTGGGCCATGTAGCGCGCCGCCGCGAGCTGGTCTTCGGTCTCGTGGCGCCCCAGGTTGAGGTAAATGGCCTTGAGAAACTCCTTGTCACGGCCACCAGTGCCGCGTCCGTCTACGCATGCAATCACATAGCCTTGCATGGCGAAATACTCTTCCCACTCCATCTTCCACTTGTCGAGCACTTGTTGCGAGCCAGGACCGCTATACTGCGACATGATGCATGGATATTTCTTGCTTGGGTCGAAGTTGGTGGGCTTTATGATGTAGCCGTTGAGCATGTCGCCGTTGTCGTTCATCATCGAGAAGAACTCGCGACGTGGAATCTCGCTCGAGGTGTAACGTGCGGTATATTCTTCGTTGAGCTGCAAGTTGCGCACTGGCTTGCCGTCGATGCTGTAGAGCACGAACTGGTCGGGGGTGGTGGCGTTGCTGAAGCGGCGAATGTAGTAGGTGAAGTCGCTGTTGAAGCTTGCGCTGTAGGTGCCATTACCCTGAGTGAGTTCGGTGATTTGTCCTGTTGTCTCGTTGGCGCAGCGAATGGTGCGGCGCAGAGCACCCTCTCGGCCTGGGCGGGTTGACTGGAAGTAGAAGAGACGTCGAGCCTTGTCGTAGCCATAGAATGCTGTGACGTTGTAGTCGCCACTCGATATTTGCTTCACCAGCTTGCCCTCATAGTTGTATTTATACAGGTGGTTGTGTCCGTCGCGGTTGCTCATCACCACGAAGAACGAGTCGTAATACTTAACTCCAGTTGCTGCATCTTCACCAATCCACATGTCGCTGTGCTCGTCGTAGATTTCCTCGGAGTTGCCGGTAGTGGGGTCGACCGAATAGATGTTCATGCGATTTTGGGCGCGGTTAAGTTTTACCACCATGAGCGAGGAGCTTGGTGCCGAGTTGAAGCGAATGTCGGGGATGTAGTCCTCATCCTTGAGCGGAAGTTCAATCTTGCTAAGCTTGCCGTCGTGTATGTCGTAGCACATCACACTCACGATAGAGTTCTGCTCGCCGGCAGCCGGATACTTGTAGTCGTAGCGTCCTGGATGCAGGCGGTAGTCGGGATTGGGGTTGCACTCGCCTTCATAGAGCTCCATGGAGCACATGGGCACCTTCGACTCGTCGAATCTGATGAAAGCCAGGTATCTGCCGTCGGGCGACCAGGCAAATGAGTTCAGGATGCCAAATTCCTCCTGGTAGACCCAGTCGGGGACGGCGTTGATTATTTCGTTCTGCTTGCCGTCGGTGGTGACCTGGATGGTTGCACCGCTCTGAGTGTGCTTGATGTAGACGTTGTTGTCGCGCACGTAGGCCACTTGGTATCCATCGGGCGCGAGCGTGGCAATTTGCTCGCCGCCTTCCTCGGTGAGTGGATAAAGTTTGTTCTGGTCTATGTCGTAGACGTAATGGTTGGCCGTGAACGAGTAGCGGTAGATGGGTTTGCTCTCGGTCCAGAGCAAGATGCGCTTCTCGTCGGCCGACATGGTGTAACCTTGCCAGTAGGTTATGTTGTTGCCTGGAATCTTAGAGTTGTCGAAGAAAGTGGTAACGTCTTTTTCCTTCTTGTAGCTGTGCTTAGAAATAGTGGTGCCATACTGGTTGAACTGGTAGTAGTAACGTCCGTCGAGTGCTGGTTGGCTTGATGGAATGCCCTTTACCCGCGCTCCACTGAGCACAAAATCATCTAATTCAAAGGCCGTTGCCGTCGAGCAGCATAGCAAGGCTGCTACTGCAGTGAAAAATAATTGTTTCATATCAATAAAATAGGTGTTAGTTTTTTTCTGGTTACAAAAATAGCTATTTTTTTTGGTCAAGCAATGAAGGTAAAAGATTTTTATAAATTCAATTGCCAATATTACCCGCATGGCGATGTTTGGCGCGAGCGACTCACATTGACTTGGTGTCAGGTCATAAAAGCTGAATCGAGAGCCGCGCATCAATTATGGCGGCTCCCAATTCGCGTTATATACAGCTTTCTCAGAATGTATTTACTCCTGGGCGTAGAGAGCAGCCTCGTCGGGGGTGAAGTTGCCGATGAACTTCACGTTGGCTTCGAGGCGTGCCTCGGCATAGCGCACGTAGGTTTCGGCCGATTGCTTGAAGAGTTCTGGTTCGCGGCTGGCATCGTTGCACAGCAAGTAGCTCATGATTGTCCATGCTGCCATCTCCACCAAGCGGCGGGCGTGGAAGGTGGTGTAGTCGGGATTGTCAAAGCTCTTAACCTTCTCAACAGCTTGCTCATATTGCTCCATCATCTTGTCGATGCGTGCCTTGAGTGGGGCAACTTCGTCGCTATACTGACCCTGGGCATACTCCTTCATCTGAGCCAGATAGGTGCCAGTGGTCACGTGGCGAATTGCAGCCACTACCTGCAGCTGTGTGGTTCCCTCGTAGATGTTCATGATGCGTGCGTCGCGATAGAGTCGCTCGCAGGTGTAGTCGCGCATGAAGCCGCTGCCGCCGTGAATCTGGATGCAGTCGTAGGCGGTTTGATTGGCATATTCGCTCGACGAGGCCTTCGACAGTGGCGTGAAGGCATCGGCCAGGCGGTTGTATTGTTTCATCTCGGCGCGCTCCTCGGGGGTGAGCTTGCGCTCGCGTGAAATCTGCTCCCAAATCTTGTAGATGTCGACAAAACGAGCTGTCTCGTAGAGTATGGCTCGTGCCGCGTCGAGCTTTGCCTTGATGTTGGTAATCATCTCAGCCACAGCAGGGAAGGTGATGATGGCATGGCCAAACTGCTCACGGCTGCGGGCATAGTCGATAGCCTCGTTGTAGGCTGCCTGGCACAGACCCACACTCTGAGCGGTGATGCCCAGGCGGGCACCGTTCATGAGCGACATCACATACTTGATGAGGCCCAGGCGGCGCGAGCCGCAAAGCTCGGCTTTGGCATTCTTGAACACAAGCTCGCAAGTGGGGCTGCCGTGGATGCCCATCTTGTCCTCGATGCGGCGCACTGTCACGCCACCATTGCGCTTGTCGTAGATAAACATCGACAGGCCGCGGCCGTCGTGGCTGCCCTCCTCGCTGCGCGCGAGCACCAGATGGATGTCGCTGTCGCCGTTGGTGATAAAGCGCTTCACGCCGTTCAGACGCCAAGTGCCGTCCTCGTCTTGAGTGGCCTTGAGCATCACGCTCTGCAGGTCGCTGCCGGCGTCGGGCTCGGTGAGGTCCATCGACATGGTCTCACCAGCACACACGCGGGGAATGTAGCGCTGGAACTGGTCTTCGTCGCCAGCCTCAAACAGGGTGTCGATGCAGCTCTGCAGGCTCCACACGTTCTGGAAACCGGCGTCGGCTTGAGCAATCATCTCGCTCATCATCGAGAAAGTGACGTTAGGCAGGTTCAGACCGCCATACTTGCGAGGCATCGACACGCCATAAAGGCCTGCCTTGCGAGTGACATCAAGGTTCTCCTTGGTCTTGCTGGCATAGTCAACGCGGCCGCCCGCATGGTGTGGACCTTCCTTGTCGACGCTCTCGGCGTTGGGCGCCAGCACCTCGGCAGCAATCTCACCGGTGATCTCAAGAATCTTATCGTAGGAGTCGATAGCATCCTCGTAATCTACTGGTGCATAGTCAAACTCCTGGCTCTGAGTGTAGTCACGCTCTTTCATGCCCACGATTTTCTCCATCAAGGGGTGGCGCAGGTGATACTGCAGAGCTTTATTGTCTTTATAAAAATTTGCCATAAATATTTTATATGTTAAGAGTCAAATGCAAGTGACATGTTTAATGTGTTTTAATGTAAAAAATTTTCGAAGAAAAAAACTTAAAACTTGCCACTTAACACTTATGACTTATTTTGAGTTTTTCTTGTAATACTTGATTAGTTTGGGGATAATCTCCTCGAGATTGCCGGTGATTACGTAGTCGGCAATAGAGTTGATGGGAGCGTTGGGGTCATTGTTGATTGAGATGATAATCGAGCTCTCGTTCATGCCTGCAACGTGTTGAATCTGGCCCGAGATACCACAAGCTATGTAGAGCTTGGGGCGCACGGTGACACCAGTTTGACCAATCTGACGCTCATGCTCGCAGAAACCGGCATCCACGGCGGCGCGGCTTGCGCCCACCTCACCGCCAAGCACGTCGGCGAGTTGGAAAATGAGGTCGAAGTTCTCCTTGCTGCCCACGCCGTAGCCGCCAGCCACGATGATGGGCGAGTTCTTGATGTTGATTTTTGACTTCTCCACCTCGCGGTCGATGATCTTGACGATAAAGCTCGCGGGGTCAACATATTTGTTGGCATCGAGGTTGATGACCTCACCCTTGTGGTTGGGGTCGAAAATCTCTTTCTTCATCACGCCCTCGCGCACGGTGGCCATTTGAGGACGGTGCTCGGGATTGACAATGGTTGCCACAATGTTGCCGCCAAAGGCTGGACGAATCTGGTAAAGCAGGTCCTTGTACTCGGTCTTGCTGATTGGGTCGGTGTGGTTGCCTATCTCAAGGGCGGTGCAGTCGGCGGTGAGACCACTGCTCAGGCACGACGAAACTCGTGGTCCCAGGTCGCGGCCAATCACGGTAGCGCCCATCAGGCAGATTTGTGGCTCTATTTCCTTGAAGAGGTTGATAACAACCGAAGAGTGGGGGAGTGATGTGTAAGGATAGAGGCGCTCGTCCTCAACCTTGTAGACCACGTCAACACCGTATGGGAAGAGCTGATTTTCTATGCCATCGAGTTTGTCGCCCAGAATCAGTGCCTCGAGCTTCACACCCAAGCGAGTGGCGAGGGTGCGTCCCTTGGTCAACAACTCTAAACTCACGTCGGCCACGCGGCCGTCGTCAAACTCGCAGTAAACTACTAAATTATTCTTGTCGTTCATAGTTTCTCGTTTCTGTAAATTGTGAATTGTGCATTATCCAATGATGTGGTCGGCAATGAGTTCTTGCACGAGACCTTCGAGCTGGGCTTCGTCGCCACCCTCAATGGTCTTGCTCTCCTTGGCCTGGAACACAACGTTTACTACTGTCTTCACCTTGGTGGGCGACCCCTTCATGCCAATCTGGTTAGGGTCGGCCTCGATGTCGGCAACGCCCCACTCCTTGATGTTGAGGTAAGGACGAGACTCAACGAGCTTTTGACGCTCCTCGCTAAGTTGTGCCTTCTCGCTGGGAGTGACTGCATATTTGTATTTCTGAATCAACTTGGCATTGCGAGGGCGGCAAGCGTCGGCACTGCCGTTGACGGTGACCACCAGTGGCAGCGGGCAGGTGACGGTCTCGAAGCCGTTCTCGATGCGGCGCTTGATGGTGGCGATGCCGTCTTCAACCTTAACACTCTCGGCATAGGTCACTTGTGGCAAACCGAGTTTCTCGGCAATTTGTGGTCCCACCTGAGCTGTGTCGCCGTCGATGGCTTGACGCCCGCCAACGATGATGTCGACCTTGTCTAAGTGACGAATGGTCTGCGCCAGCGAGTAGCTTGTGGCCAGGGTGTCGGCGCCACCCAGTGGGCGGTCGGTGAGCACCACGCCGTCGTCGCCACCGCGATAGAGGCTCTCGCGCACCATCTCGGCACTGCGAGGCAGTCCCATAGTCACTAATGTGATTTTCGAACCAGGATGAGCATCCTTGAGCTGAAGCGCTTGTTCGAGCGCGTTCAGATCCTCGGGGTTGAAGATTGCGGGAAGGGCGGCACGGTTGATAGTGCCATCGGCCTTCATCGCGTCTTTACCCACGTTGCGAGTGTCTGGCACTTGCTTGGCCAGCACAACGATATTCAAACTCATAAAATCAAATG
>CAMHNO010000028.1 GCA_946186575.1 uncultured Prevotellaceae bacterium
TCAAGGCCGACGTTGAGAACAACAAGCTCATCGTTAACGGTAACGAAATCCGTGTAACTGCCGAGAAGGACGCCGCCGACCTTAAGTGGGACGAAGTGGGTGCAGAGTACATCGTTGAGTCTACTGGTCTCTACCTCACTATGGACCGTGCCGAGAAACACCTCCAGGCAGGCGCCAAGTATGTAGTTCTCTCTGCTCCTTCTAAGGCTGGCGACGATGGCCGTCAGGCTCCTATGTTTGTGTGCGGTGTCAACAGCGACAAGTATGCTGGCGAGACAATCGTTTCTAACGCATCATGCACCACTAACTGTCTTGCTCCTATCGCAAAGGTTCTGAACGACGCGTTTGGTATTGAGAATGGCCTGATGACTACCGTTCACGCCACAACCGCCACTCAGCGCACCGTCGATGGCCCATCGCTCAAGGACTGGCGTGGTGGCCGCGCTGCCGCTGGCAACATCATCCCCTCGTCGACTGGCGCTGCCAAGGCTGTGGGCAAGGTAATCCCCGAGCTCAACGGCAAGCTCACCGGCATCTCGATGCGCGTTCCCACTCTCGACGTTAGCGTTGTTGACCTCACTGTTAACCTGAAGAACCCCGCCTCTAAGGAGGACATCTGCGCTGCCATGAAGAAGGCCAGCGAGGGTGAGCTCAAGGGCATTCTGGGTTACACCGAGGACAAGGTGGTTTCGAGCGACTTCCTGGGCGACCCACGCACTTCGATCTTTGACGCCGATGCAGGTGTTTATCTGACCGACAAGTTTGTGAAGGTTGTTTCTTGGTACGACAACGAGATTGGCTACAGCCACAAGGTTATCGACCTGATCAAGATAATGAAGAAGCACAACGGCTAATCTTCAATTAGATTACCATAAAATCAACTGGCTTGCTGCACTCATGGTTGCCGCAAGCCAGTTTTGTTTTATGGGTATCGCTGTTGCGCCTACGTCGTGTGCTTGAACCGCTGATAGGCCAGGCGCTCGTCGCCGTTTTCGAGGTAGATGATGCCGCAGTAGCCAAAACCGTAACGCTCGAGCAGATGCTGCATTATCTTGTTGTCGCGGTGAGTGTCGATGCGTATGTTTGGGTCGTTAGAGAAGCAATAGTCCATCGCAAAGTTAAAGATGCCATGCGCCGTGGGCACTGCCCCCATGCGGTGCACCACGTGATAGGGGCGGTCGTTGTCGAGCCACTTGCCGTTGTAGATTTTGGCATAGGTGGGTTCGGGCGAAGGCATGAAGGCAAAGTAGGCAACAATGTTGCCGTCGTCCTCGATGACTATGGCTGCGTTGTGCTCAATGTCGAGCATCACAGCCTGTGATGTTGGGTAACCGTTAATCCACTGATTGAGGTTACCCGAGTCGCGCATCACTTGCTTGGCTTGAGCGAGCACCTGCATGATGCTTTCTACATCACTGGTGGTGGCGTGTCTGATTGTTCGTGTCATGGTTTCAAAAAGAATGGCTGTGCCCATGAGATAGCCACAGCCATTGCTTGTGTTGAGTGTGTGTTATTATAGAAAAAGATTTAGAAATTCAGCGAAATGCCTCCCATGAGCCCAATCTTTTGAGCGCCTTGACCTGGCATGATGTCCCATTGCCTGCACAGCAGGTTGCTTGCCTGTGCCCACACCGAGAAGATGTGGTTGAAGCTGTAGCGTGCTCTCAGTTGCAGGTCGATGACGTCTTTCATCTCAAGTGAGTCATAGTTGTAATAACCCTCGCTAATGATTTCGCCTTCAGCGCCTATGGTGGGATAAATCCACTGGCGGGTGAAGGTTGAGCGGTTGATGCGGCAATGCAGTGCGGCTGTTACCGTCAGAGGCTTGATGGGCCACACGCTCACCTCAAAGTGGCAGATGCTGGTGGGTCCGTCATCGCCCAGAGGATAGCCAGTGTAGCGCTTGCCGTCGACATAGTCTTCGTCGCCGGAGAAGGTGTGTAAGAAATTAAGCTTTGCCTCGGCCAGCGAGCGATATTTGTAGCTTGCCTCTATGCCCATGTAAGCGCCTTTGCACTTATTGCTCTTATAGATGATAGCGGCATACTGGTTGGTGTAGTCATAGGGCGACCTGGGGCCGTCGGGGTAGGGGTTCTCCATGTCGAGGATTTCCTTCAATGAGCCTGAGTTGGCAGCGGGCACCACGGCGTCGAGCATGCCGGTGACGAAACCATAGCCCACATAAATCTTGCCCATGAATCCGGCAAATGGCCCAACGTTGAATCCCAGTTTGCCGTCAAATGGCACATAGGTCGTTTCACTGTAGTCGGCTATGGGGTCGTTATAGCGGTAGGCATCGTGCATGTCGGCCAGGTGGTTGATTTCTTTGCCACCAGTGGCTTGAACTGTGAGGTTCACGCCCTTTATGATTTTGAACACCATGTCGATGTCGGGGGCGATGCGCACTGGAGTGCCATCGTTGAACGAGAAGTTGACCGTGGCGCCAGCCTTAGCGCTGAAGATGTCGTTAGAGTACTTGTAGTAGGGATTCAGTGTGAGCATCCCGAAGGTCTTGTTGCTGGCAGCGTTGGTGGTGATGCTGTGACGGTGCATGTTCACCACGTCAACCCCGAAGAGCAGCCCCACGTCGCCTATCTTCTCAAAATTGTAGCCACATTCAATCGAGGAGTTGAACCAGAACTCCTTAGTGCCGCTGATGCCCTGCAGGTGCGATTTGTCGTAGCCGGCAAAGCCGAGGGTGGCGTTAGCCTCGTAGTCGATGCTCTTGCCGTTGTCGAGGTTGTACTCGCTCTTCCAGTTGCCATCGACGCGAGCATCAAAGAATGCGGTCTTGTTGTTCTTGAGGTAGTCGCTGAAGCCGCCATAGTAGTTAAAGCTGTCGAAGTGTAGCTTACCGTCGAGGTCGAGTGTGCCAGTGGGTAGAATCTTGATCCAGTTGGCCGCAACCACGTTGTCGTTGAAGCGCTGCTTCTGTCGCCACGATGGCTGCTCAATGAGCTTGCTGGTGTTCTTGCCTGCCCAGGTGCTGTTGTGGAGCATCCAAATGTCGAGCTCTTCTTTTTCCCTGTCGATGGCTTTAATGCCAGCGCTGGCAAGCATGTTGAGGTGGGTACCTGCTCCGAGCACGAGGTAGCCGCGCTGGTTTGAGAAGTTGTGAAGGGTGCGGTAGCCATAGGGCAGCATGGTGGGGATGTCGACCGGCACCAGTGTGGGCACTGTCCAGTCGCTGAACTGTGGTGCCACAGCTTCTTTGGTGCTCTTGCTGATTTCGGTGGGCAGCACCGCTCTCTTTATCACTTCTTTCTTCACTGGGTCGAATTCTCGCTCAAGGCTCACAACCTTGTTCAGGTCGCCTTTGCCTTGATTGCCAGTTTGAGCCGTGGCCGTGAGAGGCAGCATGCAGGCCAGGGCTACTCCAGCACTCATTAGTTTGTTGTTCATAATTCTTATATAGTGTGTGTTGTGCATTATTGTTTTGTTAGATGTGTTGTGTGGTCGCTATGGGTCGATGGGGTTATTTCTTCTTTGACCATTGCGACAGGCGAGTGTCAATCTCGTTGAATATCTCACCCTCTTGGCCTGGATAGTTGTTCTTTAGGCTCCTGAGGGTGTCGATGGCGTCTTGATTCATGCCTTGCTTGTGATAGATGTCGCACAGCAATATGAAGCCCTTAGCAAGCCAGTAGTGATGAGGGGTGTCGTTGTCGATGAGTTTGTCGAGGGTCTCTCGTGCCTCGTCGAGGTCGCCGTTGTCGTAGTGAATCTTGGCGAGCTCATAGGCCGCTTGAGCGCCGGCTTCGCTCTGGGTGTTGTCGGCAAGTGCCATGAGGTCGGCCTGGGCGTCGATTACGTTGCCCATGTTTTTGCTGGCCAGTGCTCTCGAGAGTATTACTTCTTGCTCAATCTCGCTGTTCATGTTCAGGTTGCTGTTCAGGAGATTGTCGGCGCAGGTGACCACGTGGTCCCAGTCTTGCATTTCGCGAGCCGAGCGCATCATGCCAAGCATTGCCAGGGTGAGGTTGTCCTCGTTGGTGGCCTTGGTGGCCCACATCTCATAGATGGAATAGGCTTCCTCGCACTGTCCTTCCTCGAGCAGGATTGCTCCCTTGAGGGCCATTGCTCGCTGTGCAAATGCTGCATCCTCGTTGCCTTCGAGTGCATCGTTGAGTGCGTCGATGGCGCTGGCATAGTCGTGCTTGTTGTAGTAGTAATGGCCTATGTAGTATTTTGCCTCGCTCACGTAGGCACCGTTGCGATATTCTCGCAGGTAGTTCTCGAGCTTGACAATGCTCTCGTTGTCGATGTAATGGGTCTCGGCGGCCTCGAATGTAGCCTTCTCCACGTCGCGCACATCGATGCGTGGGCCGCCGTCGATGTTGTTCAGGCGGTTGCTGAATGCGGTGAGCTCGCCGCGCTCGGCATAGATGAGCTTGAGGTCTTCGGCAGCAGTCTTGGCCTCGTTGCTGGCTGGATAGCGCTCAATCACTGTCCAGTAGTCGCCAATGGCTTTGTTCATGTCGCCCATCGACTTCTCGGTGAGTGCCATCTTGAGCATTGCCTCGCGCGCCTCGGGCTGGTTGGGAAATTTTTTAACGAGTGCCGAGTAGGTTGCGAGAGCGTTGCTCAGCTCGCCGTTGAGCACCTGTGCGTTGCCTTTCTCGAGCATGGCTTCGGGCACCTTGCTCGAGTTGGGGTATTTAGAAATGAGCTCGTTGAGTTGAGCAATCTTGAGCGAGTACTGGTTTTTGTCGCCGGCAATGATGGCATTGCGCAGCAGAGCATACTCCGACGATGCGTCCACGCCACCGTTGGCGGCCTTGCTGTAGTTCTCGCTGGCACCGTCAAAGTTCTTCATGTAGTACATTGCGTCGCCTATGCGGTTGTAAGCCTCCGATGTCAAGTCTTTGCTCAGCGAGTTGCTCTCTATCGATTTCTTGAAGGCTGCGATGGCCTTGTCATATTGCTGCTGGTTGAAGTAGGTCGATCCCAGATTGTACTGGGCAAGGCCATAGTTGGGGTCGGTGTTGGTGACTGAGCCCAGAAATGCCTCTTGGTTTTTGGCGGCGTTCTGGTAGTCGCGCATTTGATATTGTGCCTCGGCGAGCCACAGGCGGCTGTTGTTGAAGATGTTGGCTTCGCGGCTGCCCATGTCCACTGCCTGCTGCAGACTGGTGGCAGCATCGCTGGGGCGGTTGTTGCGCAGTTGCTGCACGCCCTTGTGGTAGAGCACCTCTTGCTTTGCCTTGAGCACTTTCTCGCTTGGGTTCACTATGTTGTTGATGCTGCGCAGGGCTTTGTCGTAGTCGCTTGTTGCGGTGTAGGCATCGATGAGGTAGTTCTCTACGTTGGAGTAGTAGCTTGAGCCAGGATACTCGTTAAGGAACTGCTCAAACATGTCGATCGACCTGTTGAACGGTGTACGGCCGCCCTGACTCTGGCTGATGGCGTAGTTGTAGAACGCTGTCTCACGCACGTTGCTGTCCCAGTTCATGCTTGCCGCGCGCTCAAAGGCTATTGCGGCGCCGTTGTAGTCGCCACTCTTGAGGCGGCTCTGGCCCATGTAGAGGTAGGCGCTCTGTGTGATGGCGTCGTCCACGTCGGTCACTCTCGACATGCAGTCAATAGAGCTCTGGTAGTCGCGCTCGTTGAAGAGTATCACGCCCAGCATGTAAGAAGCGCTGCGCTTCTCCTCGGCATAGTCATAGTCATCGTCTTGTGTCATAGCCAGAAACTGCTCCAGATAGGGTTTGGCGCTGGTGTTCTGGCCCAGCCTGTAGTAGCTCTCGCCCACGATGCGGTTGAGCTCGGGTGCGAAATACTGGTTCTGGTTGTCCTCGATGAGCGATTCGCCCAGCTTGGCGGCATTGCTGTAGTCGCCCTGCTTGTATAGGATTTGGCACATGTAGTACTGCGCTTGGTAGCCCAGCTCTCCCACGCGGTCCACATTTTCAAAGCCGCTGTAGGCATCGTTATATTTGCCGTTGGCATAGTCGATGTAGGCATTGTAGAAGTGCGACGCAGTGCTGTATTGCTTGGTCTTCGACAGTTTGTCATAGAGTGGCTTGGCATCGCTGTAATTGTTGAGCATGAGCAGGCAGTAGGCTTTGCGGTAGAGCACATCCTCGTCGCTGTCGAAGTCGAGTGCTTTTTCTCTCACTTGGTCATAATTGACGAGTGCCTGTTCGTAGTCGCCGTGATAAAAATAGTAATCTCCCAGCTTGGCACGTGCCACCATTGCCAAAGGCTCTTCGGGGTGATTCTCGATGAAGTCGTTAAGCATGGTGATGGCATTGTTGTCGCCCAGTTCAAACTTGTTGAGGGCAGTGGTCAGCTCGGCTTCGATGTCTTGACTCCATGCCGCTGGCATGTATTTCACGTATTGATTGAGCTGATGGTTGGAGCCAATATAATTTCGAGTCTCTCTCATCAAGCCGCCGCGGGTGAAGTACCCCTCGCCGTTGGAGCTCAAGACTATTGGCTGCCCGCTTGCCGAGGCCATGCCCATGGCAACGAGCGTTATAAACAAAGCGTTTCTAAGATGCATAAGTCACTCTATTTTAAGTAATTTTTCTTACTATGATTGATTTAAATATGCAAATATAACTATATTTTTATTATTAGATACATCTTCTTGTCTTAAAAAGAAAAAAAATTAACAGTGAGTAATTTTATTCTACTTTTTTTGGTTTTCTCGATAATTATTGTCAAATTTGCATATTATCTTTAGAAATGTTAAACACTTTTATGTGGTTAAACTGATTATTTGACTACAAATCAATAGTTTATGGAGTTTATTAAATGCCCTAAATGTGGAAATGTTGTGCCTCCTGGCAGCAAGACCTGTCTGGTGTGTGGCAATAGCGACTTCGAGATCACTCCGCCCACTAAAAACGTCGAGCCCGAAGCACAGCAGCAAGTCGAAACTGCACAGCCGGCTCAGCCTGCTGCGGCTGCAAGCCAGCAGCCTGTGAGGCGCACCAGAGCAGGTCGCAAACTACGATTGGTACACAAGAATCTTGAGGAAGAGGCAGTAAAGGAGGCAGCTCAGCCAGTGACCGAGCCTCAGCCAGCCGACGATGGAATGAAGCCGGTTATCCCCTTCATGCCATCTAAGAGTGATCAACCGCAGCAGCAGTCCATGCATCACATTCCAGATGATATTGATGATGATGATCTTGACGATTTGAACGAGCCGTTGTTGCCTATTGAGCCAGAGGAGCCAGAGCAGCAGAGGCCGCTGGTTAAACCCGTGATTCCAGTAATCCCCAAGAGAGAAATAAAGCCAGCAGTTCCTAAACCCGAGCCGGAACCTGAGCCCGAGCCGGAACCTGAGCCGGAACCCGAACCCGAGTTTGAGCCGGAACCTGAACCCGTTCAAAAACCTGTTATCCCAACTCCAATAAAACCCGAACCCGAGCCTGAACCCGAGCCCGAGCCTGAACCCGAGCCCGAACCCGAACCCGAGCCGGAACCCGAGCCGGAACCTGAACCCGAACCCGAGCCGGAACCCGAACCCGAGCCTGAACCCGAACCCGAGCCTGAACCCGAACCCGAGCCGGAACCCGAGCCCGAACCCGAGCCCGAGCCTGAACCCGAACCCGAGCCCAAGCCCGAACCAGAGCCCGAACCTGAACCTGAACCCGAGCCCGAGCCCGAACCCGAGCCCGAACCTGAGCCCGAACCTGAGCCCGAGCCCGAACCTGAACCGGAGCCCGAACCGGAACCCGAACCCGAGCCCGAGCCCGAGCCTGAACCTGAGCCCGAGCCTGAACCCGAGCCCGAGCCTGAACCTGAACCCGAGCCAGAACCTGAACCCGAACCCGAGCCAGAGCCCGAACCAGAGCCGGAACCAGAGCCGGAACCCGAACCTAAGCAGAAACAAAAGCAAAAGAAAGGTTCAAAGCAGGGTAAAGACAATAATAAACCTGAGCGCAAGAGGCGGATGGAAGATGCTGGAGGCAAAAAGAAGCAGAAAGCTAAGGCCAAACCTGCTCCCAAACCCAAGCCCGAACCCGAACCCGAGCCCGAATACATTGAGGAAAACAACCAAGACAACCAAGATAACCAAGACTACTTGGTCATCAACAACTACGACTCGAACAAGTCTTCCAAGGGTAAAATCTGGATGATTGTCGTGGGAGTGATTCTGGCGGCTCTTGTGGGCTCGCTCATCACCTTTATAGCGTTGAAATCGGGAGGCAAGAGCGACGACAAGTCGAACGGTAGCGACATCGAGAATGTGAGCGACTCTACAAGTTCCGAGAATCAAGGTGGCGGTTCTAATAATAGCGATTACATTCCTAACAAAGATAACGCTCAGCAGCAAGAAACCGCAGCTCCCGACTCAAAGCATGACAGCAAGGACGAGGAAGCCGATGACCATCATTCTGGCCGACATTCTCGTGACGATGCCAAGAAGCAAGACCATGCCAAGGAGCAATCATCAAGAAGCAGCCACAAGTCGGTGAAGTCGGAAACCAGTTCTAAGCCGTCGCACAGTGAGCCAGCGGCTAAACCTGCTCCAGCACCTGCTAAGCCTTCGTTTAACATTCAAAGAAAACGTAGTGGTACCGACCGAACCTAAAATTTTGACGACAACAACCAGTGGCACTCAGAGCATTGCTCGCAGCGCGGAGTGTGCCACTGGTTATGAAATACTTTTTTAAAACACACAAAATCTACTAACCTTGTAACAGAATATTATTATGGAACCTAACAAATGCCCTAATTGTGGAAACATCGTGCCCGAAGGTGCTAAATTTTGCATGACATGTGGCAGCCCTGTCGAGGCAAAGGCCACTATTGTAACCGAAACACCAGCATCGCAGGTCCCAGTTGTGCCTCCAGTGCCAGCAATTCCAGTTGCCGAGAACGACAATAACGAAGACACCAAGTTGTTCATCCCCGAGGTGCCAAAAGAGGAGGCTCAGGCTTCGCAAGAACCAGTAATCCCAGTGGTGCCCGAGGTGCCCGACGAACCCGTTGTTCCATCGGTGCCTGATGTGCCCGACGTGCTTGAAGTTCCCGAAGTTCCCGTTGAGCCAGTCGCTCCAGTGGAACCTGAAGCTCCCGAGGCACCCGAGGTTCCTGATGATGTTGTAAGGCCTGTAATCCCCATCCAGGCCGCTGTTACCCCCGAGGTTGAGGAATCAACACGGGCGATAGTAGTGGAAGAAAGTTCTCCAGCAGTCCAGACCCCAGTGGTGCCAGTGGTGCCCAGTGTTCCCGAAACTCCGGCGGTTCCCGATGTTCCGGCCGTTCCTGATGTTCCGGCGGTTCCTGATGTTCCGGCGGTTCCGGCTGTTGCGGCGGTTCCCGATGTTCCGGCGGTTCCCGATGTTCCGGCGGTTCCCGAGACTCCGGCGGTTCCCGAAACTCCGGCGGTTCCCGAAACTCCGGCTCCCGCTGTTGTGCCTGCTGGCGAGCAAAAGAAAGCTCCCATTGGGCTCATCATTGGCATAGTAGTGGGGGTGCTTGCTCTGGCAGGCATAGGGTGGGCCATTTATCACTTCATGAGCAAGAGCGATGTGCCCAAAACCGAACAGGTGGATGGTGGTAGCGGCTCGGCCAGCGAGGTGTCGAGCTACGGCACCAGCGTCGACGAAGTGTCGTCGCCCGAACCCGCAAGCAATGGCGACGACGGTCAGCAGCCGGCAGTAGACCAGGGCACAACCGACGCCCCAGCCACAACAGCTCCCACCACAGCCCCAGGCGCCACTCCAAAGCCCGAGGTCAAGACTCCAGCCAAGCCTGCACCCACCAAGCCCGCTCAGCAGCAGGCCAAGCCTGCTCAGCCAGCACCTCCCTCGCAGTCGTCGCAACGAGCCCGCGATGCCTATGACAAGGCAAGGGGGGGCGGCAGCAGCCAGCCACAGCCGCAATCCAAGCCCAGTGGCGCAAGCCAGTACGAGAAAATGCGCAACGGCGGCAATCGTGCCCTGTAGTGGCAATGCTGAAGGATTCAGAAAACAAAACATACCTAAATAAATAGAGGAATATTCATGCCAACAAATAATGACACCAACAGCTCCTTTCTGAGTGTGGGGACTGTGCTGCGAGGCATTTACCGCATCGACAGCTACCTTGCCAGCGGGGGCTTTGGCAACACCTATCTGGCTACCAATCTTGAGTTTGACGAGCAGGTGGCCATCAAGGAGTTTTTCATGAAAGGAGTGTCGCAGCGCAACCGCGACCTGTCGATAAGCGTGAGCAATACTGAAAATGTTGAGATGTTCGACAAGCTCCTTGCCACCTTCAAGCGCGAGGCCAAGCGCTTGCGCAAGCTCGAGCAGTCGTTCAACACCCACATTGTGAGGGTGCACGACATCTTTGAGGAAAACAACACTGCCTATTATGTGATGCAGTACATCAAGGGCAGGTCGCTCTCAAGCATGCTCAAGGCTCAAAACAAGAGCTTCCCCGAAGAATGGATTATTAACAACATCCTGCCGCAGCTGCTGCAGGCACTTGATGTGATACACAAGAACAGGATGTGGCATCTCGACATCAAGCCAAGCAACATCATGATTGATGCCACTGGTAATGCCACGCTCATCGATTTCGGGTCGAGCAAGCAAATCGACCCTGCCTCGGGCAATTCCACCATGTCGAGCACGTTGTCATTCACAAGAAACTATGCTCCGCTCGAGGTGCAGCAGTATGACTACAAGAACATTGGACCCTGGTCCGACATCTATTCGCTCGGTGCCACGCTCTACAATTTGTCGACCAACCAGAATCCTCCCACGGCTTTCGACATCATAAATGGTGGTCAGGGAGCATTTAACTTCAGCCCCAATGCCAGTGAAGAGTTTAAGAATCTGGTGATGTGGATGATGAGGATAAAGATGGAGGATCGTCCTCACAGTGTGGCACAAATCTCCGAAGCGATGAATGGTGCAGGAGTGCCATCACCACTGACAATGCCCGCTGCATCGCTATCTTCGGGCCAAGTTCCCGCTCCCTCTCCTGCGCCCGCGGCACCAGCCTATGCCAGCAGCCAACCATCCTCACCCGAGAGTGAGCTGACCAGGTCGTTTGCCGCAACTGGCAATCAGCGCGAGAGAAAATCGAGAGTCGGTGCACAGCGTGGCACCGCAACTGTTGCAGCCACTGCTGGCAATGGGACCAAGAAATGGAATATGACGATTGCTGCTGTTGTGGCGGCAGTGGTTGCCATGGGCGTTATAGGATGGGCAATATATAGTTTCGTGGGGAGCGACAGCACTGTACCACCTGAGCAGGCTGCGCAAGCAACGGCCGACTCGGTTAAGACTTATGCCACAACCGACACTGTTAAGGCTGAAGTTATGGATAGCACTAAATCTGCCCCAAGCTTAGCCAAGACGCAAAAAGCTGATTCAAAGGCAAAACAAGAAAAACATTCCACCAAGACTGCACCCACCAAGCCCGCTCAGCAGCAGGCCAAGCCCGCTCAGCAGCAGGCCAAGCCCGCTCAGCAGCAGGCCAAGTCCGCTCAGCAGCAGGCCAAGCCCGCTCAGCAGCAGGCCAAGTCCGCTCAGCAGCAGGCCAAGCCCGCTCAACAGCACAAGCCCAGTGGCGCAAGCCAGTACGAGCAAATGCGCAGCAACGGCGGCAATCGTGCCCTGTAGCCTGGTTATGGCATGCCTGGCCCTACAATCGATGCTCCACTAATTTGTGACTTATCATAAAAAGACTATTGCGCCGCACATGGTAGTGTGGCGCAATAGTTTATTGGGGTGTTTAATATGTGTGAAGATGTGAGGTTACTTGTCTTTCTTGGTTTTCTCAAGCTGGCGCTTTAGTGCGTCGACCGAGAGGTCGATGGCCTCCTCGAACGTGTCGGCAACCTTGTTGGCAAACAGGTCCTCGTTGCGTGGTATGAGCAGCTTGATGCTTGCCTCCTTGTTCATGGCGGTCTCTGGTTTAACTACTTTCAACGTCACCTCGGCATTGGTGATTTCCTCATGATGCTTTACAAGTTTTTCAACTTTCTTGTTGATAAACTGCTCGAGCTTCTCGGTAGCATCGAAGTGAATGGCTTTTACTTTAATTTCCATATTAGCCTCCTTTTTTAAGTGCCCGGGGGTGGGCGAGTTTATAATTATTTTTCAATTCACTAAATGTCACGTGTGTGTAGATTTGTGTGGTGGCCAGCGACTCGTGTCCCAACAGCTCCTTCACGCTATTGAGCGTGGCGCCGTGGTTGAGCATGGCTGTGGCGAAACTGTGCCGCAGCACGTGTGGGCTGCGCTTGCTCGTGACGCCAGCCTGCTCCAGTGCGCCTGTCACTATCCTGTGAACGAGCATGGGATAGAGCGGCTCGCCGCTCGGTCGCACAAAGAATTGCTGGCATCCAAGTGCGTGACAGTTGCGCAGCTTGCGGTACTTTTCAATCCACTGTGCAAGTTCTGTGCCAAATGGAATGATGCGGTCCTTGTCGCGCTTGCCGTGCACTTTGAGCTCGCCCTTGGCAGTGTCGACGTGCTTGTCTTGAAGCTCAATGAGCTCGGCACGGCGCATGCCGGTGTGATATAGCATCATCATTATGAGCTTGTTGCGCACTTGCTCAAAGTCGTTCTCGTCGACCTCACTGTCGAGGATGCCGTCGATGTCGCTCGTGCGCACCAGTTGTGGCAGTCGCTTGGGCACACGTGCCATTTCGACCGCACTGGCCGGATTGCTCGCTACCACACCGCAGCGCATGAGCCACTTGTAGAACGAGCGCAACGCCTGCACCTTGCGCCGCAGTGTTCGCTGGCTGTGTCCGTGCTTGCTCAGCTGCACAAGCCATGCCCTGATGTCGCTCGTGGTCACGCTTGCCACGTCGAGCTCCTCGTTGCCACCAGTGAGAAACTGCTCCCACTGTTGCAGGTCGCCCTCGTAGGCATCAACGGTGAGTGGCGAGAGGTTGAGCTCTAACCTTATATAGTGCAAGAAGTTATTGATGGCAGCGTTCATTACTCTTAGCAATTAATGTCGACACTTTTTTGGGTCACGCTACTAAGTTACACAGAAATTGCAGTAAAAACAAATTTATTGCAACTTTTTTTGCTCACGGGGCTATATTTTCTTACTTTTTGCACATTCTGTCACATTTTTTTGAGAAAAGATGAGCATTGGGGGTGGAGCGGCAGGAAGTGGGGTGGGTCAGTGCTTGCTATCTTTCTTGTTGTGACGCTTGAGGATGGCTTTGAGGCGCTTGTAGCCCTCCACACCCAGGATGGTGATGCCGCTGTACTGGAACGTCTTGGCCATCCCAAACCACACCACCCACCACAGCCACTTGCCGTAGGCGCTCATGGCCGTGAGTGGCCACAAGTCTTTGACCCACGGGATGACGGGGAAAAACGAGATGATGTAGCATGGCACGCACATGGCAAGCACTATAACTCCCGTGCGAAACGAGAGCTTCGAGAGCCAGTGTTTTATTTTCTGCATCAATTTAAGGTGTGTGTGGTTGGTGCACTCGTGTAGCACAGTTTTTTTGTGATTGTGTGTGATTCACAGGAAGTGATGGCAGTGATTAGCCTTTAATCATCGTCATCATCATAATTCGATGATGGTGGATAGAAGTCCTCGGGGAATTTACGGGCAGTTTCGCGCAGCATCATTGCAACGTCGAAGTAGAAGTCTTTGGCCTTGGAGCTGTCGTCGATTTTCACTGCCTTGATGCAGTCGATGCCTCCGTCGAGTTCGATGTGGTCTTGTGCAACGTAGCCCAGCAGGTTGACGATGTTGTACTCATGCTCAGGGAAGATCACAATCCAGGGCTCGTTTTGAGTGCCGCGTCCGCTCGACATGATGGCGGCGATGAGCTTGTCGAGGCGGTACTGGCGCACTGCAGCGCGGGCATATTTTTTCTTCTGCTTGAGGGCATAGATGTAGTTGTTGAGCTGGTCGATGTCGAAGAGGTTGTTGTCGAGTGCCATGACGGCAAATTCCTCGATTCGGTCGCACTCGTCACGGTTCAGGTTTTGCTTGTAGTAGAGGTCCTCAACCTCGTCCTGATTAGCGAGTGTCACCGAGCGGAACGGGTTGTAGTCTTCCTGGAACACAAAGCCGTAGTAGAGCATGCGGTAGGCCTCGAAGTTCATGATGGTGTCGTTGCTCTTGAACGAGCGCACAAGTTTGGGATAATAGTATCGAGAATCCTTGTCGAGAGTCTCTTTCTTTATTTTGTCGAAATCAATGTCTTTCACCTCAAAGCGGTATTGCGCCACTGTGTTGAATGCCAGTGTTGCGATAGCCACTGCAAGCAGGAGAAAAAATTTGCGTTGAGTTTTCATTACGATATTTTTTTATTTTACGTCAAAGATAAAGCCTTCGACTGCCACGCCCATCATGGCCACAGCAATGATGGCTTGCAGTCCCTTGGCGCAAAGGTACTGAATAAAATTGGATTTAGAAAATAGGAGCCACTTGCCGTTGGGGGTGCGGCTATAGGCTATCTCGCCCAGCACAGTGCCGATTATCGTGCCCAGCACCATGAATCGCGGGTCGATCATTCCCAGCAGGCAGCCCATCATCGCCCCTAATCCCAGATAAAGGTTGCCCGTGAGACGTCCGTCGGGCTCGCCCTTGGGCGAGAGGTAGCGGATGCCCATCACCATTAGTGTTGCGGCGCCATAGAAGATGAACACCCATCGTGGCAGGGTGGTGTAGGTGCTCCAGTGCAGCAGGCACAGTCCGCAGTAGGCAGGCAAAGCTGCCACATACCAGGGCTTGAACAGCAGCACCAGTGCCATCAGCATCATCAGGATGCCTGCAATGAGTAGAATTTTGCTCAGTATCATGGGTCTATACTGTAAGTCGGTTTTGTCAATTAATAACTTTTTTTATTTCTTTTTTGCAAGCTATGGTCACATTTTCTTGTGGTATGGCTCGCTCATGCAAGATTTTTTTGTGTGGTCGTCGCCGTTGCCATTAGTCTGCGCTGTTGATCTCTTGCTCGGGTTCCTGGGTGGTGGGAGTGTCGACTTCTACTTTCACGTCGTCGGGATAGGAAACACGGGTGTGGTAGAAGGTGAGCAGGCGCTTGATCAGGCACAACTTCACATCGGTGATGTCCTTGAAGCTGATGGGCGACTCGGAGAACATGCCATCGGCAACTTGCGAGTCGATTATCTTGGTCACAAGGTTTGTGATGTTCTCCTCGTTGGGCACGGTCAGGCTCTTGGTTGCGGCCTCGCACGAGTCGGCCATCATCAGGATGGCGGCCTCCTTGGTCTGCGGATTGGGGCCTGGATAGGTGTAGGGCGCGGGGTCGACGTTGCCGGTGGCACTCTGCTTGAGCGCCATGCTGTAGAAGTAGCGAGTGCGTCCCTTGCCGTGATGCTGGGCAATGAGGTCCTGGATGACCTGTGGCAAGCCAGCCTTGTCGGCACGTTTAATGCCGTCGGTCACGTGCGAGATCACGATGCCTGCGCTTTGCTGCGGCTGGAGCACGTCGTGGGGGTTGACTCCGCTTTGGTTCTCGGTGAAGAAAGCGGGGTTCTCGATTTTGCCTATGTCGTGATACAGGGCTCCGGCACGCACCAGCTGCACGTTGGCACCCACCTTGCGCGCCGCTTCGCCGGCAAGCGTTGCCACCTGCAATGAGTGCTGGAAGGTGCCAGGGCAGTTCTCCGAGAGCTCCTGCAGCACGGGGTTGTTGATGTCGCTGAGCTCGACGAGTGTCACCTGTGAGGTGAAGCCAAAAATTTTCTCAACGATGAAGATGCCAAAGTAGGCAAACGAGAGCACGATGCAGTTAACGGCAAAGTAAAGTATCACATGCCAGTCGATGCCCGAGAAGGTGCCGTTGCGCACCACATACTGCGCTCCATAGGTTATGGTGTAGCACAGGAAAATTAGAAAGGCGCACACCACCAGCTGCGAGCGCTGCATCAATCCCTTGATTGAGAGGATGGCGATGATGCCCGCCAGGAACTGCATGATGATGAAGTCGCTCGCGTCGGGGGCCACAAGTGAGCTGATGAGCACTACCACCATGTGGGTGAAGAATGCCAGCGGGATGTTGAAGAACACAGTCACCACAATGGGAACCAGGGCAAACGGGATGACATACATCAGCCCCGACCGCAAGTGAGCTATCAGGTAAACAAGCAGCACAAAGACCATCACAAAGCAGAACAGGAACACCATGTGGCGCAAGCTGCTGTAGGTGGTGCGATGCATGATGCGGATGTAGAGGTAGAGCACAAACATGAGCAGCAGCAGCACAACGATGTTGCCCATTACCGAGAATCGCAGCCCCTTGTTGTTGATGTTGCGCTCAGCGCTCAGGCGCTCATAGGTCTGCAGCAAAGTGTAGGTCTGTGGGGTCACTATCTCGCCATAGTCGATGATTCTCTCGCCTGTGAGCTTCATGCCGTGTGGAGCGAGCGACATGCGATAGGCTTCCTCGATGAGCGACTTGGAGCGCACTGAGTCGTACTTTATGTTGGGTGTGAGGTTGCTGTAGATCAGTTGCGACACCTCTTTGCCTTGTCCCGCAAGCACGGTGGAGTCGAGCAAGGAATAGGCTTCCATAGCCGACTTGAGGGCGGCAACGTCCACATTGCGCGACTCGTTGCCCTGCTGGTTGATGATTCTCACCTGCTTGATGTGCTTGCTGTTGATCATGGTCCTGGTGGGGTTGTCGAGGATGCCTTGCTCATAGAGTTCGTGGGTCGAGGTGATGATGCGCCTCTTGAGACCGCTTGAGATTCCGCTCATGTTCACCAGGGAATCTTCGATGTTGGTAAGCGAACGCTTCGCCACGCTCTCGTCCACTGTCATGATGGGCGCAAAGTTGCTGTCGATACTGTCTTTTATCTCCTTGGCGCTCAGTGAGTCATATTCAATGGGGATGTCGAACGGAGCTATCAGCTTGGGATAATTCCAAGGCCTTCCCTCGTTATAGACCAGTGTGTCTTCGGCTCCTCCTCCAAAGAAAATCGACAGGCTGCCCACCGTTGAGAAGATGATGAGCATCACTATGATGTTGTTTCTGATCGACTGTTTCATTTCGAAATGTTGTGGATAGAATGAGTGTGTGTGATTGTTTAAGATTGCCTGATGGCTTTGCTCACGCCCTTGACCTTGCTCAGTCGCTTGCACATCTTGGTCACGGTGTTCACGTCCTCGACAAGAACGTCCATCTCGCAAGTGAATACTCCGGCGTTGGAGGTGATGTTGAGGCGGCGTATGTTGATCGACAAGTTGGTCGATATCAGGTAGATGATTTCTTGCAGAATTCCCATGCGGTCGATGCCCTCAACCCTGATCGAGGCAAAGAACGTTTCGTTGCCTATCTCCCACTGTGTCTCAAGCAACCGGCTGCCAAATCCGCTCTTGAGCTTCATGGCCGTGGGGCAGTCAATCTTGTGGACTACCACGGTGTTGTCGTTGTTGATATAGCCCAGCACATCGTCGCCAGGCAAGGGGTGACAGCAGTTGGCAAGGTGGTAGTTGCTCTTGCCGTCCTCGGTGCGTAGCACGTACACCTTCTTGCGGTCGATTTTGTTGGTTGATTGGTCGTTCGAGTCCTTGTCGTTCTTGTCGTTGCGTCCACCAAACGACATTTTCCACCACTTGCTAAGCAGGTTTTGCGACGACGGCTTGAGCGACTTGAGCACCAGTGGCGAGAGTTCGATGTCGCCCTTTCCCACCTTGAAGAAAAGGTCTTCCTTGTTCTGCACGCCCAGGCTGCTGATAATGCGCGACAGGTTGTCGTTGTTAATCTCGGCATTGTTCTCTTGCATGAACTGCTTGAACTTTGCCTCGCCTTTGTCCACTATCTCGCGGCGCATGTGGCGGAAGGCGTTGTTGAGGCGTGTCTTGCCCTTGGCAGTGGCAACAAACTTTGACCACTCGTGCTGTGGACGCTGCGACTGTGATGTGAGAATCTCGACCTGGTCGCCACTGGAGAGGCGGTGTGAGAGCGGCACAAGGCGGTGGTTGACCTTGGCGGCGATGCAGTGAGTGCCTATCTCGCTGTGAAGGGTGAACGCCAAGTCGAGCACCGAGGCTCCCACTGGCAGCGAAATCATGTCGCCTTTTGGGGTGAACACCGCAATCTCGCGTGCATAGAGGTTTAGCTTTATCGAGTCGAGGAAGTCGAGGGCGTTGGGCTCTGGATTCTTGAGAATGTCCTCAATCTCCTGCAGCCAGCCACGCAACTGGCTGTCTTCTTCCATCTCGGCACCACCTTCTTTATACACCCAGTGGGCCGTGACGCCGCGCTCGTCGATGGTGTCCATCTTGCGGCTCCTTATCTGCACCTCCACCCACTCTCCGTCGGGGCCCATCACTGTCACGTGCAGTGCCCGGTAGCCGTTGGGCTTGGCGTGAGCCAGCCAGTCGCGGATGCGGTCGGGGTGAATCTTGTTGTATATTTTGGTGATTTGGTTGTAGATTGACCAGCACATAACGTTCTCGTCCTTGTCGTCGGGGCACTCAAACACGATGCGTGCGGCATAAATGTCGTAGATTTCCTCTAAGGGGATGCGCTTGGCCTGCATCTTTTTCCAAATCGAGTAGCACGACTTCACACGCGCTTTGAACTCGTAGTCAAGGCCCATGGCGTCGAGGCGCTCACGAATGGGGGCCGAAAAGCGGTCGAAGAGGTCCATGCGCTTGCCCTCGCTCGCCGCAATGCCCTCTGAGATGGACTTGTAGATGTCGGGGTGCTCATACTTGAAACTCAGGTCCTCGAGCTCGGTCTTGATGGCAAAGAGTCCCAAGCGGTGGGCAAGTGGGCCATAGATGTAGAGCGTTTCGCCGGCAATCTTGTACTGCTTGGCGGCGGGCATCGACGAGAGGGTGCGCATGTTATGCAAGCGGTCGGCCATCTTGATCAGCACAACGCGGATGTCGTCGCTCATAGTCAGCAGCAGCTTCTTGAAGTTCTCGGCCTGAGCCGAGGCTTTGTCGCCAAAGATACCACCCGAAATCTTGGTTAGCCCCTCCACGATGTTGGCAATCTTGTCGCCAACCTTCTCTCCGGTCTCGCCCACTATCTCGTCGCCAAAAATGAGCTTGATGTCCTCGAGCGTGTAGTCGGTATCTTCCACCACATCGTGGAGCAGTGCAGCGCATATCGAGGTTGAGCCCAGTCCTATCTCCTGGCTCACTATTGTGGCAACCGCTATGGGGTGAAGAATGTAGGGTTCTCCCGAGCGGCGCCTAATGCCCTCGTGGGCTCGCCTGGCAAACCTGAACGCCTTGTCTATCTTCTCCACCTTCTTGCGGTGATTGCTTGAGAGATAGCCGTTTATCAACCTCTCATAGG
The DNA here is from genome assembly GCA_946186575.1 of uncultured Prevotellaceae bacterium. Classification (GTDB taxonomy): domain Bacteria; phylum Bacteroidota; class Bacteroidia; order Bacteroidales; family Muribaculaceae; genus Sodaliphilus. The sequence continues at coordinate 19,220 of CAMHNO010000028.1, forward strand.
CTTCGTCTATTATTTTTTTCTCCTCTTCTGGACTCATAATTTTGCTGATGACATTTCTTCCAAACCACAAACTTACTAATAAAAAGCGAAATAGCATCAATTTCTTGCACAGTTTTTAGTTTTTTTGCAAAACGATGATCTTAATATTTCTTGCGTTTCTTATATTTCTTTTATTTCCTATGATTCTTATTGAGAGATTTTTATTACCTTTGTGGGCTTTAAAAAACTTAGAAACATCAACATTTTTTTGATATGCTCGACTTTATAACTTGGACAGCCCACCCCAACTTGATATCAAGCCCGGTGACCGTGCGCTGGTATGGGCTCATGTTTGCCATTGGATTCCTCGTTGGCTACGAGATTGTTTACCGCATTTTCAAGCGCGAAGGGGCCCCCGAGGGGTGGCTCGCGCCACTCTTCTTCTATGTGGTGATTGCCACCGTGCTCGGTGCCAGGCTTGGACATGTGTTCTTCTATGACTGGGGCTACTACTCGCAGCACCCGGGCGACATACTCAAGATTTGGGAAGGCGGCCTCGCGAGCCACGGCGGCACCATAGGCATTATCATAGCCATCTTCATCTTCAGCTGGCATGTGACCAAGAAGAGCCCCCTGTGGACGCTCGACCGCCTGTGCATCCCCATTGGTCTGGTGGGGGCGTTAATACGCATTGGCAACCTCATGAACCACGAGATCTATGGCGGGCCCACCAGCCAGCCTTGGGGTTTCAGGTTCATCGAGAACATCAATCAATACATGCACGGAGCCGAGTCTGTGTTTTCACAGCCCAGCCACCCCACGCAAATCTATGAGGCGCTGTGCTACATAGTGGTGTTCGCACTGTGCATGTGGCTCTACTGGCGTCGCAACGCTCAGGAGCGCCCCGGCATGATACTGGGCGTGTTCTTGATAGGAATCTTTGGCACCCGTTTCTTCATTGAGTTTCTCAAGAATGTGCAGGAGCAGTGGGAGATTGGGTTGCGACAGTCTATGGGCTTAGACCAGGGTCAGCTGCTCAGCATCCCGTTTGTGATAGCCGGAGTGTGGCTTGTGATAAGGGCACTGCGGCGTCCGCGACAGCAGCTTGAATACCCCAATCAATTCAGCGATCATCGAGAAAAGAAGAAGTAACCATTTCAAGCCCGTCCAGGTTGTAACCCCAACTCACAAATCACTATTCAATAGGGCTCAAGTTTTTTTAGGAACTATTTAGTTTGTGATTGGAGTTTTTTGATTAACTTTGCAGCTGTTACTATAATATATTATAATGAATAAGGAAGATAACATTAACACGCACCATGCAAGCAATGCTCAGAAACCGCTGTTCATTATCACCGGCGCCACTGGAGCAATGGGCAAAGTGATTGCTAAGCGCTTAGCAGCACAGGGCAAACCGTTGATTCTTGCTTGCCGCGACTTCGAAAAGGGAGAAAAACTTGCCAGTGAGCTCAAGGAAATCACTCTCAACGACGACATCACTGCCATGCACCTCGATCTGAGCTCCTTTGCCAGGGTCAAGGCATTTGTTACCGAGCTCACCGAGCTTGGACGTCCAGTGTCGGCACTGATCAACAATTCGGCTGTGCTGCCACGCAGGCGCAAGACATCGGTCGATGGCTATGAGTATACCATTCAGGTCAACTTCTTGAGCACAGTGCTGCTCTCGATGCTGGTGCTGCCACTGCTGCCCGAGAAAGGTGGCCGCATAGTGATGACCACCTCGCTCATGCGCAACCTCACGTCGCTGCCCTATGAGTTCCCTGCAGTGAACAACTTTGTGCCTCTAACCACCTATGCACAGAGCAAGCTGGCGCTCACGCTGTTCTCGATCTACATGTCGACCACACTGCGCACTCGCCATGTGACGGTGAACTGTGCCGACCCAGGCATCATCAATGCGGGCATGCTCACGCTAAGCCACTGGCTCGACATGGTGCGAGACCGTGTGGGGCAGACGCTCATCCATAACCCCGAGGATGGTGCCATAGCTGTGATGCGTGCTCTTGAGTCGAGCGACACAGGCTTCATCTTCAAGGGGCTCGACCGTCAGGTGAAAACCAGCAGCCTGCTCAAGAACCGCGAGGTCTTCATCAAGCTGTGTAACGACACCATGCGCATCATCAAGAAAGAAATGCCATCGTGATCAGTTGTTCGAGCATGGTTACAATCAAGGGTATCAAGAACTTGCTCTTCGATCAGGGAGGAGTGATTGTCGACATTGAGCGCGACCGTTGCCTCGATGAGCTAAGCAAGCTGGGCATGGACCATCCCGAGAGGCTTGTGGGGCTCTACAAGCAGGATGGGCCATTCTTTGCGCTTGAAAATGGCGACATCTCGCTTGCCCAGTTTCATGATGAGCTGCGGCCAATGATGCCGCCTGGCGTGACCGACGAGCAGATGGATCGTGCCTTCAGCTCGTTTATAGTGGGAATTCCATTGCACCGGCTTCAAGCCCTAAGGGCGCTGCGCCGGCGCTATGAGACATATATCCTGTCTAACACTAATCCGCTCATGTTTGAGGGCGTGATAGCGCAAGCCTTTGCGCAAGAAGGCCTTGATGTGAATGCCTACTTCGACGGCATCACGGTTTCCTATCTTGCTCACAGCAATAAGCCCGACCGCAAGATTTTTGACTACGCCATAAGCACTATGGGCATCAACCCACAGGAGACGCTCTTCTTCGACGACGGACAGGAAAACCTGGATGCTGCCGCAGCATTAGGATTTAAAACCGCTCTCGTGAAACCGGGATGCGAGTTCATCGACATAATAAACCAACTCGAGCTCGAGCAATGAAAATACTTGGCGCAAGCGATTTTATTGAAGGCAGCGACATGAAGGTCACGGCCACGATTGGCATGTTCGACGGCATGCACCGCGGCCACATCACCCTCATCAATGCACTCAAGCTCGAGGCCGAGGCTCGCCGTAGCTGTAGCGCTGTGGTCACTTTCAGGCAGCATCCGCAGCTGGTGGTGAATCCTGAGCGCAGCCCCAAGAACATAATGACGCTCGAGAAGAAAATCGAGGCAATCCAAGCCACAGCCCCCGACTTTATTATCTTGCTCGACTTTGACCAGGAACTTGCAAGCCTGACGGCGACACAATTCATGAAGCTGCTGCACGACCGCTACAAGGTGAGTGCCCTGGTCATGGGCTACAACCACCGCTTCGGGCATGAGCCGGGCACCACATTTGCCCACTATGTGGAGCAAGGGAGCCTCGTGGGAGTGGATGTGGTTAAGGGTCCGGAGTATCTGGGCACCTATGCACCAGTGAGCTCGTCAATTGTGAGGCAACTCATAGCAGGCGGTAGAGTGGAGGATGCCATGAACTGCATGGGGCATCCTTTTGAACTTGCGGGCAAGGTGGTGCACGGCTTCCACAATGGTCGTGGAATAGGCTTCCCTACTGCCAACGTGGGAGAGCTGCCGCCATCAATCATATTGCCTCACAACGGCGCTTATGCCGTGATGGTGCATGTGGATGGAGCGTGGCACAAGGGCATGGTCAACATAGGCCGCCGGCCCACTCTCGACAACGGCGACAACATCACGATCGAGGTGAACATCTTCGACTTCGACAGCGACATCTATGGCAAGCCCATCACGCTGCACTTCGTGCGATTCCTGAGACTGGAGTTCAAGCTTGGAAGCATCGAACAGCTACGAGAGCAGTTGCAGCGCGACAAAGAGCTGTCGCAAAAAATACTTGACAATTACTTATCGTCTAAATCATAAAAAAAGTAATTATGGAAATTATCAATCTTTGTGAGAACAATTCGCTGGTGAGCCAGTTCATGAGTGAGATTCGTGACAAGGACATCCAGCAAGACCGACTGCGTTTTCGCGCCAACGTTCACAGGCTTGGGCAAATCATGGCCTATGAGATTTCGAAACGACTCGAGTACAAGACTATCGACACTACTACACCACTGGCTGTGGCAAAAACCAATGTCGTTGCCGATAAGCTCGTGCTCGCCACCATCCTCAGGGCTGGCTTGCCACTGCACGAGGGATTCTTGAACTACTACGACAAGGCCGAGAATGGATTTGTGAGTGCCTATCGCAAGTATGACGCTCACGACCCTAACAAGTTTGATGTGAAAATCGAGTATCTCGCATGCCCTTCGATTGATGATAAGGTACTGTGCATTGTCGACCCAATGCTCGCCACAGGGCTCTCGATGGCACTTGCCTACAAGGCGCTGTTGAGTCGCGGCACTCCACGTCATGTGCACTTGGCAGCCATCATCGCAACCGACCAGGCCATCAACTTTGTGCAGCAGAATCTCCCCAACGAGAATCTCACAGTGTGGGCTTGCGACATTGACCATGAGCTCAATGAGCACAGCTACATCGTGCCAGGCTTGGGCGATGCCGGCGACCTCGTCTATGGCGAGAAACTTTAACTATTCAGATAGCATCTCTAAAATTTTAAGAAGTAAATAAAAACAAATAAAAGAAATGAAGACATTAGAATTCAGCATACCATCGCTTGAGTCGCTCACGGCAGCGGCCCATGAGTTCATGGCTCAGATGGGAGACTACACAGTGTTTGCTTTCTACGGAGAGATGGGGGCAGGAAAGACCACATTCATCAATGCGCTATGCCGCGAATTGGGAGTGGAAACCGACATCACAAGCTCGCCATCGTTTGCTATCATCAACGAGTATCGCAGCGACACCACCGCCGAGCTCATCTATCACTTCGACTGCTACCGCCTCGAGAGCGAGGCCGAGGCGCAAGACATTGGTGCCGAGGACTACTTCGACTGTGGCGCCGTGTGCCTGATTGAGTGGCCCGAGCGCATTGAGGGCTTGCTGCCCGACGACACCGTGAGGGTGGAAATCACTGTCGACCACACCACCGGCAGCCGCATTGTGAAGATGACACTGCCAGAGGAGTGATTGTTGTTGTCGCTTGACCACAAGTCTTAATATATAATAAAACTTCAATAACCATAATAATAAATAATGCCAAACATCATTATCTTACAAGAACTGACCTCTACCAGCGACTTCCTCAAGCGCACGGCTGCGACAGCCGACACGGGGACGATGATATGCGCTTTTAGGCAAACGGCTGGCCGGGGGCAGAAAGGCAACTCGTGGGAAGCTGAGCCTGGGAAAAACGCCACCTTCTCTATCCTGCTCAAGAACCCCAAGGTTGCTGTGAAAAAACAGTTTGCTCTGAGTGAGGCTGTGTCGCTTGCCATTGTTGATGTGCTGGAGCAGTATGCCACAGGATTCAAAATTAAGTGGCCCAACGATGTGTACTATGGCGACCGCAAGATAAGCGGCATTCTCATCGAGAACTCGCTTGCTGGCGATGCCATTGACTACACGGTGGCCGGAGTGGGTGTGAACATCAACCAGCAACTCTTCACAAGTGATGCTCCTAATCCTGTTTCGCTCACGCAAATCACAGGGGAGTTCTACGACCTCATGGCAATGTTAGAGCAGTTGGGTGAGAAAATAGAGCATTATTGCGACTTTGACGGCTCAACCAAGCAACTCAAGGCACTGCATGAACGCTACTTAGCACATCTTTACCGCAACGATGGCGAGCCTCACCCATTTGTCTTGCCCGACGGCACCCGCTTCGATGCCACCATCGATGATGTGGCCCTTGACGGCACTCTCAAGCTGCGCCACAGCAGCAACGGGAAAGTTCGCAACTATCGTTTCAAGGAGGTGGGCTTCGTTATCAACAAAGTGAAATTCTTGTGATTTTTCTTATTCTGATTCTTTTATAAAACCGCAGCTCCCTGGCAGTCGCATTGTGCGATGTCAGGGAGCTCTGGTTATCTTAGTCGGAATCTCTAACTTTATACCGATTTCATATTATAGAACGAGCGGTAAACGAAGTAGACTGCAACCAGCACAAATGCCCAACCAAAGTAGGGCGCCAGGTCGCGGAAACTATCGCTGATGGCAATCTCCATAGCCAGCACACCAAAGAGGGTGGTGAACTTGATGATTGGGTTCAGAGCCACCGAGCTGGTGTCCTTGAATGGGTCGCCCACGGTGTCGCCCACAACGCTGGCATCGTGCAGTTCAGTGCCCTTGGCCTTGAGGTCGACCTCAACAACCTTCTTGGCATTGTCCCAGGCGCCACCGGCGTTGGCCATAAACACTGCTTGGAACAGACCAAAGACAGCGATAGAGATTAGGTAGCTCACAAAGAGGCACACGGCATCGTCGCCGCCAAATCCGCCAGGTGACGACAGGCAAGCAAAGCCCAATGCGAAGCAGAAGATGGCGATGAAGATGTTGAGCATACCCTTCTGTGCATACTCGGTGCATATCTTCACAACTTCCTGGCTCTTGCTGATGTCGGCCTTCTTGGGAGCATTAGCGTCGAGCTTGATATTGTTCTTGATGAAGTCGACTGCGCGGTTGGCACCAGTTGTGACAGCTTGCATCGACGAGCCAGTGAACCAGTAAACCACACAACCACCCAAGATGAAACCAAGGATAGAGTAGGGGTTCAAGAGGTTGAGGATGCTGGCTGGGTCAACACCCAGAGTTTTCTGAATCATGAGGATGAGCGAGAAAATCATGGTTGTGGCACCTGCCACCGCAGTGCCAATGAGCACAGGCTTGGCAGTTGCCTTGAAGGTATTGCCGGCGCCATCGTTGGCCTCAAGGTAGTATTTAGCTTTCTCAAAGTCGGGAGTAAAGCCAAAGTCGTTTTCAATGTCGGTCTTAGCCTTCTCAATATCATCCTCGATGAGCGAGAGCTCATAAACTGATTGGGCATTGTCGGTTACAGGGCCATAGCTGTCGACTGCAATAGTCACAGGACCCATACCCAGCATGCCGAATGCCACAAGGCCGAATGCGAAGATTGAGAAGTAATCGCCAAGCAGTGGCACCATGTCGAACTGCGACGAAGCCACATAGGCGATGAACATGAGCAAGAAGAATACCAGTCCAGTCCAGAAACCACCAAAGTTGCCCGAAACAAGACCCGACAGGATGTTGAGCGATGCACCACCTTGTTTAGATGTCTCGACAACTTCTTTAACGTGGGTTGAAGTGGGAGAGGTGAAGAGTTTGGTGATTTCGGGAATCAAGGCAGCTCCCAGGGTGCCGCACGAGATGATGCTTGCCAGGCCAATCCACCAGTTGTTGCCCAGGTCATGGAGCAGGAAGTAGCTTGCAGCAAATGTTGCTATAATCGAGAAGATTGAAGTAATCCACACGAGACTGGTGAGTGGCTTCTCGAAGTCGAGGTCGTCGGCACTGCTGTACTTAGATTTTGACAATGCGCCGTTGATGTAGTAAGAAAGGATTGAGGTTACTACACCGAGGATGCGCATCACGAAGATCCAAACGAGAAGTTGGATTTGATAGCTTGGATCTACAGCGAGTAGGATGAACGAAACAAGTGCCACACCAGTCACACCGTAGGTCTCGAAACCGTCGGCAGTTGGGCCAATGGAGTCACCGGCATTGTCGCCAGTACAGTCGGCAATCACGCCAGGGTTGCGTGGGTCGTCCTCGCCAATCTTGAACACCACCTTCATCAGGTCGCTGCCAATGTCGGCAATCTTAGTGAAGATACCACCGGCGATGCGCAGTGCACTAGCACCAAGCGACTCACCAATGGCGAAACCAATGAAGCAGCTTCCAGCCAGGTTCTCGGGCATAAACATGAGAATGACAAGCATCAGCAGCAGCTCAACGCAGATGAGCACCACGCCAATGCTCATACCAGCCGACAATGGTATGTTCAGCAGGTCGAGAGGGCGACGGCGAAGCGAGGCAAATGCCATGCGGGCGTTGGCAAGGGTGTTCATGCGCACGCCAAACCAAGCCACGGCATAAGAACCCAGGATACCCACGATGGTCCAAGCCAGGATGAGCAGCACTGAGCCTATCTCCATTCCCTCAAGCACGCCAAAGTAGAGAGCGATGGCAGCGCCAATGAAGAGGAACAGGATGCCCAGGAACTTGCCTTGCTGCTTGAGATAGGTGGAGCATGTCTTGAAAATCACGTTTCCAATCTCGAGCATCGAGCTGTGAGCTTTGAGTTTGCGCACCTTGCTGAATTGCCACAGGCCAAACAGCAGACCTAAAATCACAATCAAAAATCCCCAATAGAGAACGCCAGCATTGTCGGCAAATCCATTGGGCATTACCAAATCGGCCTCGCTCGCCATGAGCGAAACCGGAAGCATCAACAGTGTTAATGCAGATAGTAACTTTTTCATACTTTTATGTGTAGATTAGAATTAAAATGTCTATGTTATAGATAATTAGTGCGTCTTAGCATGTATGGCACATGATTTGAGCGTGTAAAATTAGTAAAAAATGGCCTAAATAACAATAATTAGCATCAAATTTCAACTAATATTAATATTTATAATGGCTGCCGGGCAGGGCTATTTGCTGCCCAGCATAATGTTATAGACCACAGTGACATCGACGGCAGTGATGCGGTTGTCGCCATCTTGGTCGCCGTTGACAAGCGCTGTGGAGTCGCCATTGAGCAGGTAGTTGTAGAGGGCTGTGATGTCGACACTCGTCACCCTGCCATCGCCGTTCACATCGCCTGCCACTGCCTGTGGCACCTGACCACTGTTGTAGACAAATGCGATGGGTGTGCTGTAGTCGGTGTTGGCGGTGCCATTGGGGGTGTTGTAGCTGGCTCGCGCTCGTGCATAGTAGGTGTTGCCGTCCTCCATTAGCTTGTTGTTAACCTTGATGTTGGCAGCAAGAGCAGTGGTGTGGTAGGCAAAGTCGCGCACCGTCTCTACAAACCTCGTGCGTCCCCATGTGGTGGGACTGGTCGAAATCTCAATTGTGTAGCTCACGGCAGCCTCTTGCCGCTCGAGAGTGACATACTGGTCGCTGTAGAGCGTGCCACCGGCAGTGGGTATGGCAAATTGTGGTGGCGTGGCGGTGAGATAGGCGGTCTTGAAGGTGACGGTGGGCGTGACGCGGTAGTTGCCATTGTCAATCATGTGCACCCGCATGTAGTAGTAGGTTCCAGGCACGAGGGTGTACTTGGGAATCTCGAGCTCGCCAGTCGATGATGTGCCGCTATAGACGATGTTGGCAAACGCGTCGTCGGCAGCAATCTCGAGTGTGGCTTGGGCACTTGAACCACCCGTGAGCCACTGAGCGGTGAATGATGGCTGCACATTGTCCTGGTCGTTCTCGGGACTGATGATGACAAAGACTTGTGGAGTGCAGGTGCTCACGGGGCTCACTCCGTCGGTATATCCCTCGGCGCATGCGCGCACACGCCAATAATAGGTGCGAGGTTGGAAGGTGCCAAACTCGCTCGACGAGATGCTTGTTGCGGTGGTAGTGCGCCGCAGCACGTTGACAAACTCCTCGTCGGCGGCAAGCTCCACCATGTAGCCCTGTGCATTTTCAACTGGCTGCCAACTCATGGTGAAGGGGTCAGGGACGAGAGCGCCATTGGTGGGTGCGATGAGCACTGGCGCATCGAGCTGCTGGCTGGCAGGCGGTATAAGAAATGCGGGGTCAAACTCGTTGTCCATGCGATCCATGGGACACACGGCATAGTAGTAGCCGAAGCGTGCCTCTTGCGGGATGGTGTAGTTAGTGGTGTAGCTCATGTCGAGCAGCGCTTGTGCATCCATGTTGAAATGTGATGGATCCACCCCATTGGGAATGGCATAGATGCTATATTTGTAGCCTTCAAATCCGTTCCACGAGAGCACGTGGTTCTGGCTGGTGAGATTGGTCACAAGGCCGGGGTTGGTGCCAGGCTTCCATGGCATTGCCGGTGGGAGTGCTGGGCGGGTGAACGTCTTGCGCTTGAGATAGGTGGCAAGTTCCTCGCTGTTGCCAGTGCGGTAGAGGTACTTGCAGCTGTAGAAGATTGCACCTGGCGCGTTGTCGGTGCTGTAGTCGCGGTTGAGCTGCACTTCTCGAGCATATTCCTCGTGGTCGAGCTCGGTGCTGTTGTGCCCCAATCCCGAGATAGAGCTTGAGACAAAGAGCTGGCGGTCGAAGTAGTCGCACACTTGGTTCCACCAGGGCACAATCTTGCTGTAGTCGGCAGTGGCTCCAATTTTCCAATAGACTTGTGGCGAGACATAGTCGATGGTCTTCTCGTTGAGCCACGCCAGCGGGTCGCTGAAGATGCCGTTGTACTGCCAGTCGCTGCCTGCAGGGCATAGTGGAAGTCCATACTGTGGCGCCGAGGTGCCAGCCACACCAGCCGGCGAGATGCCAAAGCGGATGTCGGGGCGCGTGGCCTGTATCATGTTGTAGACCTCGCGCACCATGCGGTTGACGTTGGCCCGCCGCCAGTCGGCGAGCGTCATGTCGACGTTGCTGTCGAGCCACTCCTGGTAGTCGCCGGCGCTGCTGTCGCTTGTGATGCCGTCGGGGTAGAAGTAGTCGTCGTAGAGGATGCCGTCGACGTCATATTTAGTGATGATTTCGTGGCACACGTTCACGATGCGCTCCACCGTCTCGTCGCGTGCCGGGTCGAGAATCACGTAGTTGCCAGCGCTCAATAGCAGTCCCGAGGCGCGCAATGCCATGTCGTTGGGATTGGCGGCGGCATCCCACTGGTCGATGCCGTTGCTGCTGTAGCGGTAGGGATTGATCCAGGCGTGGCACTCCAT
>CAMHNO010000029.1 GCA_946186575.1 uncultured Prevotellaceae bacterium
TACCAATAAATAGCCTCTAACGAGGCATTTAGCGTCTTCGACGCAATCGCAGAATAGTTACTTGCTTTCAATAAAAGGTTAATAAATCTTAAAATGGAGATTCCGTCATTGCTCTTTTTTGTCAAAGTATTAAATTTGCAGCCGCTTTCACCCAAAGCACCAATGGGGCTGACTTGGCTTTGACAGCGTGTAGAGGTGGTGAGTAAGCATGCAGAGCGACGATACCTGGACTCTTTAAATTCATGGCATCACTTAATTTTAACTGGCGAGAATAACTACGCTCTTGCTGCTTGATCGAAGTACAGTAGATCAGCTTAATCTCTGCCCAAGGATGGTAGAGACAAGACATCACCCGGCTGCCCTTGCTCCGAGGCTTGTCGAAACGGTGGTGCTGGAATATCGGGGATAGAGGCTGAGGAGTCTCGACTCAGACTCGAAATTAAGAGAATAAGCCCTCGGTTGGTAGTCGTGAGCCTGCCGCGGGTCGAAAATCAAGTCATCGACTAAGCATGTAGAAAGCTTATTAGTTCCGCGTTTGGACGAGGGTTCAAACCCCTCCAGCTCCACAGGAGAGATTACAAAAAAATCAGGGTTGCATGATTTGTGTCGTGCAACCCTGATTTTTATTTATAGTCAATATTGTGGCAATGTTCTCTTTACTTAACTACCTTGCTGGTAGTGGTTGTGCCGTCGGTGTAGGTGGTCACAACGATATTCACGCCCTTGAAAGGACGGTCGCTCATGCGGCCCGAGAGGTCAACGTAGCTAACCTTTGCTACCTGAGCGCCAGTGCTCACTGTGGTGATGGCTGTAGCGTCGTTGAGGGGATTGTCGAGGGTGAGGATGAGGGTGTGCATGGGGCTTGCATGGTCAACCCATCCCATGCTCTGGTGATCCTCACGCACGCATGCCAGGTCGGTGAAGGTGATGGTCTTGTAGTCGTCGGAAATCTCACCCACGATGAGAGCGTCGGCCAGAGCGTTGTCGTCCTCGCCATAGAGAACGGGAGCGATCTTGCGCATCACGTAGCTGCGTGGAGTGCTGCCAGTGGTCATGAACACAACCTCATTGTTGTCGTATTGAGCTTTCTTGCCCTCGAGGTTGAGTGTAAGGGTCATGCAGGTGCCCACTTCGTCGAAGTTGTAAACCTTGAGAGTGTTGCCGTCTTGCTCGGCACGAACCACCTTGTTGGGCTCGCTCACGGCCAGCTTCTGCCATCCCAAGAAGTCCCAGTCATCGCTGAGCTGCTCGTCCCACAGACCGAGCTGAGTAGAGCAGTTTGGAGTCATAAACTTGCTGTTGACGTTCTGGCTGTAGACGGTGCCCTTGTTGGTGCTGAAGTTCTGGTCAACCTTAACAATGTTCCAGTCGTTGATGGTAATGATGCCGTTGGCGTAGGTGCCAGTGAGGCGGTCGTTGGTGAACTCCATGGGCGATTTGTTGACCGACTCGGCTGGAACGAGCATGAAGTAGATGGTCTCGTAGGTGTCGTAGTCATAGTCGCCACCCACCATCTGTGGAGCGATAGTCACAGCGCCATCGTCGGCGATGCTCATCTTCACGCTGTAGTCAATCTTCCTGTCAAAGCCAGAAACTTCCCACATGCCATCAACACTTGTGCTTGGGGTGATGCTAACCGCAGTTGTGCCAATCGAAGTCTCGCCCCAGTTGCTAATGCCCAGGGTCATAGTGGCCATTTCGTCGGCCTGTGGAGCTGCCATTGCAGCAACAGTTGCCATAGCGGCAATCGAAAGTAAAAATTTTCTCATGTTGTTGTTTTTTTTAAAAATGGGTTTATAAAAATAATTATTTTAGTTTAATCAAAATGGATTATCATTGTCATTGTCAGAAATCTGACCTCTGAAATTATTTTACAATTCAGCCTCTTTGAGTTTCTCGGCATTCTCGGCCACAATCAGGTGGTCGATGCAGTCTTGAATGTCGCCGTCCATAAAGGCGGGCAGATTGTAGATGGTGTAGCCAATGCGGTGGTCGGTGATGCGTCCCTGAGGGTAATTGTAGGTGCGAATCTTGGCCGAGCGGTCGCCAGTGCTCACTAAGGTCTTGCGGCGGCTTGCAATGTCGTCAACGTACTTCTGGTGCTCCTTGTCATAGATAAAGGTGCGCAGACGGGCAAGCGCTCGCTCCTTGTTCTTGGGCTGGTCGCGTGTCTCGGTACACTCAATGAGGATTTCCTGATCCTCGCCTGTGTTGGGGTTGTTCCACATGTAGCGCAGTCGCACTCCTGAGTTCACCTTGTTCACGTTCTGGCCGCCAGCGCCGCTCGAGCGGAAGTAGTCCCACTTGATTTCGCCTTCATTGATCTCGATGTCGAAGGGCTCGGCCTCGGGCAAGATAGCAACCGATGCCGCCGATGTGTGGACGCGGCCTTGAGTCTCGGTCACCGGCACACGCTGCACGCGGTGCACTCCGCTCTCATACTTCAATGTGCCATACACTCCATTGCCCGTGACGCTGAAAACGATTTCTTTGTAACCGCCAGCAGCGCCCTCGCTGCAACTCGACATCTCTATCTTCCAGCCCTTGCTCTCGCAGTAGCGGGTGTACATGCGTGCCAGGTCGCCGGCAAAGAGTGCCGCTTCGTCGCCTCCTGTGCCGCCGCGAATCTCGATGATTGCATTCTTCGAGTCCTCAGGATCCTCGGGTATGAGCAGCAGTTTTATTTTCTCTTCGAGTTTGGGGAGCTTCTCCTGGTTGGCGTCGATTTCGTCGCGTGCCATAGCACGAAGCTCCTCGTCGCTCTCGCTGGCGAGCAATTCCTTGGCATCCTCGATGTCGTTAACCATTTTCTTGTATTCGTGGGTGACGGCGAGCAGATTTTCAAGGCTTTTATACTCCTTGCTGAGCTTCACGTAGCGTTTTTGGTCGGCAATGACCGCCGGGTCGGTGATGAGCGTCTGAATCTCTTCAAACCTTGCATCAAGCCCCTCTAATCGCTCAAGTAATGAATTATTTGCCATAGTTGTTTTAGTGAATTGTGGCTGCAAAGGTACAAATTATTTAATACATAACCACACTTTGCGGTAATATAACTTTTTTGCCATGCCATTGTTGGCTCTGCATTAGGGTTGCATCTCTGAAAAAAAATGAAAATCATTAGTTTTTCATTTTGTATTTTGATAAAATGCTCACGCTCGGTAAGCATGAGCAAGCTCATGTTTACTCTCGCTTAATCGCATTTTTCTTTCGGTTTGCACTAATTTTCAATAAATTAGGCTGCACCTCCGAAATAAAAATGAAAATCATTAGTTTTTCATTTTGTATTTCTTTCGGTTTGCACTAATTTTGTAACGAATATTTAACGCTAATACTTATTCACATGGCTAAAGTTTTATTGATAAATGGCTCTCCTCGCAAGCAAGGCAACACATTTTGTGCACTGAGCGAGGTGGCTAAGGCTCTAAATGAGAAGGGCATCGAGACCGAGATTGCTTGGATTGGCACTAAGCCCGTGCGTGGCTGCATCGCTTGTGGCACATGCAAGGAGAAAGGCAATGGCAAGTGTGTGTTCACCGACGACATCTGCAACGAGATAATCGATAAGATTAACGCTGCCGACGGTCTTGTGGTGGGAGCGCCAGTCTATTACGGAGTGCCGCCAGGACAGACCATAGCCCTGATACAACGAGCACTGTTTGCCGGTGCCCAGGTTGCCAATAAGCCTGCTGCCGCTGTGGCAGTGTGCCGCCGCGGTGGCTCGAGTGCAGCGTTCCAAACCCTGCAAATGCCTTTCCAGATGGTCAACATGCCGCTGGTTACGTCGCAATACTGGAACATTGCCTTTGGCATGAATCCCGAGGAGGCAAAGCAAGACACCGAGGGCATGCAGACTATGCGCCAGCTTGCCCGCAACATGGCATGGCTGCTGCGCGGCATCCAGTCGCAACCAGCGCCCGAGGTGGAGCAGCAGTGGCAGGGTATGAACTTTATTAGATAGGGAATCGGAGGTCGATGTCAATGAAGGGCGATCTTGTCGATGCAAAGCAGGTTGTTGATTGCATGCTCAACATGCACAATGAACAACAGGCACAGCACTTGATGCGCTTTTTCAAGACTGGCAAGGGCGATTATGGCGAGGGTGACAAGTTCTTGGGCCTCAGGGTTCCAGCCACTCGCAAGATAGCTGCGCGCGGCAAGACGCTTCCGCTGCAAGAAGTGGAGCAACTGCTCGCATCGCCATGGCATGAGGTGCGCCTGTGTGGGCTGCTTGTGCTTGTGGCAAAATTTGAGAAACTGTTGAGTGGCACTTCGGTCGCTTTACCTGAGTCAATAGCCAGTCGCGACCGCATTGTTGAGTTTTATCTGGGTCACGCTCGCTGTGCAAACAACTGGGACCTGGTAGACCTCTCGGTCTACAAAATATTGGGCGAGTGGCTCCTGCTCCCGTCGAACTGCGATAGCAAGAAAAAACTTGCCACCATCGACCGCCTTGCGGCAAGCGACAACCTGTGGGAGCAGCGCATGTCGGTAGTGTGCACAATGGCTCCACTCAAGCATGGCGACTCCTCGTTTACACTGCGATATGCCGAGTGGCACTTGCATCACCCTCATGACCTGATGCACAAGGCTGTGGGATGGATGCTAAGGGAAATGGGCAAGCGCGTGAGCATGGACCAGTTGCGAGAGTTCCTTCAGAAGCATGCCAGCCACATGCCGCGCACCACTTTGCGCTACGCTATAGAGCACATGGCTGACGAGGAAAGAAAACAATGGATGCAGAGATGAGTATTGAGAAAAAAAACAATAACATAGTATGGTTCCATGTCGTGGCAATTCTCACGATTGTGGTGTGGAGCACTTCGTTCCCGTTCACCAAAATCCTGCTTGCCAACGGCATCACACCAACCGAAATTTTTGTATATCGTTCATTGATAGCCTACGTGGGGCTACTTGTGATTTCACGATTCAGAGTGAAGTTTTGGAACTGGCGCGACGAACTGGTGGCGCTGGTTTGCGGACTCACAGGAGGCACAATGTACTTCGTGTTCCAGAACATAGCACTCAATCTCACGCTCTTGAGCGACGTGGTCATTGTGGTAGCAATCAACCCCTTGCTCACCACAATTCTCGCAGCAATCTTTCTCAAGGAGGAACGATTCTCAGTCAAGATTTTGCTGGGATCGGCGCTGGCTTTTGCCGGGGTGGCTGTGGTCACATTCCACAAAGGCTTTGTGTGGGGCGATGGCTTGCTAGGCAACCTGCTGGCCATTCTTGCCGCGCTGGCATGGTCTATCTATAGCGTGGTGCTCAAGCGCATACAAGACCGTCATTCCACGCTCGAGATCACTCGCAAGGTGATGATCTATGGCACAGTGTTTGCACTCCCAGTGATGTTTTTCGAGCCTCTGACTCCTGCGAGCACTCTGCTGCGGACCGATGTGCTCCTGAATCTGCTCTTCCTGGGGCTTGTGTGCTCGATGGCAGCCTTCTTTGTATGGAATTTGGTCATAAAACAGATAGGAGCCATCAGTGCCAGCAACTACCTCTACCTCGAGCCCATAGTTTCGATTGTGATGGGGGCGATTATGCTTGGCGAGAAAGTGGGTATGATAGCCATAGTGGGTTGCTTGCTTGTGCTCCTGGGGGTGATCATGGTCGAAAAAAAATAATAACAAACAAATTACCTTAATATTTTATTAACTTTAAAAACGTGACTCCAATGATTGATGAAATTTTGAAATTTAACAAAGAGTTTGTGGCTCGTGGTGATTATGAGAAGTTTGCCGCCGACAAGTATCCTAACAAAAGACTGGCTGTGCTCAGCTGCATGGACACGCGACTGACCGAGTTGCTGCCGGCTGCACTGGGGCTGAAAAACGGCGATGCCAAGATTGTCAAGAATGCAGGCGGTCTTGTGTTATCGCCCTACGACAGCGCCATGCGGTCGCTGCTTGTAGCGGTCTATGAGCTTGGCGTGAGAGAAATTATGGTTGTAGCCCACACTAATTGTGGCGCGTGCCACATGTCGTTCAGCGATTTCGAGCAGCACATCATCGCTCGTGGCATCAGTGAGAAAACCCTGAACACCATCAAGCACAGTGGCATCAACCTTGATCAGTGGCTCGAAGGGTTCCACGACACTCACGAGAGTGTGCTCACAACGGTGTCGACCATCACCTATCATCCATTGCTGCCGCCCGATGTGGTGGTGCGCGGTTTTATCATCGACAGTACCACTGGAGCACTCGAAGAGGTGACGGTGTGATAAAAAATATGCTCAAAAGCGTCCTTTGTGGTCTTTTTTGTTGCTAAATAATTTGGAAAACTTCTTTTTTGGCTTTGTTGATAAAAAAAAGTTCTAATATTGCTTGCATAATTCATTTTTTTACTAATTTCGCAGCGAAAACCAAAATTGAAAAAAGCATAAACTATGATTTACAAGTTTCTGATAGGTTCAGAAGAGGCCGAGAATTTCAAGCTTGAAATAGCAATTGACAGTTCCGACACATTTTTGCGCTTGCGCAACACCATCCTTGATGCAGCAGGCTACGACAAGAACCAGATGGACTCCTTTGTAATCTGCGACGAGGAGTGGACAAAAGAAAAGGAGGTGACCTACTACGACATGGACACCGATTCCGACGAGGACATCTGGATCATGGAAGATACGCCACTCGACGAGCTGCTCGAGGACGAGGGACAGAAAATTAAGTTCGTGTTTGACTACATGACCGATCGTTATTTCTACATGATACTTAAAGAAACGGTTCCTGGCAAGAGTCTGCACGATCCACTGTGCCAGCGCAAGGAAGGAAAGGCACCTCAGGAGACACTCAGTCTCGACTCGTTGGCCGATGCCCAGCCTGTGAAAATCGACACATCTATCGAGGATCTGGGCGAAGAGTTCTTCGACGAGGGAGCATTCAACGAGGAAGACCTTGCTGAGTTGAACAAGGAGTTCCGTGAAGAATCGGAGGAAGACGACTTGTAAAAAAACACTTGTAACAAGCTTTTTAGAGAAGGCAATATTATAATGACAAAGCCTTGCCGTATCGCTATGATAGGCAAGGCTTTGTTTTGGACTTATGCGGGATATGGATTGTAGACCTCTATCATCAATCCATTACTATCGTTGGCATATCACTCGGTTCCAAAACGGTAGATGGTGCGAGTGTGATATTCCTCGCCAGGTTTGAGCACGCACGAGGGATATTCCGGGCAGTTGGGAGTGTTGGGGTAGTGCTGAGTCTCAAAGGCTACTGCCGAACGAGCTGGATAGCCCACGCCAAATTTTCCTTTAAGATTCTCGTCGAGGAAGTTTCCGGTGTACATCTGTGCTGCTGGCTCGGTGGTAAACACCTCCATGACGATGCCGGTCACTGGCGACATCACTCGCAGTGCCACCTTGCTCAGGTCGCCGGCATGGTTCAAGGCAAAGCTGTGGTCGTAGCCGTTGCCATTCTTGAGCTGCTCGTCGTCGGCGTTAATGTCTTGCCCAATTGGTTTTGGGGTTCTGAAGTCAAATGGTGTGCCCTCCACGTCCATGAACGACCCGTCGGTAATCAGTGTCTCGTCGGCTGGGGTGATGCGGTCGGCGTCGATAAAGAGCACATGGTTGTGTATGCTCGACGCCAAGTCACCGTTCAGGTTAAAGTAGGAGTGGTTGGTCAAGTTCACTATTGTGGTTTTGTCGGTTGTGGCGCTATAGTCAATGTCTATAGCATTGTCGCTGGTGAGAGTGTACACCACTTTCACGTTCAGTGTGCCAGGAAAACCTTCGGTTCCATCGGGGTCAACAAGAGTGAGCTCCAGGCGGTTGCCTTCTTGCTTGGCGTCCCACACTTTTTTGTCATAACCCTTTAATCCACCATGCAGGCAGTGGCCGTTGTTGTTGATGGGCAAGTGAAATTCCACTCCGTCAAGGGTGAACTTGCCGTTGCCAATTCGGTTGCCGTAGCGGCCTATCAGGGCGCCAAAGTTGCCGTCATCGGCAAGATAGTTGGCTATGGAGTCGTGTCCAAGTTCTACGTCGGTCAATTTGCCGTCTCTGTCAGGTACCATCAGGCTCACGATGCGACCTCCATAGTTGGTGATGCATGCCTCCATGCCGTTTTCGTTGGTGAGCACATAGAGTGCCACAGGCTTGCCATCGATGGTTGTAACAAAGTGGTCGGGATTAAGTTTGGATTTGGTCAGTTTAGTCATCTTTATGTGTTTTAAATAATTGTTATATAGTCTCAAAAGAGATGCAAATATAGAAAAAAAATGATAAAAGTAAATAACAAATTTGCACATATTATTAAAAATGACGAATTTTGTTGCCAATTTTATAATTATTGAAAAATCAATCGCAAAAACTATGATAAAAAAATGTGTTGTCTTTGTGATTTTGATGGGGTTGATGGCTACGCCTGTCATGATGGCAAAGAATGATAAAAGCAGTAGAAAAAAGAAACAGTACGAGGAGAGAACACCCGTTGTGGTTGAGCAACCCAAAGAGGAACAAGGGGTGCAAATCAGCGATGCTGCAGCTCAGCTCAGAGGCGAGTGGAATGTTGTGGAACTCAAGGGCGAGGAAGTGAGCTTGAGCCGTGCAAACCGTCCTTTCCTCAATTTTGACATAGTGGGTGGAACTCTCTATGGCAACACAGGAATCAATGTGCTGAATGCAAAGGTTGAGATTAAAGACGAGAAGGTTAGATTCTCCGATATAATTAAGTCCTCTAAGCAAGGAAGCTATCCGCAGGAACAGGTCGAGAAGGACTTGATCCAGGCGCTCAAGGATGCGAGTGTCATCTCACTATCTAAGGTTGGTGCCATTGAGTATATGGAGCTCAAGAAAGATAAGAAAAATGTGCTTGTCAAGTTGCGCAGGCAGAACCTCGACTTCATCAACGGCCCGTGGATGGTAAAGATGATAAATGGTGTCAATGTCAGTGACAGGCACATCAAGCTCGTGAACGATGTGGAGATGCTCACGGTGCACATCGATTCGGGGTGCAACATCGTGAGCGGAGTGATTAGCATCGATCCAACCAAGGAGTTTGGTGTGGAATATGAAGACCTGCTCTCGCCGCAGTCGCAGTGCCCCAATATCGACACCGAGACCCGACTGCTCATCGCTCTCGAAGAGACGCTCTATTGCCGCACAAGTGCCGACAACCCCAACGAGGTTGAACTTTTCATGCGTGAGACCGATGAGACTGGCAACAAGGCCGACAAGGTGCTCGTCGTCCTTCAAAAGGCCTCTTTCAACTAATGCCTTTATGAAGAGTGATGCAAGTAGGGTTTTTGCGTCGCATGAAATCACACGACTTGAACTACTTTAATAAATTTGCACTGATCCTGCTCGCCGTTGTGGCGGTGAGTGGGGGAGTGGCTCATGCGCAGGTCAACACGCGCACCGTCACCACTATAGGGCGCAACGCGTTGTTTGCAGGCGACTACATCCTCTCCATTCAGTATTTCAACCAGGTGATAGCCCAGAATCCCAATCTTGCCGAGCCTTTCTTGCTAAGGGCGATGGCTAAGATGGCTCTTGACGACTGGACTGGTTGCCAAGACGACGCAACAAGATGCATCGAAATCAACCCCTATGTGCACGGGTCTTATCACGTCAGGGCAGTAGCAAGACAATACAGCAGGCTCTATGAGCAGGCAATAGATGACTATAAGAAGGCACTCGACATGGCACCGGCAAGCAGCAATTTGCTGGTGGACATGGCTATGTGTGAGCTTGAGCTCGGCCATTATTACGAGGCTGACAGTTGTCTGATGCTGGCTCAGCGGCAGGGCGCAGCTTTGGGTCGCACTTCGCTTGCGCTTGCTATGGTGAGCATGCGGCAAGGGCACTATGACGACGCTCTCGACCATCTCTCGCAAGCTATTGTCTACGACAAGAATCGTGGCATTCAGGCGTTGACCATGCGCAGCAACATTTTTTTCACGGTCAAGCACGACACCGATAAAGCTGTCGCCGACATTGAGCAGGCAATTACTCTGCAGCCGCTAAATGCCGAGCTCTATATCAATCGCTCGTTCTTGCGCTATCATTATGGTGACCTAAAAGGGGCGATTGATGACCTTGACCTGGCTATCGGAATCGACAACTCCAGTGTGAGGGCTCATTACAACAGAGCGTTGCTGCTTTTGCTCGATGGCAATGAGCATCGCGCGGCACTCGATTGTGACTTTGTGCTCAAGAACGCTGGTGCAACAGCTCGCGAGGCAGAACTGCCAAAGGCAATGAAGGAACTCAAACAAGCCAAAGCCGGAGCCAAGCAACCAGAGCCAGAATTACTCCTCTCTCGCTACAGTCAGCAACTGTTGCCGCTGGTCAGGTTTGAAGTGCAGGATCCAGACAACAAAGCTGGCAGGAAGCGAGTGTTTCAGCCACGAATGGGTGATTTCGACAAAGCTATTGACTCTCATGCTATGGCACTGGGATGCTTCTCGCTTTCCTATTATGCCACTGGCAGTGTGCTGGGCTCGCGCTCTCATATAATGAAAGAAATGATTCAGCTCAACGACGCGCATGTCCTCAAGAGTGCACTCACACTCACATGCGGTGCGACAAGGCTCACGGCCTACGAGGCTGGCGAGCGGTTTGTAAGCGTCGACCGCTATAATGGCATTGTTGCTTCGGGGCAACCTCGAGCCGTCGACTACTTTGCGCGGGCTATGGATTTCATACTGTTGCGAAACATCGACGCTGCCATCGACGACGCTACCAGTGCAATCGCCCTTGACCCCAACTTCATGCTGGCTCATTTCTTGCGTTTCAACGCTCTTTTTCTCAAGTTTGGAATGGAAGAGAGTGAAGCCGATATCGACGCCACTCGCGATGGCTTGTTCGATGCCAGGAGGCAGGCACTAATGACCGACATGCTGGGCGAGATCAACACCGTGATTAAGCTCTCGCCCAGCAACCCTTACGCACTCTACAACCGTGCGCTCTTGCACACTGCTGCTGCCGACTATTCAAGCGCACTAATCTACTATTCCAAGGCAATCGACATAAGGCCTGACCTGGGTGAGGCCTATTTCAATCGAGCTCTTGTCTATCTGGCTTTGGACGACAAGGAGCATGCCATTGCCGACTTAAGCAAGGCAGGTGAGCTCGGAGTTGCACAAAGCTACAGCATCCTCAAGCAACTGTCAAAATGACAATGTGCCGCAAAGGTTGTTGCGGTTAATGTGAAAAGTCCTATAAATTATTAATGTTAGGTGGTTGTTCCAATCTTTTTTTGTAACTTTGCAACGTTTTTATTAATTACAACAAATGGTGAAACGAGTTAAATACATTTTTCTGGTCTTCTTCTGTGCGCTGGTTGCCACTGTGGCTGCGGCGCAGAACGAATTCTGTAAACGTCTCGTTAACAAGGGTTATGACATCGTAAACATCGAAAACAGCGGTGTCAGGCAGTTCATTGCCAATCGCAGCTACGACGACCCTGAGCTCACCGGCAACTATAGCTACAGCGTGGTGAGAACCTATAGCAAGGGTGTCTCATCAAAGCCTGCAGGCTTGATTTTGGAATGGGACTCTATAACGCCTGTAGAGAACATCTCGAAGCTCGTCGTCACTCTGGTCGAGACCGACCAAGAAGCCGACGAGTCAATTCTCGACCAAGACCTCACCGACGAGATTGTAAGGTACTATTATCCTCCAGTAGGTAGATATGAGTACTTGCTATGCAACATGCGTCCCGACAGGTATTTTTACTATAAACTCGAGGAGGAGCTGCGTGACGGGCAACGCCTTGTGCGCAAGCGGGGAAAGTTCTACACCCAGGGGCAGGTCAGGATGCTGCGAGTCGACGGCATGGCCAACGTTCGCGATTTTGGAGGGTGGAGAACGTCTTTTGGCAAGGAGGTTGTCTACGGCAGGATTTTTCGCGGCAACAGGCCCGAAGGAATCACTTATACTGGAAAGAATGACTTTGTCAAGAATGAGAACATTACTGCCGACCTCGACTTGCGTGGGTCATATCTCTCGCAGTCGCCATTGGGACCACTCAATCAAGTGGAGTATTACTGTACTAATAATCAACGTTATAAACTTGCTCTCACAAGTGGCAGGAGTGCGCTGGCCAAGGACCTCGACATCATTGCCGAGGTGCTGATGCGTGGCGGCAATGTCTTCCTTCATTGCAATCATGGCATGAACCGGGCTGGCACTCTCTCTTTTATCGTCGAGGGGCTTTTGGGCTTCAGCGAGGCCGACCTCAGCCGTGACTATGAGCTCTCGTCATTTGCCTATGGGAATTCTCGCAATTCAACTTATGGGGCCATGCTGCCCGAGATCAGAAGCTATGGCCGGCCAGGCGACGACTTGGCGCAGTGCTTTTATAATTTTGCTTGTAGTTTGGGAGTTCACGAGGAAACCCTCGACGTGATTCGTAGCATTATGCTCGACGTGCTCCCCGACGATCCCATTATCGTTAAGGCCCACAGGAGGTAACGCAATTCCGCATGAGCGTGGAGATTTCTGTGCTCAGTAGCTTGTTGCAGTAATGTTACAATACAGTTACAAAACTACCTGAAATGGTATTATTTGGATTACGATATCTTATGAAGATTTAATTTGACAATTTGAAAAAACTAATTTTTGAAATGCTGCTTAGAAAGATGATGAAGATAAAGATTGCATTATTTACATTCACAGCGATTGTTGTGGCGCTCTTTCTCTCTGCTTGCCATCAGGCAGGTCTGGAGCCAGCGGGAAGTGCCAACAATAATGTGCCTGACCCGCCCGTGTGGACTCTTAATGACAGCGACATGGAGCTGGGTACGACCGACTTTTATACCTTCGATATCGAGCATGACTACTCACAGTTGAACGAGAAGCTATTTACCGACCCCAAAAAGAAAATGTATGTCGAGAATTTTGACTTTAAAAATGTGGTTGCCATCAACTTTAACGGAGAACAAGCAACAGTTACCAACGACAAGGCGGCAGCTGTGAGGGTCGAAACCAGTGGCGCACATGTGACGGTGACTACAACTAAAGATGTGGCGTTCTCGCTCTCTGGCGACTCCCAGAATGGCTCGCTCAAAATCTTGGGCGACAACAGCGTGCGCATCAATCTGCACTGGGTAAATCTCAAGAACCCAAGCGGACCGGCCATCACATGCCAGTCGAAGCAAACTTGCTTTGTCGTTACCGATTCACAATCGACCTTAGCCGACGACGGCCCCTATCCGCAGACTTTCAACGACAAGGAGAATGCTCCCGCCACTAATCCCAAAGGAGAGAAAGGCGACAAGGATGAGTCGACCGAGAAGCTAAAAGGATGTCTTTGCGCAAGGGGATATCTTGCAATCAGCGGTAAGGCCCAGCTCAAGATTGTGGCCGACGGGGCCAATGCCATTCATTCGGGAAAGACCGTGTTCATCAGGCGTGGGAGCAATATCGACATCCACTCGCATGCCGCAAGTGCTATAAAGGCCAAGAAAAAAGTCAAGATTGAAGGCGGGGTGATTAACATCAACTCAACAGGACCTGGCGGGCATGGCATAGCCGCAAAGAAGGAAGTGGAGATTGCTGGCGGGCGCGTCGTCATCATCAGCAACACTGGTGCCGGCAAGGATGGCAAGAACTCTCGCGGCATAAAGAGCGACAGCATCGTGGCCATCACCGGAGGTGTGGTCAGGGTCAAGGAGTCGTCGGTAGGCGGCAAGGGTATCAGAGCAGGGCATCGGTTCCTTGCCAAGCACTGCATCGTTGACGTGCTCACCTATGGCAACGACGACAAGGCCACTGGCAGTAAAAACCGAGGCATTAAGGCTGTGGACGAGGTGAGAATTGACAGCGCGCGAGTTAGGGTGCGCACCGAGAATGGCTGGAACGAGGGCATCTCCACGCGCTATAATGTCAACATCAGTAACAGCCTCGTTGAGATTAACTCGCGCGACGATGCTATCAGTGCTGGCGACAAGCAGCTGGCCGACGTTGAGATTACCAACTCGCGCATCTATGCCGATGCTGGCATGGACGCAATCGACTCTAACGGCACCGTGCATGTTCACAGCGGTCTCATCTTCGTGATTGCCCGCAGCCATCTGTGTCGCGGCTTTGATTGCGATACTAAGGAATTTGAGGTGGGGCCAGATGCTATTATTGTGAGTTTAGGACAGCAAATTTCGCCGCCCACAGAAAGACTGCTCCAGCATCCACTCTGTGTGACCATGAGGGCTCACTCCGACCCTCAGTTCTGCCTCTCAACAACTGGCAAGGACGACAATATCGTCAGTTTCGATTCGCCCAAGTTCCGCTATTTCGACACGGGCTACAATGTGTTCCTGAGTGTGCCGCAGTTCAGGCAGAACGTCTCCTACGACTTCTGCCGCAAAGCAACCGTGAAGCCTGAACACACCTTTCATGGTCTAAGGATTGGAGGCACGGCTACCGACAAGGCTGTGGCCGAGAGGAAAACCTTCACAAAAAACTACCACAACTACAGTCCGCCACTGCCCAAGTACATCCCACCCACGGCTGCTGGCGCCAGGAGGCCGGCAACCGACACTGCACCAGCAACCAAGTCAAAGCCTAAAACAAAAAAGGCACCCCCTGCCACCGCCTCATGATTCGGTTTTTGTGATGGATCTGGCCTAAATTTTTCTGTGAAATTCCCAGAAAATGTTTCTTAACTAAAAACTTTTTTGTAACTTTGCAGCTTGGTTTATAACGTGCTTTTGTATGGCACAAGTAACAATTAACAAAACATCAATTTTCTATGATTAACATTAAATTTCCTGACGGAAGTGTAAGACAGTATGAGAGTGGGGTGACTCCACTGCAAGTTGCCGAGAGCATCAGCTCAGGCTTGGCTCGTCAAGTGCTGGCAGCCAGCATCAACGACATGGAATGGGATATATCTCGACCAATTTGTAACGATGGTGAGATTAAACTCTTCAAGTGGGATGACCCCGAGGGCAAGCATGCCTTCTGGCACACCTCGGCTCACTTGCTTGCCGAAGCGCTGCAAGAGCTCTATCCCGGGGTGCAGTTCGGTATTGGCCCTGCCATAGAGAACGGTTTCTACTACGACATCGACCCAGGCGACAATGAGATTACTCAGGCCGACTTCCCCAAGATTGAGAAGAAAATGGCCGAACTGGTGGCAAAGAAAGAAGAAGTGGTGCGTGCCGACATTTCGAAAGCCGACGCGCTCAAGTTCTTTGGCGACACAGGTCAGACCTACAAGATAGAACTCATTAACGACCTCGAGGACGGCACCATCAGCACCTATACCCAGGGTGCGTTCACCGACCTTTGCCGTGGTCCGCACATCCCCACCACAGCACCCATAAAGGCCATAAAGGTGCTGTCGCTTGCTGGTGCCTACTGGCGCGGCGATGAGACCCGCAAGCAGATGCTGCGCGTCTATGCCATCTCGTTCCCCAAAAAGTCGATGCTCGATGAGTACATGCACTTCCTTGAGGAGGCCAAGAAACGCGACCACCGCAAGATAGGCAAGGAGATGGAGCTTTTTGCCTTCTCGCAGCGAGTAGGGCAGGGCTTGCCACTGTGGTTGCCCAAGGGCGCCGCTCTGCGCAATCGCCTGCAGGATTATCTGGCCAAGATTCAGAAGAAATATGGCTACGAGCAGGTTATCACGCCACACATTGGCAACAAGAACCTGTATGTGACCAGTGGTCACTACGCAAAATATGGTAAGGACTCGTTCCAGCCCATCCACACTCCCGAGGAAGGCGAGGAGTACATGCTCAAACCCATGAACTGCCCTCACCACTGCGAGATTTACCGCACTTTGCCTCGCAGCTACAGAGACCTGCCACTTAGGTTTGCCGAGTTTGGTACCGTCTACCGCTATGAGCAGAGTGGTGAGCTCCACGGCTTGACCCGCGTGCGCTCGTTCACTCAAGACGATGCCCACCTGTTCTGCACCCCCGAGCAGCTCAAGCAGGAGTTCCTGAGCGTGATGGACATCATAAACCACATCTTAGGAGTGTTTGGCTTTGAATATGAGGCACAAATCTCGCTGCGCGACCCCAATAACAAGCAGAAGTATGTGGGCAGCGACGAGAATTGGGAGCGTGCCGAGCGAGCCATTGTTGAGGCCTGTGCCGAAAAAGGCCTCCCCGCCAAGCAGGTCGAGGGCGAAGCCGCCTTCTATGGCCCCAAGCTCGACTTCATGGTAAAGGACGCTCTGGGCCGCCGCTGGCAGTTGGGTACCATCCAGGTTGACTACAACTTGCCCGAGCGCTTTGAGTTGGAATACACAGGCAGCGACAATGCCAAGCACCGTCCCATCATGATTCATCGCGCGCCATTTGGCTCACTCGAGCGTTTTGTCGCCGTGCTGCTTGAGCACACAGCTGGCAAGCTGCCGTTGTGGCTGGCCCCTGAGCAGGTGGTGGTGCTGCCCATCAGTGAGAAGTACAACGACTATGCCGATCACGTGGCAAAGGTTCTCAACGATGCCGACGTGCGCACTATCATCGACAACCGCAATGAGAAAATTGGCAAGAAAATTCGCGACAATGAGCTCAAGCGTATACCATATTTGGTGATTGTGGGTGAAAAAGAAGCTGCAAATGAAGAAGTTTCGGTAAGAAAACAGGGCGGAATTGATCAAGGTTCCAAAAAAATTACTACCTTTGCAGCCGAAATCACTCAGGAAGTGAACGAAATGATTAACTTATAATTTTTTTGAATGCAGAAAAAACCATATTGGAGCGGCCCTAAGAAGCCAATGGGCGGTGGACCTCGAGGAAAGAAAAACCGCAACCAGAAAGGTGGTAGGCAGCAGAAGGAGGAACTTGCCATCAACGATGAAATTCGGGCTCCCGAAGTGAGACTCGTGGGCGACAACGTGGAAGAGGGTATTTACCCCATCCTCAAGGCGCTCAAAATTGCTGAGGAACAGGAATTGGACCTCATCGAGATTGCACCAATGGCACAGCCACCAGTGTGCAAAATCATGGATTACCAGAAGTACCAGTTCCAGCAGCGCAAGAAGCTGAAGGAGCAGAAGGCTAAGGCTACGAAGGTTGTCGTCAAAGAAATCAGATTCGGGCCACAAACCGATGAGCACGACTACAACTTCAAGCTCAAGCACGCCATCGGGTTCCTCAAGGAAGGGGCTAAGGTTAAGTCCTATGTCTTCTTCAAGGGGCGCTCAATTCTCTTCAAGGAGCAAGGCGAGGTGCTGCTGCTCAGGTTTGCTAACGACCTGGAAGACTATGCAAAGGTTGACCAGCTACCTGTGCTCGAGGGCAAACGCATGACCATCATGCTCTCGCCCAAGAAGCAGACTCCAAAGAAGAAAGAGAACCCTGCAACTGTCAAGGAAGAAACTCCCGACGCAGCTCAGGAGCAAGCTCAAGAGTAGCGATTGCTGCTCTCTGCATTGCAAAAAATGATGTTTAAAAGTGTGGACACTCAAGCTACACGCTGTGAACACGCTCTTTTTAACAAGAATTGAAAAAACGGGGCATTAGGCTTGGTAAGTGCCTGGTCCCCTTGATTAATAATAATTTTTTTAAAAACATTTTCAAAAATGCCAAAAGTTAAAACTAATTCCGGTGCCAAAAAAAGGTTTACCTTTACCGGAACAGGAAAGATTAAAAGAAAGCATGCTTACAAGAGTCACATCTTGACCAAGAAGACCAAGAAGCAGAAGAGAAACCTCACTAAGGTGAGCATCGTTGACAAAGCTAACCTCAACTCGATTCGTGAGTTGCTTGTTAAGAAATAAGCCGGCGATCAACATCATTGAGTTAATGATTCTTTTCACACTTTTAATCTAAAAGAGATTTTTATCATTTTTATTAACCGAATGTTTAGCACACAAGTGCAGCCAGCGAGCTGACGCTAACGTTCACAATTCATTTAAAAAAATGCCAAGATCAGTAAATCACGTTGCTTCAAGAGCAAAACGTAAAAAGATTCTTAAACTTACAAGAGGTTATTTCGGTGCACGCAAGAACGTCTGGACCGTTGCCAAGAACACTTGGGAGAAGGGCTTGACCTATGCTTATCGTGACCGCAAGAACAAGAAGCGCAACTTCCGCGCGCTCTGGATTCAGCGTATCAACGCTGCAGCACGCATGGAGGACCTTTCTTACTCTAAGTTGATGGGCTTGATTCACAAGGCAGGCATCGAGATTAACCGCAAGGTTCTCGCCGACCTGGCTATGAACAACCCCGAGGCTTTCAAGGCTATCGTCGAGAAGGCTAAGAACGCTCAGTAATCACTATAGATTTCAGATAGAGAGCGACAACTGCGAGTAAACTTACCTCAAAAAAAGATGGACTTCCTCTCCCACACGAGACGAAGTTCATTTTTTTTTAAAAAAAATGGTAGGTAAATTTTGTGTTTTCGCCTTTTGTTGCTAACTTTGCAAACACACGAGAGATCATTGAATAATTGCCGCATCAAAGCTGATTGGGATACTCTTCAAATTTTTATGAAATGCCGAGAAAAGTATTCTTGTCGATGGCGGGCCTCAACCACTTTTGGTGGTGTCTTCGCGACCGGAGGATTACAAAGACTTGAATGCCCTCAAATCCTGTATTTATCGGAGTTTCATCACATCCCTTTGATGTGGCTTTATATAGAGAAGGATGCTCACGCTGGCAATAGCGTGGCATCCTTCTTTCTTTTTTTGCCCAAGGACTTTCTTTTTTTTGCCTGGGAGTGATAACAAAAGATTTTTTTCTCTGCTGTGTGTCTGAATTAGGGTTGGGCGAGCATGGCTCAATAGTAGCAATCACTTCAGGCGCAGGTTGTAGCCTAAAGTCACCATTATCGACATGCCCGATGAGCCCTGGAAGGGGTCGCTCTTGCGGTTGCTGAACACGTCGTTCAGGCCATAGTAGAATCGTCCTTCAAGGTTGATGGCGTTCTTCTTGTTGATGTTTAACTCCACTCCCAGTCCTGCCGAGATGCCATAGTCGAACTTGCGTTTTACAGGAAGGATGTATTGGTCGGTTTGGTGGAACGATGAGGCAATCTCCTCGATTGATGAAGCGTTATTGTAATCGAAGTTGCTCGAGCGATTGTCGCTTATCATCAGGCCTATCTCGGGGCCTGCGTTGATGAAAAAGCGTGCTCTGTCGCTGCCAAAATAGATGTGCGAGAGCAGCGGAATTTGGATATAGGAGAATTTGCGCTTGAAACTGTAACCTTCGAGCGGTGCGAAGTTCTCGTTCCAGCCACGTTGCTCAAAGTTAATCTCACCTATGAGTCCAAAGTGATTCTCCTCGATGTACCGCACCGAAGCTCCAATGACGATGCCACCCAGCATCTTTTGTGGCACCGACGACTGGAAGTTCACTCGCGACAGGCTCATACCACCCTTGAATCCCAGCGACAGGTTTTTCTTCTCAAAGTCGCCGGCACATGCTGCAACAGTGGTGACAATGGCCACCACTGCTGCAAGAAAATATTTAAATCGGGAATTAATCATTCAGGTCGGTGATGATGAGTTCCTTCTTTGGGGTGAGATGTATGATTCTCACCGAGCGGTTGATGAAGCCAGCCCAGTTGTTAGCGCGTTCAAAATTGAAGTTGGTCTGCAGTCCTGTGTAACTTGACTCTGGGGTTCCTGGCTCGAGGTTGTTGATGTAAGCGTTCACAAGAAACAGGCTTGTGTCGAACCCGAAGACGCTCATGTTTGGAGTGCTGTTAGATGGTAGTTCGCCATGCAGCTTTTGATATTTGTTGTAGAAGTCCTTGGTCTGGCTGTTGTCGGGCAGATAGAAACGAGAGTAGATGTAGGTGTCTAATCCCATGAGCTCTTCCTGACGCTTCTTGATGTACATGGTGTACTCGGGGTGGCCCATCAGGGCGAGGTCGCAGTCCACACGCAGGTCTTTGGCTTCCTTGAGCGCTGTGGCAAATGTGTTTAAGAAGCTCTCCTTGCCATTGCTCGGGATGAACAGATAGCTCGAGCCTGGCTCCATGATTTTAGTGATTGTCTTGGCAGTGAAGTCGGCATCGACTGTGAGGGTCTTGCTTGGATGTTTGCCAGCCTGAGCATGGCTCTTAATGTCCTCGAAAATTTCCTTCGATTGCTCTTGTGGCGCTACGAGATAAACCAAGGTGTAATCCTTGAACTGTGTGTCGAGCAGTTTGTTGACCTCGGCGTTGAGGTAGCTCGAGGGGATGTTGACCTGCATGGCGTGCGGGTTATTGATGTAATCATCGTTTTGAGTGGCAAAACAGTTCAAGACACTAATGTTATGAGCATTGCCAAACCTCATTATGCTCATCAGTTGTTCGCTCTCGGAAGGGGCAATGATGATGTCGCTTTGCAGCAAGCTGGGCAGGCCCAGGATGCTATCGGTGGTAACGAGGTTGTCGTTAGTGTCAAACACGTTGATGTTCAGTGGCATGTTTACCTTGCTGCCAATGCTGTCGAGCCCCACGATGAAACCGTTGTAGAACTCACGGTAGCTGGTAGAGCTTGCCGAGCGGTCTTTCTTGCTCAGCTGGAATGGCAGGATGATGGTGATGTCGATGTTGTTGTCCTTGTTGGGAGTGTGGACATCGGTGTAAATCTCGTCGAGATGACCTCGGTAGCTCTCCTCGAGTTGCTGCTCGGTGAGCTGTGAGGAGTTGACGGTCTGCTCTTCGACGGCCATTTGTGGGATATAGATAATGGTGCCGTTCTTGAGTTCATTATCTTCAATGTCGGGGTTGGCTTCGCGCAGCAGCGATGTCTCAAGGCCGTGAGCTTTGGCAATGCTTGCATAGGTGTCGCCCTTAACAACCTTGTAGGGCACAAACTGGCGTATGCTTTTCTTGATGCGAATGTCCTTGGTGGTGTTGGGCAACACTTTGATAACGTCATTGGCTCTGAAGTGGCTTCCCGACACACCTGGATTGAGCTCTATGATTTTCTCGATGGTGGTGTTGTAGAGCCTGGCAACGCCATAGAGTGTCTCTCCTTTGCGGATGGTGTGATAAATAATGCCTCCGTTGATGCTGGGCGACTCTTGGGGTATTAGTATCTCTTGACCAGCCTTGACACCCGATGATAGCGATGGGTTGAGACTCAGTATCTGGCTCTCGCTCACGTTGTAGGACTTTGCGATGCCATATAAGCTCTCGCCGCTCTTTACCACGTGGGTCACGGCATTGGCCACAGCCGCAGGCGAAACGGTGCGAGTGGCCGGGACTGTCTTGTCGAACTCGCTCACAGGGAAGAACAGTAGTTGCTTCTTGGCCACTCCGCTCTTGGCGGTGGGGTTGAACTTGACTATGTCTTCTTTGGTCACTCCAATTTTTGATGCAATCTGAGGCAATGTCTCATTGTTTTTCTGCACTTCATAATAGTAATACATCTCATTGCCCAGTTTCTTGGTGGGCAAGTTGAGCTTGGCAAGCATTGTGCCAGCAATGGCTATTAATATGGCTAATGCCAGTGTCCTTTTGATAATCATTTGTTTATCAGTTTGAAATGTTCAAAATGTGTCGTTACTTAAATTAATGTGTAATGTTCTAATATGAAACTTAATGTGCAAAGTTAGTTAAAAATCAATATTTTGCAAAATAATAAACACTTTTTTCGCTGCTTTTGTCTTGCAGATGTCATGTCATGAGATTAATGATTGTGCAGGGTAGTAAAAGGATTGCACAACTAATTTTTATAGCTTAATACTATATATATGTGGTGGTTTGAATATTTTTTTGTAATTTTGCAACTTATTAAGTAAATACACAATTTTTAGTCGCTATACTAACGATGTTAGACCTGTTTTTTGAAACAAGCTGGGAAGTTTGCAACAAAGTTGGAGGCATTTATGCCGTCTTGTCAACTAAGGCAAAGACTTTACAAAGCAAATTCAGCGACCGTGTGGTTTTCATTGGACCCGACCAGGGGGCTGAGAATCCCGATTTCGAGTGCTGCAGCACGATGCTCGACGAGTGGCGTGAGCAATGCGTACTGCCAGCGGGTATGACAGTGAAGACTGGCAGGTGGAAAGTGCCAGGACGGCCCATTGCTGTGCTGGTGGGATATGATGCTCTCTACGTCTACAAGAACGAACTCTATGCTCAAATGTGGAGAAGTTTTGGCGTTGATTCGCTTCATGCCTATGGCGACTACGACGAGTCGTGCATTTTTTCTTATGGCGCAGCTCTTGTGATTGAGAGCATTGTGACCCAGCTTAATGCCAAGAGAGTTGTGGCTCACTTCGATGAGTGGACAACTGGCATGGGATTGCTCTACGTGAAGGCTCACCTGCCCCAAGTGGCGACGGTGTTCACCACCCATGCCACGAGCATAGGACGAAGTATCTGTGGCAACGGCAAGCCGCTCTATGACTACATGAGAGGATACAATGGCGACCAGATGGCTCAGGAGTTGAACATGGAATCGAAACACTCGCTCGAGAAGTGTGCTGCTCATGAGGCCGATGTTTTCACAACAGTGAGCGATGTCACAGCCACGGAGTGCGAGCAGCTGATTGAGCGCCGACCACTGGTCACCCCCAATGCCTTTGAGCAAGGCTATGTGCCAAAGGGCGCAAAATACACCGCCACTCGCAGCAAAGCTCGCAAGCGGTTGCTGGCTGTGGCCTCGGCATTGTGTGGCGTGCAGCTGGCCAGCGATACCCTGCTCGTGGCCACAAGCGGACGATGCGAGGTTCGCAACAAGGGTATAGACCTCTTTCTCGACACGATGAACGTGGCGCGCCACCACAGTGCAAACCTGCATGGCAGGCAAGTGGTGGCTATGGTGCTGGTGCCTGGATGGACTCTTGAGGCACGTCACGACTTGCAGGACGCCCTCGATAGGGGCAAAGCCGTGGGCCTGTTCAACCCCATCATCACCCATAACATCCACAACGAGGAGAGCGACCCCATCTACGGCAAGATGAACTTCCTGGGGCTGCGCAACCAGCCCGACGAGGATGTGAAGGTGATTTACGTGCCATGCTATCTTAATGGCAATGATGGCATCTTTAACATGAGCTACTATGACCTGCTCACTGGGTTTGACCTGACGATTTTCCCATCCTATTATGAGCCGTGGGGCTACACTCCTCTTGAGAGTGTGGCAATGGGAGTGCCCACCATCACTACCAACCTTGCCGGATTTGGGCAGTGGGTAGAGACCACTATGGGCGCCAACCCCCTAAAGACAGGAGTTAAAGTGGTTCATCGCACCGACTCAAACTACGACGAGGCACTTGCGGCCATAGTGGACAGCCTCTATAATGTGGCCAGCATGACATCGCGCCAGCACGATTCGCTGCGCCGAGCAGCTAAGCTCACGTCGAAGCATGCCACCTGGGAGCATTTCATGCCCAGCTATTATGCTGCCTACGCAACTGCCCTCGACAAAGCCCATGAGCGTGTTCACAATGCTTGATCAGCAATGAACAATAGTCAGGGCGTGCCCTGACCCTACAAAAAGAAAACTCAAAACTCATAAAAGAAATATATGAAAATTAAAGTAAGCAATTCAAATTCTCCCGTATGGAGAAATCTTACAGTGAAAAGTGAACTACCCGCCCGCTTGAGAAAGCTCGACGAGCTGTCAAGAAACTTGTGGTGGGTGTGGAACAGCGAGGCTAAAGCCATGTTCCATTATCTTGACCGTGAACTTTGGAGGGCATCGGGCGAGAACCCGGTGATGATGCTCAACAAGATGTCGGCATCCAAACTTGAAGAACTTAGCAACGACCCAGAGCTGGTGGCAAAGATCGACCGCATCTATGAGCACTTCAAGCAATACATGGAACAGCCCATGCGCAAGGAATTTCCATCGGTTGCCTATTTCAGCATGGAGTATGGCTTGTGCAATGCCTTGAAAATCTATTCGGGCGGTTTGGGCATACTTGCAGGCGACTTTATTAAGGAAGCCAGCGACCGCCGCATCGACATGACGGCAGTGGGATTCCTGTATCGATATGGCTACTTCACTCAGACCCTCTCGATGGATGGTCAGCAGATTGCCAACTACGAGCCTCAGAACTTCAACCACCTGCCCATTGAGCCAGTCATCGACAAGGATGGCCAGCAGATGGTGCTCGAGGTTCCTTATCCTGGGCGTGTGGTCTATGCCAATATCTGGAAGGTGAATGTGGGCCGTATGAACCTTTACTTGCTTGATACCGACCTTGACAAGAACAGCGACTTCGACCGTTCAATAACTTATCAGCTCTATGGCGGTGACTGGGAAAACCGCATCAAGCAAGAGTACTTGTTGGGCATTGGTGGAGTGCTTATGCTCAAGAAATTGGGCATTAAGGCTCAGATCTATCACTGCAACGAGGGCCACGCGGCATTGCTCAACCTGCAGCGCCTTGTCGACTATGTTCAGGACGAGGGCTTGACGTTTAACGAAGCTCTCGAGGTGGTTAGAGCATCGTCGCTCTACACCGTTCACACACCAGTGCCTGCCGGTCACGACTACTTTGACGAGGGGCTCTTTGGCCGTTACATGGGCGAGTTCCCTGCCAAGCTTGGCATCACCTGGAATGACCTGATGAACATGGGCCGTGAAAATCCCGATACTCAGGAGAAGTTCTCGATGAGCGTCTTTGCGCTCAACACCACTCAAGAGAGCAACGGCGTGAGCTGGTTGCACGGCGAGGTGTCGAAGAAGATGTTCTCGGGCGTGTGGAAGGGCTATGCTCCCGAGGAGTCGCACGTGGGCTACGTTACCAATGGTGTGCACATGCCCACCTGGGCAGCATCGGAGTGGAAAGAGTATTATGCCAAGGTGTTCGGTGCCGACTATCTCGACAAACAAGAGGACATGAACACTTGGGCTCCTATCCAGAACGTGCCTGACGATGAGATTTGGGAGCTGCGCATGCGCTTGAAAAACAAGTTCATCAACTTTGTTAAGCGCGACTTCCGCGCCACCTGGCTCAAGAACCAGGGCGACCCCACCCGCATCATGTCGATTGTGGACAAGATCAATCCCAATGCTTTGCTCATAGGCTTTGCCCGCCGTTTCGCTACCTACAAGCGTGCTCACCTGCTCTTCACCGACCTGAACCGTCTCTCACGCATTGTCAATAATGAGAAGTTCCCCGTTCAGTTTATCTTTGCTGGCAAGGCTCATCCCGCCGATGGTGCAGGCAAGGACCTTATCAAGCGCATAGTTGAGATTTCTAAAATGCCCGAGTTCTTAGGCAAGATCATCTTCCTTGAGAACTACGACATGACAGTGTCGAAGCGCCTCATCACCGGAGTTGACATCTGGCTCAACACTCCCACACGTCCGCTTGAGGCTTCGGGAACCAGTGGCGAAAAGGCCGAGATGAACGGCTTGCTCAACTTCTCGGTGCTCGATGGATGGTGGTATGAAGGTTATCGCGAGGGTGCCGGCTGGGCATTGACTTCTCATCGCACCTATACCGACCAGTCGATGCAAGACAAGCTCGATGCCGCAACCATCTACTCGATGCTCGAGAACGAGATAATTCCTCTGTATTTTGCCAAGAACTCTAAGGGTTATTCACCAGAGTGGATACAGTACATAAAGAACTCAATCTCGCAGATTGCCCCCAACTACACCATGTCGCGCATGATGAAAGACTACATCGACCGTTTCTACTCGAAAGAGGCGGCTCGCAGCAAGAAATTGCGTGCCAACGACTATGCTCTGGTTCGTGAGATAGTGGCATGGAAGGAGCACGTAGCCGAGAACTGGGATAATGTGGCAGTCGAGGACATGCATTTGAGCGAGTCGTTCTACGACATTTCCATCAACAATGGTCGTGTTGAGGCTGAGGTGAAGCTTAACACCGCCGGCCTGGGCCGCAGTGTTTGTCTCGAGCTTGTTGTGTATCACGATGTTGATGGCGAAAGCAAATTCTTGTGCACCCTTCCCATGAAGGTAGTTGAAGAGGATGGCGACATCCTGACCTACAAGCTCAGCGACCGCATCAAGGACACAGGCATCTTCAAGCTCTCGTTCCGTGCCTATCCGTGGAACAGCAACCTGCCCAACCGTCAGGACTTTGCCTACGTGAAATGGTTCTAAGCTGAAATTATCACAACAGTGGTTTATAAATAAGAGAGGGGCATCGCTATCTGGCGAGGCCCCTCCTTGCTTAAATGCCTTATCGTCATCTTGGCGATGATGGTGTGGCGGTGAGATTGTTGTCCCTCATGCGGGTGATGTATTG
Source organism: uncultured Prevotellaceae bacterium (assembly GCA_946186575.1). Classification (GTDB taxonomy): domain Bacteria; phylum Bacteroidota; class Bacteroidia; order Bacteroidales; family Muribaculaceae; genus Sodaliphilus. The sequence goes on from CAMHNO010000029.1 coordinate 26,087, forward strand.
CTGCAACATGGCTTCGATGCGGCGCTGCATCAGCGGCAACTGCTCAAAGCTGTGTTTCTCGTTTATCAAGTTGTGCTTGAGCGAGAAGTCATTCTTGAACTGGTAAATGCCCACCAGCTTGTTGTTGCGATACTCAATCATTAGGTCATCAAGATAGTACATTGAGGTGCCATTGCGGTCGTTGAAGACGAAGTTCACATATTGGTCGCTCATGTCAAACACATCCTTGCCAAACGAGAAATATGGCCTCTGATAGTTGAGCAGCCCCAGGATGGTTGGGGTGATGTCGGTTTGCTGAATCAGGCGTGTGGAGTCGCACTTCACTGGCAACTGCCCTCCTGGTGTGTAGAAGAAGATGGGGATGAGAAACCTGCCCATGTCGTTGTTGTAGTCGTCGCGATGAGCCACACCGCAATGGTCGGCAGTGAACACAAAAATAGTGTTGTTCAGCCACGGCTCGTTTTTCACTTGCTCAAAGTATTGCTTGATGGCATGGTCGGTGTAACTGATAGACCTGTGCATGGGGATGTCGCCGCGAGTGAATGTCTTCTTGTACTTGGGCGGCAAGGCGAAAGGCTCATGGCTCGAAGCGGTGAACACCGTGAGGAAAAAAGGCTTGGATTTCTTGGCATACTCCTTGGTGTGTCGCGCAAAATACTGCAGGTATGGTTCATCAAATATTGCCCAAGTTCCGTCAAAGTCTTTGTCGCCATACTCGTCCATGCCATAATAATGCTCAAATCCTATAGAGTTGGTAAACGCCTTAAAGCCCAGGGTGGTGTTTGGCGCTCCGTGATAGAATGCGGTGTTATATCCCTCTTGAGCGAGCATCTGCGGCAATCCTTGAAGGGTGTTGTTGGAATATACATAATAGCAATAAGGGTCGATATATCGTGGGATGCCAGCAAACGCTGCCGGCATGCAGTCGACCGACCGCTGCCCGTTGGCAAAACCATACTCAAAGCAGTAGCTCTTGCTCATGAGAGAGTCGAGGAATGGGGTGTAGCCTTGATAATGACCGGAATCCTTGTCTTTGTTAAAAAAGCCAGTGTATTCCATCGAGAAACTCTCCATGATAAACACAACCACATTTAGCTTGTTCATCTCGCCGCCATGTGGGGTGGTGTTGTGAACTGGATTGAAAATGCTGTCGAGTTGTTCCTTGTTGAAGAAATTTGGGTCTTTATACCCCGACTTGTGCATCGTTGTCAGCATGGTGAAAGGCGTGTTCAGCACGATAGCTGCCTCAATGGGCTTCTTGCAGTACATCTCGGCCGAGTCTTGACGCAGGGGGTGCATCTTCATGCTGAGCCCTCCCCTCAACCCTGCAAGAGTGAGCACCGCTGCAATCAAAAACAGCACACTGTGCCATGTGTAGTAGACCTTTGCGGCAGGAAAACTTGCCCTGTCGCGGTCCTTCTTGATGGGATTGTAATAAAGAAATACCAGAGCAGCAATAAGTGCCAGTCCGGCAACCCACACTTTCCAGTATTGTGTGATGCTGCCCAGGAAAATGGTGCCTAAATTCTTCTCCCCACCGAACTCTGAGAATATGAGCCACGTGGTGCGCCTTCCACCAAACTCAAAGTATACAATGTCGGCAGCGTTGACCACAATTCCCAGTATGTTGATTGTCAAAAACAGAATCTTGACTATCTTCTGATAATTTACCGAATGTCTTTTCTTCACTGGCAAGAACTGTAATGCCACGCACAGGCAGTTGAGGTAGCACAGAGCACTGATGTCGAATCGCAGACCACCCCACGACATCGTCATCATGTCGGCAAGACTCACGCCGTCGAAGTGGTGGCTGTTCATGTAGTAAAACAACCATCGCATGATCATGTAAATCACTAAAATGATCATGAAGTTGACAGCCATGATAAATCCTGGCTCTTTTGTTAAGTTTCTTGCACAGATCTTGATTTTCATGTTTTATACCTGATGTAAAAAAGTGTGGTTTGAAGATAAGTGACTTTAGGCCTTGGCGCAAGGCCTAAAGTCACTTGTTACAGTGGCCCGGAGAGGTGGACCATGCCAGTGATTATCGCATTATCTTGGTGGCCGACTGAGTGCCATCGCTGTAGCGAGTCACCACAATGTTGATGCCATTGAAAGGTTTGTCGCTTGCCTGTCCTGCCACATTATAATAGGTGTGAGAGACGGCTTGCTTGGTGGTACTGATGGTGCCTATTGCAGTGGGTGCTGCATACTTGAGCACTGGAGCAATGGCCATCGATATGGGATCGTCCACGTTCTTGTACCATGTTCCAGTCTCAAGGAAATTATAGTTCTCGTCCTCATCATACACAAACTGGTAGGCTGTGCATTTCTCTCCCTCGCCACGGCGACACAGCAAGATGGCAATGTCGTCGCCATTGTTGTTAGGGAATGGGCCCACAACTGCAAAAAACTCGGTGCCTGCCGGAATAGATACTGGATTGTCGAAGACGAACTCGGTGGCGTTGACCATTGTGGGGTCGAATGCCAGCTCGCTGGCCTTGAGGCTACTCTCGCCCAGCACCTGGCCAGGCATGCCGTCGGCACCTGCTTCTACAATTTTAACTGGAATTACAGCATCGGTTGTTGCTGCTGTGGTTTTGCCAAAGTAGATGTTCACCTTGCTGATAGAGGCATCGACCAAAGGAGCGTCGAAATGCTCGGCAAACTCACCCATTCCTAACCAATTGGTTCCAGCATAGTTGCCATACCATCCCATTTCGATCATGGCAAGATCGCCATTCTCCTCGGGGGCAATGTTCCATATCTCTTGTTCGCCGCCGGCCTGAATGGCTGTGCTTATTGTCTCGAAGACGTTGCTGCCCATGTCGTTAGCAACCTCGAGCTTGATGCCGTAAGTGCCTTCTTGCATGTAGGTCACTGTGGGGTTCTGCTCGTTGCTTGTGGCAGGAGTTGCTCCGTCGAAAGTCCAAGCCCATTGCGATGGATTGCCTGTGGAAGCGTCGGTGAAAGTGAGAGGCACATTCACGGGCACAAACATCATGACCCATGGCGACTGGTAGGCTCCGGCAGGAAGCCCCACATTGGCATGAGGAGCCTCGCCCTCAACGTTGACGTAGGCTTCGCGAGTGGTAGTAGCTGTAGAGTTGCCGTCGCCCACTGTTAGGGTCACGGCATAGCAGCCAGCATGGTCATAGGTCACCACTGGATTTTGTTCGTTGCTTGTGGCGGGATTTCCACCCTCGAATGTCCAGTTCCATGATATAGCGTTGCCTGAACTCATGTCAAGGAAATGTACGCTCTCGCCCTCTTTGATGTTGATTGTGGCGTCGTCGCCAGCCTGTGCTTGCTTGATCTTGAAGCCATCAATGGCCTCATCCTCTCCGTAGTCGCCTTGGTAGACAAATGAGAACTGAACTTGCTTGCCGGCATAGTTTGCGAGGTCAACTGTAAACCGTTCCCAGCTGGGACCATCGTAGCCATTATCTTGAGCCCACAAAAATTGATCGATGAGTAGGGTAGAGGTGCCATCTACAATGGCATAGAGTTTCCAAGCTCCATACACCAGATAGATGCCGCTGGCATAGCAGTAGAA
>CAMHNO010000030.1 GCA_946186575.1 uncultured Prevotellaceae bacterium
TTGTTGCGTGCATCTTGGGCTCACAAGCTCAAGACACTAATGATGCGCCGTTAGGGCTTGACACAGTGCAATATCTTGAGAATGTAGTGGTTTATGGCCGCAAGCCCTACGCCGAGGTCATTCCCGCGCAGACTCTCGCGGGTAAGAAGCTCGAGGGCTTGAACAGCCACTCGATAGCCGACGCCATCCGATACTTCTCGGGTGTTCAGGTGAAAGACTATGGCGGTGTGGGCGGCATCAAGACCATCGACATCCGTTCGATGGGCACCAACCACCTGGGAGTGTTCTACGACGGCATACAGCTTGGCAACGCCCAGAACGGTCAAATCGACCTTGGCAAGTTCTCGCTCGACAACATTGAGGAAATTTCGCTCTACAACGGTCAGAAGAGCGAGATTTTCCAGCCGGCGCGTGACTTCGGCTCAGCTGGTTCGGTCTATATCAAAACCCGTCGCCCGAAATTTAGTGGGGAAAAAAACGACAACTTCAACGTGACGATGCGCACCGGCTCTTTCGGGCTCGCCAACCCCAGTGTGCGCTGGGAGCACCGCTTCAAGCGCAACCTCACTATGTCGCTCAGCGCCGAGTACACCTACGCCACCGGCCAGTACCACTTCCGCTACCGCAAGAAGTATAGCGACGGGACTGTTGCTTGGGACACTACGGCAGTGCGCAAGAACGGCGACGTGCAAGCCTTCCGTGTCGAGGGTGCCATCTTCGGCACCATTGATGACGGCAAGTGGAACGCCAAGTTCTACTACTACGACAGCGAGCGCGGCATCCCCGGAGCTATTGTGAATAATGTCTGGCTAAACTCGCAGCGCCAGTGGGACCGCAATTTCTTCGCCCAGGGCGGCTGGCAGAAGAACCTGAACGACCGCTTTGAGATGATGCTCAACGCCAAGTATGCCCGCGACTTCATGCACTATAACAACCCCGACACCACGCTGATGCTCATCGACAACAAGTTCTGGCAAGATGAAATATACATTTCCAGCGCCAACAAATACACCATAATTCCCGACTGGGACGTGAACCTGAGCGTGGATTACAAGTGGAACTACCTCAACTCCACCCTCACCAATTTCTCCTATCCCCAGCGCCACACCACGCTCGTGGCGCTCGCCACGGCTCGCACTTGGCACCGCTTCAAGTGCCAGGCTAGCGTGCTCTACACCATGATAAATGACCGCTACAAGACCATTTATCAAGGTGAGACACTAGCGCACCACTCTAAGTGGATGCACAAATTCACGCCGGCGGTGTTTATGAACTACCAGCCCTTGCAGCGCTACGACTTCTACCTGCGGGCGTTCTATAAGCGCATCTTCAGAATGCCCACCTTCAACGACCTGTACTACACCGATATGGGCAACGCCAACCTGCGGCCTGAGTATGCCAACCAGTTTGACGTTGGCTTCTGGTATCAGCGCCTGCGTGAGGAGGGCTTCTTCACCGGGCTAAAATTCACCGCCGACGCCTATTACAACACCGTCACCGACAAAATCATCGCCGTGCCGCATGGCCGCGGCATATACCGCTGGATGATGATGAATGTTGGCAAGGTAAGAATTATAGGTGTTGACGTCACAGCACGAGCCACCATGCATCTTGCAAGAGATTTCAATGTGGATGTGAACCTGAGTTACACCTACCAGAAGGCGCAAGACTACACCACTCCAGGCGATGTGGGCTATGGCGGCTCCTATAAGGGTCAAATCGCCTACATCCCTTGGCACAGCGGCAGCGTGGTGGGACGTGCCACGTGGCGCGACCTCGACGTGAACTACAGCTTCATCTACGTGGGCGAGCGCTACCACAATAGCGCCAACATTCGCGCCAACCATGAGCAGCCGTGGTACACTCATGACCTGAGTGTGAGCTACACCTTTACTTTAGGCAACACGAAGCTGAAGATTGCCGGCGAGGTTAATAACATCTTCAACCAATATTACGATGTTATTGCCAACTATCCCATGCCTGGAAGAAATTACAAATTAATCTTGAAATTTGACATATAGCCCATGAGACGTTTCCATTATATATTTTACGCTATAGCGGCATCGCTAATCCTTTTCACGGCATGCCGTGAGGACGAAGAGATATACATCCCCGACAAGATACCGGTGTCACAGCCCGAATATACATCAATTGACGGATTTTACCTGCTCAACGAGGGAAACATGGGCGACAACAAATCCACTCTCGATTATTATGACTACAAAACGGGAGTATATACGCGCAACATCTTCGGAGCCGCCAATCCCACAGTGCCTAAAGAGATGGGTGATGTGGGTAACGATATCGCCATATACGGCTCAAAGATGTATGCCGTGATTAACTGCTCCAATTATATCAGTGTGCTCGACAAGTACACCGCCAAGATGATAAACAAAATCGATATTCCCAACTGCCGCTACATCAAGTTCTACAAGGGATTTGCCTACGTGTCGAGCTATGTGGGACCTGTGGTCCTCAACGGCATGGGGAGCGACGACGACGTGTTCCAGCTTGGAGCGGTGTTCAAGGTGGATACCGTGACGATGCAGGTGGTGGACACATGTGTCGTGGGTCGCCAACCCGACGAGCTTGACATTGCCGACGGCAAGATATATGTAGCCAACTCCGGTGGCTATTCCCAAGGTGCCAAGGAGGGCTATGAAAACACGGTGTCGGTGATTGATATCGCTACGTTTGAGGAGATTGAACGCATAACCATTGCCATGAACCTGATGTGTTGCCGTTGCGACGAGCGTGGCATCTTGTGGGTAACATCGCGCGGCGACTATTACGGCAATAGCAGTAAACTCTTCGCCTACAACACCCTCAAGCATCGCATGGAAAAGACATTCGACATTCCTGTTGGCACCATGTGCATGGATGGTGACTCGCTATATGTGATTAGTGCACAATGGAGCTTCATGAACAACGATTATGGCGAGCGCACCTTTAAAATCATCAACACCAAGACGCTTGAGGTGGTTAATGAGATGTTTATCAGCGATGGCACCGAAACGACGATTGAGATTCCATACGGCATTGCCGTGCATCCTTTCACTAAGGAGATTTATCTCACCGATGCTGGTGACTATGTGCACCCTGGCTTCCTGCATTGCTATACTCCCGAGGGAGTGCGCAAGTGGAGTGTCAGGACTGGCGACATTCCTGCTCACTTTGTATTTTTAGGAGATAATATCAATGAACAATAATCAAAGCTATAATACAATGAAGAAATTATTACTTTTATCGCTTGTATTAGCGTTGTCATGCATGGCAATCGCTCAAAACTCACCTTTCATCCGCAAGGTTTATGACTTCAGACCCGCACCGGGGCAGTTTGTGAATGTCAGCCCTAAAGCCTTTGCCGGTATCACAAAAGACTCACTGCTGAACCTGGTGGCAGAGGAGCTTAGCAGCTACAACCCCTATGATGATGAGATAGAAATTGATTATGGCATGGTGAGCCTGGGAGCCTTTGGCGGATATGTGATTTTTGGCTTTGACCATCCAGTTGTCAATGTTAAGGGAGAATATGACTTCCAAATATTCGGCAATGCGGTTCAGGCCAATGAAACGACATCGGCAGGTGGCAGCAGCGAGCCGGGCATCGTGCTGGTGAGTCGTGACGTGAACGGTAACGCAGTGCCCGATGACCCGTGGTATGAGCTTGCAGGAAGCGAGTATAACAATCCTCGTGTCCAGAAGCATTTCACTATCACCTATTACAAGCCCGATGAGAACAAGCCTAAAGTGCCGGAACCTCCTTTCATCACCGATGCCGAGTATATACGCTGGACTTGCAACAGTGTTGATAGCTTGCAGGAGGGATATGTGCGCAAGAACAGCTTTCACAATCAAAGCTACTGGCCCCTGTGGGAGGAAGGCGAGACAATGACATTTGAGGCTACCAAGCTGCCATGCAATGCTGTTGACGAGAGTGGCAACGGTTCCTACTGGGTACAGCACTTTTTCAGCTGGGGATATGTTGACAATCGCCCCGACTGGCACTATGGCTATAAACCTACAGCCTACAACGAAAATATGAACATGGGCTTCAAAATCGATTGGGCGGTTGATGAAGACGGCAATCATGTTGATTTGAAGCAGATAGACTTCATCAAGGTGTATAATGCCGTGCTGCAAGATTGCGGCTGGCTGGGCGAAACCTCAACCGAAGTAAGGGGAGGTCTCGACCTGCATCCTGATGCTGTTGCCGAACCCGACGAGGTGCCTGGCGACGTTAACGGCGACGGCTCGGTGACCAGTGCCGACGTGACCGCACTCTACAACTATCTGCTCGATGGCGACAGCAGTGCCATCATCAATGGTGACCAGAATGCCGATGGCTCAATCACCAGTGGTGATGTCACCATGGTTTACAATATCTTATTGGGTAATTAATCAATGCACAATGCTTAATGCACAATGCACAATTCGTAATGCACAATATTAATTCATTTTATTAATTATAAATCAGTTTTTTTATGAAGAAAACTTTTACACTTTTTGCAGCAGTCGCTCTGACTGCTTCGGCTGCAATGGCCGATGTTATCACACTTGACTTGAATAAGCCAATGAACCCAACTTCTTTGGAGTACAACGAGAATGGCATTTGGACTGGATGCTACAACGACGTTGATTACACATGGATGGAGTTTGGTGACGAGAACGGTGAGTTTATGCTCTCACACCTCATTGGTGGTGAAGGCTCATCGTGGGGCGGCATGTACTGGGACGGTTTCTGCCCAGCTATTGGTGGTGATATCACCGATTATGGTCAATCTGGTTCTAGCGATGGCTGGACAGTTAAATACGGTGGCTGCATGGCAGGTGGTGGCTGCGTCATTAATGAGGATGGCACAGTAACTGCTGACCCCGCTCAGCCTTACATGGTGGGTTTCTGGGGCTCTTGGAGCGAGGATCCCACTAATCAGGTGAGATTTGTTGACAAAGACGGTAACACCACATTCAAGCCTGCAGGCGTGTATGTTTGCAACCACCCTTGGCCCTACTATGGCTCTGTTCATGGCGACGGTTTTGCTCGCGCTTTTGAGGAAGGCGACTACTTTGAACTTACTGCCCATGGTGTTGACGCCGATGGCAATGAGACTACCACCAGCATCAACCTTGTTGAGTTTACCAACGGCGAACTCAAGGCCCTTAACGACTGGACCTATTTTGACCTGTCGAGCCTTGGCGAGGTGGAGAGCGTTTACTTCACTCTGAACTCTACCGACAGTGGTGCTTATGGTATGAATACTGCTGCCTACTTCTGCATGGATAAGTTCCAGGTTAACGACACTCCCACCGCTATTGAGAACGTTAACACTGGCAAGCAGGTTGCAAGTGTTAAGTATGTGAACCTTTCAGGCGTTGAGAGTGCCAATCCATTCAATGGTGTGAACATCGTGGTTAAGACCTACACCGATGGCACTCGCTCTACAAGCAAGGTAGTTAAGTAATTCGCGTTAGGCGCATCGCCCCGCACTATAGTGGGTGTGCGAGGCGAAATTAGCTCTAAAGCCGGGTTTCATGGCTCGAGGCACGATGTCTCAAGCAGTGAAGCCCGGCTTTGTGCTATCTTGCTCATCCAATAAAACCACGGGGTGGGAGAGCTGCTGTGGGGCACGATTCGACTGCTGTGGTCGTGCAGGTGGTAAAAAAAACTACAAAATTGTTGTTTTTTGCTTATCATTGTTAACGCTATAATCAATTTTTTTTACTAACTTTGTGGCAATAAAGGTGCGCACTGTTAAAGATACTATTGTTGAAATCATGAAAACTGTATTGCTGCTGCACCTAACCGCTTCTAATTCAATGGATTGCCGAAGCATAGATTTTGATTCAAGTGGTTTAATGAAAAAACAACAAGGTGTTATTAACATTATTAATCAGCAACTTTGAGTGATAATGACTAATAATTCTCCCGCGCCTGTAAATGTTTAATTTTTTTTGAATTGTCCCGAGTCGGAGGGAGAGGATGAGGGGCTGGCATCTGGTTTATGAAGATATTATTGAACTCACGCGATGAGATTATGAGCGTAGACCTTGACAAGGTGGTATATTTCCTTGCCGATGGCAATTTCACTCGCATTGTGCTTGAGAACAAGATGATTCTCACTTGTGGAATAGGATTGATAAAAATGGAGGAAATACTTGCCCAGCAAATCTCGCACAACCCCGATTGCCTTCTGGTCAGGGCAGGCAAGAGCCACATCATCAACCTGCAGAAGATAGTCTTGATCAACGTGCTCAAGCAGCAAGTGCTGCTTGCCGGCGACAATGGTCAGGCATTCAGCGTTAAGGTGTCGCGTGAGGCAGCAAAAGGATTGAAACAGTTAATTGCTAAAACTAAATTGAAATAATGGTAACAATAAAAGTTGGTCGTGAAGCCAATACCAAGCGATTGAAGCTCGTCAGTGGCCAGTCGACAAAGGTGATGGGCGACACTAACAGTGTGCCCAACAGTGTGAGTCGTGAGCATGCCGAGATCACAGTGGATGATTACGACCGCATCTTCGTGAGAAACATTAATCCCGCCAACCAGACAATGGTCAACGGCATGCGTGTGATGACCTGCGAGGTCACCCGTGCCGACACGCTCTATCTGGGCTCTCAGGGCTATCAGGTGAATGTGGGCTCCATTGTGGGCAGCTTCGTTAAGGAGAAAGTCGACATCAGGCACTTAGAGACGATATATGTCAATTACAAGCAGGCCCTTCTCAATGAGCAGAAGAAGAACCAGAGGGTGAACCTGTGGCGCACGCTCTCGAGTACGATGACAACCCTGGCCATTGGTAGTGGTGTGTTCTTGAGCTTAAAGAGTGGAGGAAGCACCAATTATGCCTATCCCATTCTCTACGGCTGTGCTATCGTGATTATGCTTGGTATAACCATCTGGACTTTTATGCACTCTAATAGTGCCGAAGAGAGAGAGCGTCTTACTCAGAAGTTCCAGGACGATTATGTGTGCCCCAAGTGTGAGATTTTCTTTGGCAACATGCCTTATAAGCAGCTCTACAAGCGCGGCAAGTGCTACAACTGCGGCGTGGAGTTCAAGAAAGTCATGTAAATTGCACACTTCGTCATTAAATGCTTGAGTGTTGTCACGTTGGCCCTGAAAAATTTGGAAAACGCTGGCGCGGTATAGTAATTTTGCAATGTAATCATTAACCACCAAAAAACTTAATTAATATGAACATTAACGAGAACACCCAGGTAGCAATGCCTTCAAATCCCGAGAGAAACAACGCCGCTCAGGCAGGTGCACCCACTCCCATCAAGCTCAGCAAGCCCAAGAAGAACGACCACATGGGTGCCAAGGTTGCGGCAGCAGTGCTTGGCGGCATGGCAGTGGCAGGCCTTGGCGCTGGAGCAGTCTATGCCTACAACCACATGGGCAATGAACCTGAGGACAACAACGACCAGCTCGCTCAGGACAACACCCCACATGAGACCCACGAGCACAATGTGCATGTGACAGAGACCAACATCCATGTCACCCCAGCTCCCGAGCCCGTTCCCGAGCCTCTGCCAGACCCCCTCCCCTCACCATCTCCTGCCCCAGCTCCCAAACCAAGTCCAGAGCCCCCCGAGGTAGAAGGAGAATTAATTGTTAACGACATGATGATAACCGATATCATGGGCGATGACAAGCCCGAGATTGTGGCTGCACTCACTGTTGATGGTGACCCCATGTTGCTCATCGACGAGGATATGGATGGAGTGTTTGACAGCCTCGTTGCCGACTATGATGGCAATGGCGATATCACCAGCGATGAGTTCCGCGACGTGAGTGATGCTGGAATCACTGTGAATGATGTCTATCTCACACTGGCCGAGACCAACCCCGACAAAGCTTATGCTTTCTTAGAGCAGCTCACTACCTATTATGGCTATGAGGATGGAGTGGAAAATGGACCCTATGCCGATGTGGTTGACGCCTATGGCGTTGACGAGGATGGCAACGTGATTTTGGTCGATAGCGTTGACGAAGATGGCAATGTGGTTTCGCTCGATGATAGTTACAATGATGGCCTTGCCGACGAGAACATCCTTCCAAGCGATGACGTGATAGTTGAGCCCGAAGCAGGAGATGTTAACGATGACGTGGACGTGGTTGTCAGCAACGATGACGAAAATGCAATCTTCGTTAGTGCCGATGTCGACAACGACGGTGGCGATGCCGGCCTTGCCCACGAAGCGGTTGCCGAGGTTGCTGAGCACAATCCTGCTCCCGAACCTGAGCCCGCTCCCGAGGTGATGCCCGAGGAGAACCAGTGGGCCGACGCGTCGCACGACATGGGCGGCGGCGACCTGGATGCTGCTGGCCACGACATGGTGGACAACGCCATCGATTGCTAACCCTTGAGCCATCATGTCCCCGCACTGTCAGGTGTGAAATGCAATAAAACGAGTTCCTGGAGATACTTGTCTTCAAGAACTCGTTTTCTTCTAAATTCAAGTGTCCGACAAAGTCTGACAAAGTCAGACCCAGTCCGACTCAGTCAGACCCAGTCCGACAAAGTCCGACAAAGTCTGTCCCTCAGCCCCAGAAGTGGACAGGGCATGCCCTGACCAGAGAGGTGTGCCGCCTGGCAATTATGCGAGTCGATGTGATGGCACGAGACGGTCAAGGAAAAAAGCAAACGTCGCTATTTCGTCATTAAAAGGCATCTGCTCATCATGTAGGGTGCTGAAAATTTGGAAATTAGAGTGCGGCGGTTGTAACTTTGCAATGTAGAAATCAATTAATCATCAACTATAAAAAAACACGACTATGAACACTAACGAAAACACCCAGGCATTTGTTCCCAACTTCAACGCAAGTAACAACGCCTTCAAGGCAGGTAATAATGTACCTCCCATCCCACTGAGCAAGCCCAACCGCAAAAAGGATAGCAATGTGGCCGCAAAGATTGTTGCCGGCGTGCTTGGTGGCGCAGCTGTTGCAGGGCTTGGTGGCGGAGCTATCTATGCCATCACTCACAGCGCCGACGATGTTAATCCCTCTCCTGCTCCCGACCCCACTCCCACACCCGACGACAACAAAGGCTTTCATCACCATCATCACCACGAGACCCACGTGTCGCATGTTGAGCATCACCAAACCATCATAGAGCAACCCATTGAGGTGAGTCAAGAGGTGGAAGAAACTCCGGTTGTTGTGAAAGACATGGCGATAGCCGATATCGACGAAAACGACATGCCCGAGTTTGTGGCAGCCCTTGACATGGGCGGAATGCTGAGCTTCCTTGTCGACGATGACCTGGACGGCATCTTCAATTACATGCTGGCCGATTTTAACGAGGATGGCACCATCAACCTTGATGAGCGTGCCGACATTGAGCACCTGAACATCACAGTCGACGATGCTCTAACCGAGCTTGCCTCTGTTGACCCCGAGCGTGCCTATGCATTTGTGGGACAACTCGAGGACTTCTATGGCTTTGACGAGGACAATAGCGCATATTCCGATGTGGTCGACTCATTCGACGTTGATGAAAATGGCACAGTGACATTGAATGATGACGAGTTTGGCATGACCGACGAGATTCCTATGACCGACTTAGACGAGCTCGACGAAGATCCTGTTCAGGATATTGAGCCTGCAAACCATGAGGATTTTGCTATGAACGAGGATATCGACGTTGCCGAGCCATTTGAGATGGGTGACGATGACGTTGAAGAACTGGCAAATATTGATGACTATAAGGCCGACGACAGCGACTCTGTGTTTGATGTGAGCGACAACGATGCCGGCGCTCCTGCCAGCGATGGAATCCTTGTGGGCAGCAATGACGAGCCTGCCGACGATCCAATCTATGAGCCAGCCCAAGAGAGCGTTGCCACCATCGAGGTTGACAATGTTGAAAACGACATAGCTCCCGAGCCCGAGCCACTGGCTCAGACCGAAACTTATGAGCCAGAACCCGTGATCGAGACTGCAACCCCCGAGCCCGAATCCGAGCCAATGGCCGAGGTTGTGACTCCCGAGCCCGAGCCACTGGCTCAGACCGAAACTTATGAGCCAGAACCCGTGATCGAGACTGCAACCCCCGAGCCCGAATCCGAGCCAATGGCCGAGGTTGTGACTCCCGAGCCCGAACCCGCCAGCGAGCCCGAGCCAATTGACATGCCCGAGGAGAACCTCTGGGCCGATGCCACGTGCGAGATGGACGGTGGTGTGGACACCAGCAGCGACATTGCAAGCGATTCGCTCGATGCCTAATGGCAAGAGCACTGCCTCGGCAGTTGTCAGCAAACTTCAGTATTTCATCATTAAAGCCCCGCCCTTTGTCATGAAGAGTGCCCAAAGTTTGGTAAAGGGCGGGTCGATGTGGTAACTTTGCAATGTGAAATCAATTAATCATCAACGCAATATAAAGAATTATTTCCTATGGATCCCAACGAGAAAACTCAAGCCATGATGCCCGGTGGCAATCCTGGCAACCCTACAGAGAAGAAGACAGCAGGTCGTCGTCGCACCGCTAAGGACGACAACATGGCTCTCAAGATTGTTGCCAGCGTGCTGGGTGGAGCAGCCGTGGCAGGCGCCGGTGGAGCAGCACTCTATGCCGCTACACGCCCTGGCGATGACGCTACCGACAATGCAGGCCAGGACAACCATGTGGACCATGGCAGCGACCATGGCAGTCACCATCATCATCACAGCGAAGTGCATGTGCACCACCACAATGGTCCCACCCCTCCACCACCTCCTCCCGAGCCTGAGATAGAATTCACCAGCCTCGACGTGGTGCCTAATGCCAACGGCACAGCCTCGATAGTGGGAACGGTGACCTACAATGACTATCAAATCACCTATATCGACGAGGACATGGACGGCCGCTTCGACGTGGCAGTGTGCGACGCTAACCGCAACAACAAGCTCGAGGGTAACGAGATAGTGGACGTGAGCCGCGAAAACCTCACCGTGAGCGACTTTCACCGCGGGCTCATGGCCGACAACCCGCTCAAGGCGCAGCAATATCAGGAGCAAATCGATGGTTTGATTGGAGGCAACAACCGCAATCTGATTGCAAGCTATGGCGAGGGCGATGTTATAATTGAAGGAATGCCCGCCGAGGTTGTAGATGTCGACGACGATGATATCATAGTTGGAATGTCCGAACCGGATGTTGACATCGATGGCAATATAATCAACATCGACGAGCCCATCACAGCTCAAATCTCGACCTACGATGGCATCGATGCCGACGGCAACATCAGCATCATCAACGAGGAACCCATCGAGGTGAATCCCGAGAATGAGAACGAAATTCTCATCGCATCGCACGACCTGCCGGCCGACGGCGACGATGCCATCCACGTGATCAACGATGGCATGGCTGCAGCCGATGTCATAATTGATGGCGGTCAGGATGTTGTGGCTGAAGCCACCGATGTGCATGTCGAGCCCGAGCCACAAGTGGTGGCACAGGCCGAGCCTGCCAGCGAGCCAGAGCCTGCAATGGACGACATCGACCCCGCTGTTCACACCGACGACCAGTGGCTGGCAAGCACCGACGACGACCACTCGCATGCCGATGTGGATGCTGCCGCCGACTTCGACGCAATAGGCTAAAGGAATGACATAATACTTTCACCACCGCTGGGGGTAGCCAAGTAAAGAATGGCTGACCCCCGCGGTGCTAAAATGAGGCAGCAAGAGTGGCTCTGAAAAAAATCGCCATTCCCGTGCATTTCGTCACAAAACCCCGCTATTTTATCACGAAACCCAAAAAACGTTTGGATTCCCCATTTTTAATAATTAAATTTGCATTGTAAAAATCCAAGAAATTTATTAATCATCTAAAAAAATACACGACAATGAACACAAACGATCAAACTCAGGCTATGATGCCCCCCATGAATCCTGCAAACCAACCACAGAAACCAGTTAGCAAGAAGGCTAAGCCTCAGAATGACCACATGGCAGCTAAGGTTGCTGCCGGCGTTGTGGGCGGTATGGCATTGGCAGGCGCGGGCGCCGGCGTTGTATATGCTATGGACCACTTCAACAATGACGAGGCCGATGCTTCTAACCCCGGCGATCTCCACGTAGACCACGCCGACGGTCACGGCTCGCACGACCACGTGCACGTTAACAACTTCAACACCTACGTGCAGCAGCCCAGCCGCCCCATCCCTCAAGATGTGGGTGAAGGCGGAGACGTGGATGTTCACTTTGTGGGACTCAATGTTACCGACATCGATGAGGACGGCAACTATGAAATCTCAGGCACCATGACTCTCAACGGCCAGGAAATGCTCGTTATCGACGTTGACGTGGACGGTACCTTCGATCTGGCAGTTGCCGACTTCAACAGCAATGGTGTGCTCGAGGAGGACGAGGTTATCAACATCAGCAACGAAGGTCTCAAGGTTGAGAACTTCTATGCCGGACTGGCAGCCGAGAATCCCGAGCAGGCCAACGAGTTCATGGCTCAGCTCAACGCAGTGGCCAATGGCGACGAGCCCACTCTCGTTTCTTACGACGAGGACGGTACCGCAATGGTGGGCGACGACGACGACGTTATGGTTAACGTGCTCGACAGCGGCGACGACATCGACGACGTGGACGACGGCATGGTGGCAGTGGTTTCGACAGACTCGACCGACGACATTATCGTCGACAGCGGCGACATCCAGGTCGACGTTGAGGTTTCGACCGATGAGCAATATGCCGCAGTAGAGCATGTGGAGCACGTGGATGCTACTCCCGAACCCGAACCCGCTCCCGCTCCCGAACCCGAGCAAGTGAGCTACCACGACGACATCTATGCAAGTCACGACGACGTGGCTCCTGCTCACGACGATGCTCCAGTTGACATGGGTGCCGACTTTGCTTAATTAAAAGCGTAAGGACATTATATACAACACAAAGTGCTATAGACCAACGCTATGAAGAAAGTACGAGTTAAATGTCCAACTTGCAACAGTGTGCTTGACGTGCCTTTCAAGGAAGGTGAAACCGTCAAGCACATTCCTTGCCCAGTTTGCCAAACCAAGCTTAACCTCAAGCTCAAAGGTGCCGAAGGCTCCGCTCCACCACCCGTTGACGAGGAGGATGCCAAGACCGAGGTGGGCGGCTTCAAGCAGCTGCGCTACAGCGTGGTGTTCAACGGCATGAAGTTCCCTCTCGACAAGGGCGCGAACACCATAGGGCGGCAAGCGATGACGAGCCAGGCCAAGCTGCAGCTGCCAACGAGCGACATGAACATGAGTCGCAACCATGCTATCGCCGAGGTGAAGGTAGATGCTAACGGCAACACCTATGCCACCCTTGCCAACTACAAGAACATGAACTTGACCCTTGTCAATGGCAAGCCTTTAGGTCCCCAAGATGTTGTGATGCTCAACAAGGGCGACATCATCACAATGGGTCAGACGACCGTTATGATTGATGCAGAATAATCTTCTGCTCTCCTCTCTCCCCGTAACAGGGGGAGGGGAGGGCGAAGAAATCCACCACAGGACTGCTCAGTGCAAGTTGCAGCGCAGCAATATTACATATTGTCGAAGCCTAACCTATTTTGCTTGCAGCGCAGTCCATGTTTTTTTTAAAAAGCATCAAGATTAAGGTAATAAAATAATTAAGAAAACACACACTCAATCACAATAGTATATCATGAAATTTGAATTATTCAACCCCATGGCTCTCAACGAGCTGGGGCAACGCGATAATCAAGAAGACAGCATCTTCCCGGCATTAGGTGCCGCCACAGTTAGCGACCGCCTGTTCCTCGTGTGTGACGGTATGGGTGGCCACGAGAAAGGCGAAGTTGCCAGCAATGCCGTGTGCCAGGCTGTGAGCCAGTGGATTAACGATCACATTGGCAGCGACGGCATCCTCGACGACGAGGATGTGGACGAGGCCATCAAGTATGCTCGCAAGAAGCTCGATGAACTCGACGACGGGTCGCTCAAGAAGATGGGCACCACGCTCACCATGGTGTGCCTGCACAGCGGTGGCGTGACCATGGGCCACATTGGCGACAGCCGTGTCTACCACATCCGCCCCTCGCAGCGCCGCATTCTATACAAGACCATCGACCACTCGCTGGTTTACGACCTGTTTATGGCAGGCGATATCACCTACGACCAGATGGCCACATCGTCGCGCCGCAACGTCATCACCCGCGCCCTCATGCCCGGTGAGGATAACGACGTGAGCATCGACCTTGCCCACACCACCGACGTGCTGCCAGGCGACTACTTCTACCTGTGCTCCGACGGCATGCTCGAGCAGATGACCGACGCTGAGCTCATCGCGCTGCTGGCAAGCGAGACCAGCGACGAGAGCAAGATTGAGCAACTGCGAGCTGCAACCATGGGCAACAAGGACAACCACTCGGCCTACCTCATCAAGGTGAAGGGTGTGTCGAGCGAGGTGGGCGACGACCAGCACCCCAACGACGAGAAGACCTCGCACTACAACGAGGTGGCGCTGCTGGCCAAGATGGCCGCCAATGCCATGAACCCACAGCCACAGCAGGCATCGCCGCTCGAGCAGCTGCAGCACACGGCTGACGCTCCAGCTCCGCAGCAAGCATCGCCCATGAGTGCCGCACCAGCAGCAGTGCCAGTGATGGAAGAGGGCGACGACCAGGTTGAGGTGGTAACCGCTGCCGAGCCTGTGGGACGCCGCGCCAACGCCCGCCAGCGCTTCGACGACGAGGACTTCGACGACGACTTCCCCGGCATGAAGAAAAAGAAGAAAAGCGATGCTACCGGCATCTGGCTCAAGCTCTTGATAGGCATCCTGGCACTGGCGGTAATTGCCGGCGCTGCCATCCTCATCATGAAGAAGATGGGCAAGAACGAAGACAACCAGGAGAAAGCCCAGGAGATGGTGAAGCAGTTAGAAGAAAATTCCGGTAACCCCGACGCGATAACCAACAGTGTTGGTGGCAGCAGCAACAGCGCTCCTTCGCAAAATGCTCAGCACAAGCAAGTTGCTACTCCCTCTACTTCGAGCGGTTCGAACGCAGGTGGGAAGCCTTCTTCTAAACCTCAATCAGATATAAGTAAAAAGTTAAATGATGCTCAAGTGCGAGGTAAGTATGAGCAAATGTCAGGTAATAAGAAAGTACCGAGTGAAGAGAATGGTTCACAAAGTAGTAGTGGAGAAAGAAATCCAAATAAAACAACAAATATTGGACAGGCAGCAAAGAATAGACAACAGCAACAGCAGCAATCGAGCAATCCAAAATAAGAATAATTTGATATTATACTAACCACCGATGAATCCGAATACAGTAGATGGTAATTCGATGCTGCAGGTCGGAACCTTGCTGCGAAAGATTTACCGAATAGATACCTACCTCTCGAGTGGCGGCTTTGGCAACACCTATGTCGCCACCAACGTGGAGTTCGACGAGCAGGTTGCAATCAAGGAGTTCTTCATGAAGGGGCTCTCGCAGCGCGATTTCAACTCAACCAGCATCAGCATCCCCAACTTTGAGAACATCCAGCAGTTCGAGAAGCTGCGCAGTGTGTTCAAGCGTGAGGCGAAGCGGTTGCGCAGGTTGGGCAAGCTCAACAACCCTCACATTGTGAAGGTGTATGACATCTTCGAGGAGAACAACACCACCTACTATGTGATGCAGTTCATCAACGGCAGCTCGTTTGCCGAGCTGGTGAAGCAGCAAAATGCTCCCATCGACTCGACGTGGCTGCTCGACATCTTCGTGCCGCAGGTGCTCGATGCACTCGAGGAGCTGCACGAGAACAAGATTTGGCACCTCGACATCAAGCCTGCCAACATCATGGCCGACTCCAATGGCAACATCCTGCTCATCGACTTCGGGTCGAGCAAGCAGGTGGACCCCAACTCGGGCGACCCCGACACCATCTCGAGCTTCTTGATGCTCACGCGCCCCTATGCGCCCATCGAGCTCAAGGAGTATGACTACAAGAAGATAGGCCCCTGGACCGACATCTACTCGCTGGGCGCCACGCTCTACAACCTTGCCACGCTGCAGCGGCCACCACGCTCGTCGGAGCTCACGGTGGATGGCGACGCGGCGTTCAAGTTCCTGCCTGGCACCAACGAGACGTTCAAGCAAATGGTGATGTGGATGATGAGCACCAGCACCGAGAAGCGTCCGCAAAGCGTGGCGCAAATCAAGGAGTTCATCGCTAAGAAGGCCGAGGCCACCAAGCCCGACGACGAAGCACTACCCACAACCGGAGCACCGGCGCAAGAAGCACCTGCCGTACCAGCCGCAGCGGCGGCCGCCGTAGGCGGCACGCCGGCGCCTAACGTTGATGCCGAAGAGGAGCGGGTGGTGCAGCTCAAGAAAAAACGAGTGCAACCCAGCCAGCAGCCAGCAGCTGTAGCCTCGCAGCCAGCAGCGACCGCAGGCACTCCTGCGGACAACGGTGACGACACCGATCTGCCTGGCGGCCTGATGCAGCCTGGTGGTGCGCAAGTAGTGGCCCCAATGGTGCCTAAGGTCGAGGCCCGCAAGATTGAGTCGGCTTCCACTCCCCCCGCAATGCCTCCTGCCGGCCAAGTGCCCCCTGCCAACATGCATGGCGGTGGTGGCATGATGGGAGGCAACAACTATGGCGGCAACTACGGCAATGACTTTGATGATGAGCCCAAAGAGGGCAAGAGCCATGCCAACCTGTACATGCTGCTTTCGTTCATCGTTGCCGGCCTGATAACCGGCCTGCTCATCTATCTACTGGTTTTTAAGAACTCTGGCAATGATGCAAGCGACAATGCCGGAGACAATCAGAAGACCGAATTAGCAAAGACTACCACCACTGGCACCGACGCTGACCCTGATGCCCGTGTGGTGACCGACACCGTGATCACTTGCAAGGTGAACGACAGCACTGTCACCTACACCTACACTGGCCCCATCAAGGACGGTCTGCCCAACGGGCGAGGCAAGGGCAAGTACAGCGACGGCACCTACGATGGACCCTACGACGACGGCGTGAGAGACGGCGACAGCTGCATTTTTGTGTTCTCAAAGGGCAAAAGCCATGGCGACAAATATGAGGGTTCCTACGACGACGACCGCTTCGAAGGCGAGTGCCGTTACACTCAAAACGATGGTTACTACTTCGAAGGCACTGCCCGCGACGGCAAACTGGTGAAGGGCACCTGGTATGACAAGCGTGGCAATGTCGACAAGCATGTTGACGGAGGCGAAGAGGTGGCCGAGGCTCCAAGCAAGGACATCGACTGGCTCTACATTGTGGTGCCGGCACTGCTCTTTGTGATTGCCGGCATGTGCATCTTCCTGGTGCTGCGCCGCAAGAACTGACGCAGCGCGAGGGCACCTTTAGTTGAAAGAAATCACTCACCGAGCGTGATGGCCGTTTTCTGTTGCGGCCATCACGCTCTAAGTTTGACCACTTTTCAGACGTTTTTTCAACCCAAATTGCCATGAATTGGCCACAAATTTTCATTTATCGGGCACTAATAATTTATTATTAACTACTCAAGTTTCTAAAGTAAAAAATGGAATATCAAGTTACTGTATATTAAGCAAAAATCTCCCCCTCTAAGTTAGAGGGGGCAGGGGGGAGTGTGTTTTTTTCGACAAAAGGATTAATTTTTTCTACATTTGCGCATCTACACACTCCCCCTGTATCCCCCTCTAACTTAGATGGGGAGCTATGACATACAACGCATTTGTCACATTCAATGTTACTTTAGAAGCTTGAGGCTAAAACTTTGCCTCGCTAAATCGCATTTTTGGATAAAATGCTCACGCTCGCAAGGTTTTCAACAAGCTAAAACTTTGCCTCGCTAAATCGCATTTTTGGATAAAATGCTCACGCTCGCAAGGTTTTCAGCAAGCTAAAACTTTGTCTCGCTAAATCGCATTTTTCAAACGACAAATTCATCGAACTCACGTTAATAAGCATCATTAACAAACGAGAAATTATGGAAATTATGTGAATGTCGTCATGCACAGGTGTGGATTGTGCCGCAAGCCACAGGTTTTCTTGCCCCTACTGCGCTTGATAATAAAATTGATAATAAATTTGCAACTTTTTTTTGAGGAATGTGATAAATTAATGAGGAAAATTTATTAATTTTGTAAAGTATAAATGTGCATCTATGGAAATGATGATGGAAAGTATTTGAAATTCAAATCATTATGTGAACTATTCCGGCACTTTTCCAGAATTTTGTTTTAAAGAAACCTCTATTTATAAATATCGATTAACTAAAAACCTAAGCATATCCGTATGGCAAATAACACAGTTGACAATAATTCAATGTTGCAAGTGGGCACCATGTTGCGAGGCGTGTATCGCATCGACACCTACTTATCGAGTGGCGGCTTTGGCAACACCTATGTGGCCACCAATGTGGAGTTTGATGAGCAAGTAGCAATCAAGGAGTTCTTTATTAAGGGAGTGTCGCAACGCGACTGGGCAACACCCAACGTTAATGTGAGCAACGTGGCCAACCTGGACCAGTTCAACAAGCTGCGCAGTGTGTTCAAGCGCGAAGCCAAGCGCCTGTGGGTGCTCGGAAAGAACAACAACGACCACATTGTGAAGGTGTATGACCTCTTTGAGGAGAACAATACTGCCTACTATGTGATGCAATATGTGAACGGAAGCTCGCTGAGCGACATCATGAAGCACCAGAATGCTCCGCTCGACACAAGCTGGATTATGGACAACATGCTGCCACAGGTGCTCGACGCGCTCAAGGTTATGCACAACACCGGCATGTGGCACCTCGATATCAAGCCCAGCAACCTCATGCTCGACGTGAACGGCAATGTGCTCATCATCGACTTTGGCTCAACGAAGCAAATCGACCCAAACTCGGGCGACCCCACCATATCGAGCGTGCTCTCGTTCACCACCACCTATGCGCCGCTTGAGCTGCAGGAGTATGACTACAAGAAGATAGGCCCCTGGACCGACCTCTACTCGTTGGGCGCCACGCTCTATAACCTCTCGACCAACCAGAAGCCACCGCGCACGTCGGCTATCAACAACGACGGCCCGGCAGCCTTCAAGTTCTATCCTGGCACTCGCGAGGACTTCAAGCAGCTGGTGATGTGGATGATGAACATCAAGCCCGACAACCGTCCCAAGAGTGTGGACGAAGTGGAGGAGTTCCTCAAGAAGTTCAAGGAAACAGGTGGAATGGCACAACCCGTAGCGCAAAGCAAAGTTAATCAAGCCGACGATGAGGCGACAATAGTGAATGGCTTGCAAAATAACGACATGCAGTCCACGCCACAACCCGAGCCTCAGGTGCAGATGCCCGAGCCACCGGCGCCCATGCCCGAGCCTCAGGTGCAGATGCCCGAGCCACCGACGCCCATGCCCGAGCCTCAGGTGCAGATGCCCGAACCACCGGCGTCCATGCCCGAGCCTCAGGTGCAGATGCCCGAACCACCGGCGTCCATGCCCGAGCCTCAGATGCAGATGCCCGAGCCACCGGCACCCACCCCTGTGCAGCAGCAACCCTTGCAGCAGCAACCCTTGCAGCAGCCAGTGGGCCGTGCCGGCCGCAAGAGGCGCCTCAAGCCCATCACCACCGCTCCGGTTCCACCAGTAGATGATAACGACGACAAGACGGCTCTGCCCGATGTGGCAGGCGTTCCTAATGTACCCGGCGTTCCTGAGATGCCCGGTGTTCCCGATGTGCCCGGCGTTCCTGAGATGCCAGGTGTTCCAGAGATGCCAGGTGCTCCTGATGTTCCCGGGATGCCAGCGGCAGCAATGTCGCAGCAGCCTCTGATGCCCGAGGAACCAATGCCTGCTCCACTTGACCAACAGCCCCTGCAAGAGCCAGAACCTGACCCCGAACCATCATTTGATGCTTCATCCAGCAGTGGAGGCCTCACTCCCAAGCGTCGCGCCACGCTCTTTGGCATCATTGCCTTTGTGCTCACGCTGCTGCTTGGCTTCTTGATGATCTATTACTTCATGCTGCGCGACAAGTCGAAGGATGACCCCAGCAATAACGAAACGGTGATTGAGAATACCGACGGGAAGGATACTACCGAGACCATTCAGGTCACCGACTCGACTCTTACCATCAGCATAGGCGATTCAATCACAAGGAAATTCACCTACACCGGCCCCATTGTCAACGGCAAGCCCAATGGAGTGGGCAAGGGTGTGTATGAAGAGGGAGTGTATGAGGGCCCCTATGTCGACGGTGTGCGTCAGGGCGACAACTGCAAATTTGAATACTCTCAAGGCGACGCCAAGGGCGATGTGTATGAGGGTCGCTTCTATCAGGACATGTTCGACGGCCAGTGCACCTACACTCAAAACAATGGCGATGTCTTCACTGGCGAGGCCAAGAAAGGCAGTGTCTACAGTGGCGAATGGAAGGACAAGCGAGGTCGTCACCTGAGCAAGGTGATTGAAGGCAAAGAAGTTAACGAATAGTTTGAGTGGTCACAAGAGTCCATTATTTTATTAATCTTTAGATTAAAAGACATGAGCAATCGAATATTGACCATAATGCTTGCACTTCTCATGAGTTGTTCCACGGCAACCATGATGGCGCAGTTTACTAAAAACCGCAATCATGGAAGTGCTCCCAAGGAGAAGAAGAGCTCTTCAACTCAGTCGAAGCCAGCAGCAAAGCCACAGTCGAAGCCCCAGTCGAAGCCCTCGCAGAGTGGGCGAGGCAAGCAGCAATCGCAGCAACAGCAGCTCAACACTGGCAATAGTGGCAACTCACAGCAGATGCTCGATATCATCAGCGACCGCAAGGACGACATGATTGAGAAGCCTGTTGACCATAGCTATGTGGCCGCCAATGGTGCCGAAGAGCTCAATCTTTCAAAGCCATGGTGTGGCGGCTCAGAGTGGATTAGTGTGACAACAAGTTTTGCGTCGGGATTTCAAATCCTCGACAAGCCATCGTGGGTTGTTGTGTCGGGGTTGAGCCAGAGTGGTTTCAACCTGGAGTGCGCGCCTAACAGCAGCTCGTCGACGCGACGAGGAACCATCGAGATTGTTGCCGAGTATCGCAAGTGCCACATCGTTATCACTCAAGATGGCAACAGCACCGGTCAGGAGATTGCCGACTATGAGCGCTCGGCGATAATCAACAGGGTGTGGTTTGATAAAAACATCAAGGAAAACAACGAGAAGAAACTCCTCGTTCACCTCGACTTTAACGTCAACCATCTGCCAGGTGAGAGGTTCAGGGTGTACTTGTACTTCTTCCGCGACGACAACGTGACCCGTCTTGCCGACAATGCAGGCACCGAGATTCAATATTTCGCTTATGGGAAAGCCGATTATACCTTTGCCCACTGGGATGATTTTAAAATCTATGTGCCCAACAACCTCTTCCTAAAGGCTCACAACTTCAAGAAGCAGTGCACAATCGACATCGAAGTCACCGACGACAACGGCAAGCGACTTCTTTACAAGCGCAACTGCATCACTGTTGGGAAATAATTGGCTTAATGATTCAAGAAATTTATTGTAAAGTATAAAACTATGGGAACATCCATTAAAAAAACATTACTCCTGCTGGT
The DNA here is from genome assembly GCA_946186575.1 of uncultured Prevotellaceae bacterium. Lineage (GTDB taxonomy): Bacteria > Bacteroidota > Bacteroidia > Bacteroidales > Muribaculaceae > Sodaliphilus. Next base: position 21,507 of record CAMHNO010000030.1, read on the forward strand.
TGTGGCATTGATAGCAGTGGTGCCACAAGTGAATGCTCAGAATGGACGCTCGGGAATGCGTCGCCAGGGCTCGTCGACCAGCACGACAAAAAAACAACAACCCAAGCAACAGGCCAAGCCGAAATCAAGTTCGCAACAATCGTCAAGGCGTCACGTGTCGTCGCGCAGCAACTCGGCACCCCCCAAGCGTTCAGGAGCGGGCCATGCCATGTCGAGGTCGCTCCCTGTCTATATTAACAGCTATTGGGCTAATACCCAGGCTCGCCGCAACGATGGGTTGGAGAGCATCCAATTCCATGTGGACTTCAGTGTAAGAAACCGCCAGGGCAGGAAAACCTCAATTCGCATCTCGGCGTTCAAGGGCGATAATGAAACCCCAATTCTCAATAGTCTGGGTCAGCCATTGTACACCTATTTTGACTATGTGCCGCGTGGCGATTTGAGTGAGCGTGGCATTGTGGACATGTATATCGTTTATTACGACCTTGTTAATTCGGTGAACTGGAACCCTAAGGTGGATGGTATAACGTTTGACTTGGAGTTCTTAGACGAGTATGGCAACACCATAGCCGAGCTGTGCGACCTTGACTATGATTGATAGAAACTTAAGATTAAGTATTAATTAACAGATAATGAAACTATGAGGTCAGTTTTAACAAGAATACTATTATTCATGGTTGTGGCATAATATCGCTGCCACAAGTTCAGGTGGATGCCCAGGATGGACGCTCGCGCCGTCATAGCTCCTCGGTGAGGGGCTCGTCAAGGAGCCGCAGTGGTTCATCTTCAAGCCACCGTAGCCGTTCATCATCACGCAGTAAGCCCAAGAACAAACCACACTCAGCATCACCAGTTTTCACAATCAATGATTATTTTGTTGACACCGATTCTGAAGATGATGATGACAACAAGTGCATTGCTTTCTACATCGACTTTAATGTCAAGAACCGGAAGAATAAAATCACCTATGTGTGTATATCCCTACAAAGGCGACAATATGACCGAAATACTTGACGTTGACGAGGACCAGATGTGTGTCTATGGAGAATATATAGCGCCATCAAACAATGAGCGCAATGTGCGGGCATTGCTTACATTGCCCTACTTAGAGCTGGCTGCATCGTCCAATTGGGACCCTGATGTAGACGGTATAACATTTGACATAGTGTTTGAAAACGAGGACGAAGATACTCTATACCGGCTTGAAGATATACTATATTGAACTACCATCGATAGAAACATTCCCACGCAAGAAGAAAAGATTATATGTAGTAAGGCGGCTCCATCTGATTTAGAGAGGGAGCCGCCTTGCTGCGTTTATTATGAAAGAGTAGATGTGTGTAACTTGCTTTGCCTCAGAACTGGAAGTAGATGAATGGATGAATCTCGCTTGTCTTGACCTGGATGATGATCACAATCATGACGATTAGCGCCAGGATATAGACTGCGACGGGCATTCTCACAAATGCTTGTTTACACTGCTGCGAGAAGGAGTCGGGGATGAAGTGCAAGATGTAGCCAATGGCTATGAGCATCATCACCTGCCAGTAGCTTGCCACAACGTCGGGCAACAGCTCGGGCTTGAAGCTGTGGGTGATTTGCGAGAGCATGATGCCCAGGTTGCCCCATCCGGCGCTGCCGGTGAGTGCGCTCCAAGTGATGTCGGGGTTGCGGAAAAGCATCCAAGCAAAGATTACGAAGTGGAAGGTGACGATTGTCATCAGCACGTTCCACCACTTGGCGGTGACCAGTTGCCAGCCTTGGCTGAGTGTCATCCACAGCTTGTGGATGATGAGTGCCAGTCCATGCATGGCTCCCCACAGCACAAAGTTGAGTGCCGCACCATGCCACAGGCCTCCGAGCAGCATGGTGATGAAGAGGTTGAGATACTGCCTGAACTTGCCCTTGCGGTTACCACCGAGCGAGATGTAAAGATAGTCGCGCAGCCAAGTGCTGAGCGAGATGTGCCACCGTCGCCAGAAGTCGGTGACCGACACCGCCTTGTAGGGGTTGTTAAAGTTGATGTTGAAGCGGAAGCCCATGAGCAATGCCAAGCCTATTGCCATGTCGCTGTAGCCCGAGAAGTCGCAATAGATTTGCAATCCATAGCCATAGGCGCCCAGCAGGTTCTCTATGCCGCTGAACTGAATGGGGTTGTCGAACACACGGTCGACGAAGTTGATGCTGATGAAGTCGCTGATGACGGCCTTCTTGAACAAGCCCGTGATGATGAACCAGAAGCCCTGGCCCAACATTTGGCGTGTGACCACCACCGGCTTGTAGATTTGTGGCAAGAAATCGCTCGCCCTCACGATGGGTCCAGCCACCAGCTGCGGGAAGAACGAGACGTAGAAGGCATAGTCGAGCAGGTTGTCGACAGGCTTAATCTTGCGGCGGTAGATGTCTATGATGTAGCTCAACGACTGGAACGTGAAGAACGAGATGCCCACCGGCAGGAAGATGTCGAGGTTGTGCCAGGGTGCCCCAGTGATGCCACTCCACATCTGCCCAAAGAAATTGGTGTACTTGAAATAGGCGAGCAGGCCCAGGTCGATGGCAAGGCTTAGCGCCACCAGTAGCTTGCGTGCCGTTCGTGACCGTGCTACGGTCAGGAATTCCCCAATGATGTAGTCGCTGCATGTGACTATCGCTATCAAGAAGAAGTACATGCCGCTGCTCTTGTAGTAGAAGAAGTAGCTGAAGGCAACCACAAAGAGGGTGCGCGGCAGCGACTTGTGTTGCAGTAGTGTGTAGATCACGATGAAGATGGCAAACAAGAACAAGAATAGCCCGCTCGAGAAGATGAGCGGCGATTTCTCGTCGTAGGCGAGCTGATGCAGCAGCAGCGCCGGGTCGATGGTGCCAAACTGCAATTTAAAGAAGCTCAATATGTTTTGCCACAGGTTGTCCATTGTGCTATCGGTGAAGAGTTTTATCTGTTGTCATATCCCAGCATGAGCGCGTCGTAGAGGTAGCGAGCAATGCGGTCGCCACCCTTGTAGGTGATGTGGGTGTAGTCCTTGCTTGCCTCGCCGTTGCGCACCATCTTGACTATGCTTCCCTCGCCTCCCATTGCCGAGTAGAGGTCCCAGAATGCAACGTTGCAGTCGATGGCCACGCGCTTTTGTGCCTGAATGAGCCCGAGCACACCCTTCATGGTGTGCCATCCGGTGCTTGTTCGCTCCTCACGGTCGCTGCATCCCACCACGAGCACGCTTGTGCCTGGCATGTTGCTCTTTATGTTGTTGATTGCTGCGGTCACGGTCTTGCAGTAGGCGGTGTAGGCGCTGTTGTTGTGTCCGGCAACGTTCAGGCCATACATGATTATCACCAGGTCGTAGTGCCTTGCTTGGTTAAAGGCGTTCATGGTGCTTGCCGGCACGCGGCTCAAGTGATGGCCGCTCGATGAGCGCATGGCAAAGTTGTCGACTATGACGCCGTTGTCGCAGTCCATCGACGCGCCAAGAAACACCATATTGCCAGGGTCGCGCACCATCCACTTCACCGTCTTGATGTTGCCATGCACGGTGGCATGCCCCACTGTGCTGGCAGTAGAGAGCGGGAAATAGGTAGAGTCGGTGCCATTGACCACAGCAGTGACATAGCCCGAACCAGCCCCTCCCAGGAAGTAGAACGACGAGCTGTTGCATGAGCCAGCAAGGGGGTAGTGCCCTCCCAGTCCAGTGAGGCTCACCCATGCTCCGTTGCTTGCGTTGAAGTAATTGCCAGTGATGTTGTTGTAGGTGTCGACATATCCAGTGCGATCTACCGCCTTGTGCTGTGTCCATCCCGAGAACGTCTGCTTGCACGTGCGGCTGAATCCCGCAGTGATTGATGTGATGGGGAGGTAGCCCACGCCCTTGCCTCCAAATCGCTGCTGCAGCAGCTCGCGCAGTTTAGATGTCATGATGTCGCCCTCGATAAACGAGTCGCCGATGACGGCGATTCTCACCGGTCGGCCGCTTGCCATGGCCAGAGCGTTGTAGAACGAACTCATGCCGCACGGCGCGCCATTGCTCATGTCGATGATGCTCGTCACACCACTTCGTGTCTCGGTTACTTCGGCCTTAGCATTTATGATAGAGTCCTCCATGGTGATGAGCTTGCCACTCTTGTCACGCGTCAGGTGCGACCCTTCGAGCACAGGAGGCACCGAGTCGGGCATCTTGTCGTCGTTAAGAGCTGTAGAATCGCTTGCCATGATCACGCTCGCCAGGGTGGAGTCGGAGGCAATGAGCTGGTTCACCGCCGAGTCGCTTCGCACGTCGGCAAGCAGGTCGATTTTGCGCATGTGCCATCCTCCCACCGCAAGAGGCGGAATCCAGTACATGGCCAGTAGCACAAAAATCGCTGTCAGCACAATGAGAGGAACTTTTTTAAGATAGTCTTTCTCCATTTACTCTAATCGACGAGTTGCTTGTAAAACTATAGCGGTGCAAAATTAGTGCAAACCGAGAGCAGAACAAAATAATAAACGAAGTTTTTCATTTTTATGTTGATAAAATGCTCACGCTCGCAAGGTTTTCAGCAAGCTATGTGAAAACAATCTCCCCAATGCTTGGATGCACAGGGGAGAATTATAGTTGTTTATAGAAAAAAGCGTGAATTTGTTATTTTTCACTCTTTTTGGCGGTTGTTTTTTTTGTGGCAGCAGTCTTCTTAGCTGCGGGTTTAGCTGCAGCAGTCTTCTTAGCTGCGGGTTTAGCTGCAGCAGTCTTCTTAGCTGCAGGTTTAGCAGCAGTGGTCTTCTTAGCTTCGGGTTTAGCAGCAGCTGTCTTCTTAGCTGCAGGTTTAGCAGCAGTGGTCTTCTTAGCTGCGGGTTTAGCTGCAGCAGTCTTCTTAGCTGCGGGTTTAGCTGCAGCTGTTTTCTTAGCTGCGGGTTTAGCGGCAGCAGTCTTCTTGGCTGCGGGTTTAGCAGCAGTCTTCTTGGCCGCGGTAGCCTTCTTAGCAGGAGCTTTCTTATCTTCGTCTTTGGGAGCTGGGTCCTGTGTCTTCTCCTCTTTTGCCTCGGCCATAGCTTTTTCTTGCTTGGGTTCAGGAGTGTTTTCTTGTTGGGGCTCAGCAGCAGGCTCGGAGAATCGCTCTTGCACGATGCGCTGCTCGTCGGGGTCGTCGAGATGCAGCTTGATGTACTGCTCCATGGCAGCCGCAATCGAGGGCGCCTTGGGGCTTGTGGTCAGGTCGAGGCGCAGCCCGTTGTTCTTGAGCTCCTCGATGGTTTTGTTGCCCATAGCACCAATGGCAATGTTGCCTTGCTCGAAGTGTGGGAAGCTCTGCATGAGCGATTTCACGCCCGATGGAGTGAAGAGTATGATCATGTCGTAGTCGAAGTCCTCGTCGTTGCGGATGACGTTGCTCACGGTGCGGTACATGACCGCCTTAGTGAACTTGATGCTGCCGTCCTCGGGGATGTGCAGTTTTTGGTCGTGGACGTCGCTGATGGGGTAGATGTAGGTTTCCTTGTTGTGCTTGGCAAGCAGTGGCAGCAGAGCCTCGGCATGTCCTGTCTCGCTATAGAAAATCTTGCGCTTGCGGTAGATGATATACTTCTGGAGATAATGCGCGATGGTCTCGCTCACGCAGAAGTACTTCATGGTGTCGGGGACATTGAACCTGAGTTCCTTGCACAGGCGGAAGTAATGGTCGACTGCGGTGCGAGCGGTGAAAATGACTGCAGTGTGGTTGGTGATGGGAATTTTTGACTGTCGGAATTCTCTTGATGTCAACCCCTCAATCTTGATGAATGGCCTGAAAACCACTTCTACACCATACTTGCGTTCTAAATCGAAATACGGAGATTTTTCAGATGATGGCTTCGGTTGCGAAACCAAGATTTTCTTAATCTTCACTTTTTCAATGTTTTTTATTTATAATATGCTGCATACATAAACTGTACCGGCAAGAGCCAAGAGAGGGGGTACAATTTCGACGGCGCAAAGGTACAAAATAAAATAGATACTAGATGACAAATTATTGAAAAAAATCCTAAATCCTTTCCAAATAAAGACAATTCTAGCCAAAATATATAGGATAATAGAGAGCGTGAGCATCAATTTGATAGTAGTGGGGAACACAAGTGCGAGCACGACAATGGGGAAGAGCAATAGTCCCAACATTGCCTGCGATGCCAAGAAGCCTCCTACCCACAACTCGGTGAGGCGGTCGTCACTGAAAGTAAAGCCAATGAGCCTGTAGAGAAACAGCTGCAGAGTGATGAACAATCCAGCCGCCATCACAAGCACAAACACATGCAGGAACACCGAGCGTTGCAATGCCAGTGTGAGCTGTGGATCAATCCAGGTTAACCCATAGAACAACAACAAGCCCTCCATGAGGCATGTGTTGATCATGAGCGCAACGATGATGCGCGTATCGCTCATCGTGTGGTCGGCATAAAGGTCATCCTTACCCTTGGTGGAGAACATATTGTGCATCAAGTTTGAGATATAGACATTTCCCAGCCTGTAGCTCGTGATAAGGAACAGGCACGAGAGCAGAAACATTATCATTGAGCCGGTGTCGTGCAGCGGTGAGCTATTGTGAGTGCGCGCATTACCAGCGTCACTCACCTCAAGAACCGGCATTTGATTGATGTGCTGGAACGAGGTGTCGTTCCCCTCATGCCGAGGGAAACCACCCAAGTATTGAGCACGGTGCTCCTTTGGTGCCGCCACCACGGTGTCGGTTGTTGCCGTTGCTGCGCTGTCGCCGGCATTCACCAATGTGTCAATATCAAAAACTGCGTTATCGTTAGGCATAAATTACTTTCAATATTTTGATTCAAATGGTTCGGGTTCATGCTCAAGCTCACTGGCAATGATGTCGAGTGCTTCGGCTGGAGTTTGAGCCAAAGCCCAAAGTCGCTGGTGGCTCTTTTTCATAAACCCCTGATTTATGGCATGGTCAAACATTGCCACCAGATTGTCGTAGTAACCCTGGGTGTTGAGCAACACGATGGGTTTAGCTGCGAGTTTGAGCTGACGCCAAGTAATAGCTTCTAGTAGTTCCTCCATAGTGCCACAGCCACCTGGCAGCGCTATCACAGCTTGCGACATCTGGGCAAGTGTCTGCTTGCGCTCGTGCATTGTGGGTGTAGCGATGATGCTTGTGAGCCTGTCGTAATGCCATCCGTTTTCGATCATAAACTGTGGAATAACACCAATGGCCACGCCGCCAGCATCGAGCGCTCCGTCGCTCACTGCCCGCATCAGTCCTTCGCTCCCGGCACCATTGAGGCATGCCCATCCACGTTGAGCCATCAGTTGGCCCAACTCATAGGCACT
>CAMHNO010000031.1 GCA_946186575.1 uncultured Prevotellaceae bacterium
TTGCGTCAAGAATCGCCTGGGCAGTCGCTGCAATCTTCTCACGCTGCTCATCACTCACTTCAGGCCACGGGAAATTGTTATAGACAATATCCTTGCTGTAGCGATAATCGCTCTTTAACCTGCCACAGACTGCCCTCATCCATGCCATGTGAACATTGCTCTCCAAAACGCCAAAGTGATACAGTGATGCATTGGGTATAATGAGAACGGCATTGTTGGTGACAACATCTTTTGATATATATCCCATTGGAACATATCTTCTATTTTCTGAAGATACACTTGGCACTATTAAATAGTCGCTACTTGGTTGCCTGATCTCTTGAAATAAAGCTGGAGTGTTAGCACTTTCTTGAGTTGCCTTTTTAGGACTTGAGAGTCGAAAATCTCTTACTTGTGCTACACGTTCTCTTATAAATGAAGAATTTCTTATATCATTGGGGGATGCATCAACAAGCCATAAGCAATATCTTTTTTTATTATTGATATATTCTGCTGCACCAAGAACTTGTTTAATGAATTTCTCAATTGTAGGTTCTTTTGCTATAGCTTTTTCTTTTTCTTCTTCAGTCAAGAACAAAAAACCTCCATCAGTGGGTTTGCTGCCATAAATCATTGCAGGCACATCACATAATGAGTTCTTTCTGCTTTCAATAAACACCTCTGGTGCTTCAATCAAATAAGGATTGATGATTTGTGCTTCTTTCTTCTTATCGTTATCAAAAATGAACTTTTTTGTATTCATCACATTGCTAAAGCCAACTATGACGCAATGCACGTGAGCCTTATCGCTTGCTTCGCTGTCCCAACGGAAGGTGCGGTAGGCAAAATCAATGTGGATATCGAAAAGTTCCTTTAAAGGTTTCCAAATAAATGCAACTTGTTCACCTTGAGTAATGCTGTTGGTAGAAACCAATGCAGCTCTGATGTTAGTGCCAAGCATCAATTGTGCTGCTTTATAGTACCATCCTGCTACATAATCAATTTTTCCAGCGGTCTTGAATGGCTTTCCATTTTTGTCAACAAAAACACTCAAGATATCTTCTTTCTGCGCTTTGTTTTGGTTTGAATACCCAATAAATGGCGGATTTCCGATTATATAATCCAGCTTGTCTTTCGGCACAACCGTTTCCCAGTCGATGCGCAGAGCGTTGCCCTCGTGGATATTGGCATTGGCTTTCAGTGGAAGAAAGTCGATGTCGTGCTTGATAATCTGCTCGGTCTCGGCAAGCATCTGCGACTCGCTAATCCACAGTGCAGTGGTGGCAACGGTCACGGCGAAGTCGTTAATCTCTATGCCGTAAAACTGGTTGATATTCACTTTAATGGGCGAGAACTCCTCTAGGCCGATAAACGCCTGACCATGAGTCATGGCATTAACCACGCGGTTCTCAAGTCGGCGCAGCGACAGGTAGGTCTCGGTCAAGAAATTACCCGAACCGCAGGCAGGGTCAAGGAAGGTGAGGCTTGCAAGGCGGTCTTGATAAGCGCTAAGCAGTTTTTGACGCTTTTTCTCCACCTTCTCCTCAAGAATGGTGTCGAGCTCGGCACGCAGGTCATCGAGGAACAAGGGGTCGATAACCTTGTGGATGTTCTCGATGCTCGTGTAGTGCATACCACCGCTGCGGCGAGTCTCGGGGTTAAGAGTACTCTCAAACATCGCTCCGAAAATCGTCGGACTTATCTCGCTCCAGTCAAAATCGAGCGATGCTTTCTGCAACAGCAGTTCACGCAGCTCGGGAGTGAACTGAGGGATGTCGATATACTCGGCAAACACGCCCTTGGCGTAGGGGAACGCTTTAAGATCGTCACGCAAGAACTTGCTGCGCTCCTCAACAGGGGTGTTCAGCACCTCAAAGAGCTGTAGCAATGCTGTGCGCATCATCTCGGTGTCGTGCTTAGCAAGATAGTGATAGAACTGGTCGCGCGTGAAGATGCCAGCATCCTCGGCATAGAGGCAGAACACCAGGCGCACACACAGGATATTGAGCTGCTGCAAGGTTTCAGGGTCATGGTCGCCATACTGCTCGAGCATGGCATCGTAGATGGCGCCTATTATCTCGCCAGCCTTCATCGACACCTCCTCCTCACGAGAGACATGCTCACTGCCAGTGTCAACAAGGAAATTCAGGCGGAAGTAGTCTTTCTCGAGGTTGGCAAGCAGCACCTGCTCGGGCTTGCCGTTAGGCTTCTCCATGTCATAGACGAGAAACTCCTGAAAATTGCTCACCACCACCCACCTGGGATGGCGGCTCAATGGCAACCCAATCACATAGCGCTTGGCCTGTTCAAAAGGAGTTAGAAATTTACCGTCGCTTTGCCTGATGGGCTTGAGCAAGTCTTTGTCGAGGCTCTTTTGCTCAATAAGCACCTTGGTCGATGGGATATAGCCATCAATGAACGACGTGCTGTCGAGCATCACCTGATCTTCAAACTCGATAAAGTCGGCAGCATGCTCCACGCCATACACCTCGCTCAGCAGCTGAAGCCAGAACTTCTGGCTCTCGCCCTTCTCATAGCCACGGCCTTCCCATTTCGCAGCAAATTCCCGCGCCGCCGCCTTCTGTTGTTTCTCGGTCATAATTATATCTTTTTCTTGTAAGCCAGAGGCTTAATAATGAATCTGTTAGAGAATAAACTTTTTGCTTTGAGTATACCTGTTGTGATTATAGACTTAACAAATACATTTTGTACAAAAATAATACTTTTTCAATTACCGAAAAAAAATTACCGAAAAAAATTAGAATCGGGTATTGAAGTTAATGCAGGGCACCATTGTGAGATTTCATTTAATAGAAGAGTATTGAAAGTATAGGGTGCAAAACTATTGAGGAGAAGATAAAAATCTCCTCCTCAGAGCTGTATCGTTGATTGTGATTAGAGATTTCTAATCCTTGTTGCCGATTTTGGCTTTCAGGCGTAGGATGCGCTCGCTCGACTCGTGCACTCGCTGGTAGGGCACCTTGCCGCTCTTGACCAGACCCACGATGATGTCGACGAGCTTGAACGGACGGTTGGCTTCAAAGCCAGTGTTGATGTTGTTGCCCACGAGCAGGATGTCGGCACCGGCATTGATGGCAAGGGCTATGGCGTCGTCGATACTATACTGGCTCAGGATGCCCTCCATGTACATGTCGTCGGTGACCACCACGCCGTCAAATCCCAGTTGTTTGCGAAGCACATCGGTCACCATCTTGTGTGAGAGAGTGGCAGGATAGTCAGGGTCGAGCTGTCGGTTGTAGATGTGAGCGGTCATCACCACGTCTAACTTGCCTTGAGCAATCAATTGGCGGTAAGGTTCCAGCTCCTCGGGCTTCCAGGTGTTGGTGACATCAACGAGTTCGTAGTGCGAGTCGCCGGTGGCGTTGCCCTGTCCGGGGAAGTGCTTAACAGCAGTGAGAACGCCATGCTCGTGGTGGGCGTCGATTACCCAAGCGGCATTGCGCGTTATCACGTCGATGCTGGCCGAGAAACAACGCTTGAAATGCCCTAAGTGTGGATTCTTGTCGAGATGAACGTCGAGCACCGGGCTCAGGTTCAGATTCAAGCCACACTGAGCCACCTCTTGGGCCAGTTGTCGTGAGTAGTGCAATGTGGTGTCGCGGTTGTCGATGGTGCCCAGATATAGGGCGTTGACAGTGGGCTTGAAGCCATATTTTGTCTTGAGGCGGCACACGAGTCCACCCTCTTGGTCGGCGGCGATGATGAGTGGCTCGTCGGCATAGCTCTGCAGGTCGCTGGTGAGCTTTGTGAGCTGACGCTTTGAGGTGACGTTGCGAGAGCCGGCCTTGCCACTTCCTGTGAGGTCTACGTCGAAGAGTACAATGCTGCCCACGTGCAGGTCGCGCACGTAGCGCGCAGCATCGCTGTTGTCGTTAATCTTGTCGCCGCGGAATCCCACCATGAGCATGCGTGCCGCCTCGCGCCTCAGCAGCGAGTCGCATGGCAGCTCCAACTGTTGTGCTTTTAACGGAAAAAATGCCAGCACAGCTAGTGCTGACATGATGAGTTTTTTATTCATAGTTAAGAATTCACTTAATTAAAGAAAAAGAAGAAAAAGGCTGCGGCCCATTCACGGCTCATACCCTCGACTTGGCCAATGCAGCTGTGATTGGAGTTCTCGACACGACCGTCGTTGCGGACGTAGCCAATGCAGCTGTGGTTGGAGTTCTCGATGCGTCCGTCGCTGCGAATGTAGCCAATGCAGCTGTGGTTAGAGTTCTCGACGCGTCCATCGCTGCGAATGTATCCAATGCAGCTGTGGTTGGAGTTCTCGACACGACCGTCGCTGCGAATGTAGCCAATGCAGCTGTGATTGGAATTCTCGACACGTCCGTCGCTGCGCACATATCCTACAGTAGAATAGTTGCTGTTGCGCACGGTCTGTGCTTCGGCAGCAATCGGTCCCAGGGCCAGCAGCATGGCAATTATCAAGTAATGAATGTGTCTCATAGTTATGAATCAGTTATTTAAAAAAGTCGAAGAAAAAGTAGGCCGCTACGCGCTGGATTGAGATGCCGTTGGCATAGCCCAGCACAGTGCCGTGGTTGTCGCTCACCTTGCCGGTCTTGACCTCGATTTTGCCCAAGAGCTCGCCATCGTCGTCAAAGACCGAGCCGTCGCTGTTGACTTTGCCCAGGAGGTCTCCGCTCTTGTCGAAGATTTGCATCTTGGCGTCGATGCGCCCCACGGTCTTGCCCTTGGCATTGGCAATGGTGCCATCGTTGTTGAAGAAGCCCACTGCTCCATACTCGCTGTTGCGCACCGTGCCGTTGGGCGAAATCTTGCCCACGTAGTTGTAGTTAGCATCGCGCAGGGTCTGAGCAGCTGCATTGCTGCCGCCGAGAGCTGCCATCAAAGCTACGAGCAGGATGATATTTCTAATTAAAGTCTTCATTGTAGTAAAGTAATTTTAATGTGTGTTTCACTATTTCAGATGCAAATTTAAGCAGAATTTTTCTAAGAACCTCTATCTTGGCCCATAAAAATGAGGCGAATAGGGCTTTAGAGCTCTCTGTAATGCTTAGACTTTTAGGCATAAACAAGGTTTAATCGCGGCACTGATGGGGCTCGAAAAGGTGAAAAATCAAGGGTCGCACATCGGTTGTGCGGCCCTTGATGGTTAAAGTGTGTTATGCTTGATGTCTTAAAAAACAGTCAATACATAGTTTTTTTGAGCCTTAACGCTCATATTCGAAGTCGAATCCACCCACGTAGGTTGGCGCGCCATCCACGCCAATGAGGTGACCCACGGTGTAGTAGTTATCGTCGGCATGGAAGTAGCAGTAGTTGGGATAGAGGCTGGGCAGGTACTCAATGGTGTATTCACCCATAACCAGGCCAGTTCCTATTTCGCCCACGTTGCCACTTGCGTCGGGAGCATCATAGAATGTAACGATGATGTCGTCGCTGTCCTTAAAATACACAGCATCATCGGGATCCTCGCCATATAATGCCAGGAATGGGTTGAGCAGCTTGATCATGTTAGGATTCTCTTGAGCCTTGAGAACTTCGACCTCGCCTTCAACTCCGTCGCCAAAGTTGTAGTCATAGAACTTGCAAGTGCCGCCGTCAAGCCATGTGTAGTCACTCTCAATGCGGACAGTGATAGTCTTGATAGCGCTCAGGTTCTCGTCGGCAGCAACTGATGCGTCGTCGAGTGTCATGACGTAGGTGTAGGTTGTACCCTTTTCCATGTTGGCGGCTTTCACTGTAACGGAAGCCATGCCTTCGCCATCGGCAAAGGTCACCTTGCCGTTGTGGTCATCGCTCAAGACATCGGGGTCGGAAGCCTCAACAGTGTAATTTACTGTGAGGTCGCCACTCTTAGTGGCGCGGCTAATCATAATGGGCACTTCGATAGACTCCTCGGCAGTCTTGGTCGAATAAGATTTTTGCTCCCACGAAACATTGCTGCTGGCAGGGGTGTAGATAGCGCCTTCATTGTCCTGGTTGCAGCTTGTCATCGACATGCCCAGTGCCAGGAGCGCCAGTCCAAATAAATATTTTGTTATCTTCATAATATATCCTGATTTAAAAGATTATTATTCGTCGGCCAGAGGGTTCTGGTCGGTAGCAACATTCATGTTCTCATTGCCGTCGAACTCGGCTTGTGGAATGGTGAGTACCCACATGTAGTTCTCGGGATTGGTAGTGGGACGTCCTCTCAGCAGAGCACCACTGTTCCAGCCATCGGCAGCCTCGCGGGTGAAGCCTTGCTTCAAGCGCTTGATGTCGTACATGCGACCAGCCTCGCCCCAGAGCTCGATGCGGCGTTGCAGCAGGATTTCCTCGAGCAGCGAGCCGGTGTTGCCACTGGTCAGAGGCGACAAGCTGTTGCCGCTCTTGTTGCAGGTGTACTGAGGATCGCGCTCTTTCATCAGGGCCATCAGGTGAGTGCGTGCCTCGCCGTCCTTGCCCTGTCGGCACTCGGCCTCGGCAGCGATGAGATACATTTCCTCAACACGCATCCAGATGTAGTCGCCCATCCATTGTGTGGGGTCGCTGAAGTACATCTTGCGCTGCAGGGGTGCACCACCGTAACCGTAGTCGGGATTGTTAGGGTTGAATGCGCTGTGAATATCATAACTTTGGGGATCGGGCCACCAAGCATCCTTGCGGGTGTCGGTAGCGGGAATCTTGTTGTAGAGCGAAAGAGTGATCATCTTGGGAGCGCCCAAGCCATAGCTTGCCACGGTGTCCATGTGAGCGAAGAGCGAAGCATAGCCACCAGCCTGGTCGCTGATGATTTGTGCTCCCCACATCACGTTGGGGGCATTCACGTCGTTAAGGCCCTTGAAGTCCTTAACGGCGGCGATGTTGTGGCCGCACTTGGCAATAGCCTCCTCGGCAGCCTGCTCGGCGGTAGCCCAGTCTTCCATAACCAGTGCAATGCGAGCGCGGATGCCCTGAGCCACACCGTAGCTGATGTGAGCCGAGTTCTGCTGTGGCAGACCCTGAAGGAGCTCGCAGGCCTTGTTGATGTCGCTGGTGATTTGCTCATACACCTTGGCAACGGTCTCACGAGGTTGACCGGTAGTGGTGGTCGAGGTGGGACCAGTGTAGATGGGCACGCAAGGCTCGTTCTCGTGGCCCTTGTAGGTGCGGGCAAACGATTGAGCCAGCATGAAGTAGCTATAGCCACGGATGGCGTAGGCCTGGCCTATGGCATAGTTCTTGTCGTCGGTGGCGCCACCCATGGTCTCCTCGGCGTCGATGATATAGTTGGCATTGGCAATCCAGGTGTAGTAGGCCATCCACAGGTCGTAAGAGCGCCATGAGGAGCGGGTGAAGAGGTCCTTAACGTCGTAGATAGCGTCGTACCAGAACCATCCTGAGCCGCTGGCTCCCATTATCATGTCGTCGCCCATCACCTCGGCCATGAGGTTGTAGGCACTAATGCCGAAGCACTGGTGGGTGTTGCCAGTGGTTGACCATCCGGCGGTGTACATCGAGCGGTAGATACCGTTGAGTGGCACCAATGCTTTCACACCATCGCTCATGAGTGTTGCACCACTCATTGAGTCGGTGGGCTCGGTGATAAGACTATCCTCGGAGCAGGCGCTCAACGAGAGAAGTCCACCTATTGCGATAATAGCATATATAAATTTTTTCATTGTCATGTCTCCTTTCTTTTAATTAGAAGTTAACCTCCAGACCCAGAGTGTAAGTCTTGTTAGGACTGTAGTCATAGTTGGTGCCACCGGTGAAGTTGTACTGAGGATCCATACCGTTGAGGTGAGTGAACAGTGCAACGTTGTCGGCCGAGGCAAATACCTTGATGGCGTCGATGCCAATCTTGTTCATCCAAGCCTTGGGCAGTGAGTAAGCCAGGGTGATGTTCTTGATTGCGAAGTAAGAAGCATCGATGAGGAAGCGGTCGTTGGCTGCATAAGAGGGCGAGAACTCAACGCGTGGAACGTCGGTGATGTCGCCTGGCTGCTGCCAGCGGCGCAGCTGGTTCTTGTGCCAAGTAGAGCTCATGTACCACAGGTCCATGCCGCTCTCGTAGAGGCCGTCGTAAACCTTGCCGCCAATCGAGTAGGTGGTCAGGATTGAGAGGCTCAGGCCCTTCCAGCTCAGGTCGGTGCCAATGCTACCGTAGAGCTTAGGAATGCGGCTGCCCATGTAGTACTTGCACTCGTTAGCCTTAGCCTTGTCGCTGGTGATGTACTCGTCGGTGATGTTGCCGTTGTCGTCGGTGTTGTAAGCCCAGTAGAGCTGTGCACCAGTCGATGGGTCAACACCAGCGCTCTTGCTCATATAATATGTGTAGATGGGCATGCCTTCCTTGATGACGCGGATGCCGCTGATGATCTCGGGCGACTCGTTGGTGAGCTTGAGCACCTTGTTGTTGGTGCGGTTCAACATCACGTTAACGTTCCACTCAAAGTCGGCGGTGCGCACTGGAGTGGCGCCAATGTTCAACTCAAAACCGGTGTTGCGCATGTTACCCACGTTGTCGTAGTAACCGTCGAAACCAGTAGAGAGGGCCATTGGGTAGTTAAGGAGCATGTCGGTGGTCTTCTTGTAGAAGTACTCAAAGTCGATGCGCAGGCGGCCATCCCACAGGGCAGCCTCGAAGCCGGCATTGAGGTTAGAGTTCTTCTCCCAAGTCACTTCCTTGTTCTCGAGCGATATGATTTTGGCACCAATGTTGTTGCCGTTGGCATAGTCGAGGTCGTAGAGGCTCTGCCATGCATAGAAGGTACCCAGGTTGTCGTTACCTTGCTCACCGTAGCTAACCTTCACGCTCAGGTTGTGGATCCAGTCGATGTCTTGCATGAACTTCTCCTTCGACACGCGCCAGTTGGCACCCAGCGACCAGAATGTGCCGGTGTGGTGATCCTTGTGGAAGCGCGACGATGCGTCACTACGCAGCGATGCCGACAGATAGTAGCGGTCGTCGTAGTTGTAGTTGAAGCGGCTCAGGAATGAGTTGATGCGGTAGTTGTCGGTGTAAGAGTCGGCGAGCTGCAGCGAAGTGGCTGGACGCAGCTCCATGATACCGTCCACGAGGTTAGTCTTGCCGGCTGCCAGGTAGTTGAGGCGGTAAGCGTACCACTCATGACCTACGAGGAAGTCGATGTTGTGCAGCCCAAACGAGCGTGTCCAAGTGAGCAACTGGTTGAAGGTGTAGCTCTGAGTGCGGTAGTTGTACTTGTAGAGCAAACCACCAGCGTTGGCTTGGTTACCGTGCTGTGAGTTCATGTAGTAGATGCGGTTGCGGCTGTTGTAGTCCATACCGAAGTTAACGGCGAACTTGATGCCCTGGCGCCATCCATACTTCTCGAGGTCGCTACCAATCACGATGCCTGTGCGCAGGCCAGCGATGTCGCGCTTGTTGTAGGCCTTGTCGAGCAGCAGCATGCCAAGCGAGCTGAAGTCGTTGAGGTTACCAGGACGCTGAGCGTTCTCACCCCAGTCGTACTGGATGTTGCCGTCGTTGTCATACACGCTGTTGCCCTGAGCATCTTTCAGGTAAACAGGGAACAATGGGTTGATGAACTGTGCGGTGTACCAGGGGTTGCTGGTAGCAGTGTCCTCGTAGTCGCTGAAGTTGGTGGTTGAGTGTGCCAGCGAGGTGTTGATGTTGGCCGAGAACCAGTCCTTGATTTGGCTGTCGACGTTAACACGTGCGCTGTAACGCTCAAAGTTGGTGGTCTTCAGGATACCATCCTCGTTCAAGTAACCGAGCGAGAACATGTACTTGGTCTTCTCGGTGCCTCCGTTAACCGAGAACACGTGCTCGTGGCGGAAGGCGTTCTTGCGGGTAACGGCATCGAGCCAGTCCTCGTTCCACACGGCCTGAGCGTCGGCACGCACTTGGCCGGTGGCGGGGTCGATGATGTTGGCCCAAGTGTAGTTCTTGAATGGGTTGTAGAGTTCGCCACCGAGTGTGCGGCTCATGCCGGCGCGGGCGATGGCCTCGGCCTCTTGCCATGAGTAGCCGTTGGCGAAGTGAGCCTGGTTGCGCAGGGCCTCGTAGGTGAGCTGAACAAATTCCTTCTGGTCAACGTTGTCGTAGCGCTTGGTGGCACGATTCGACCAGCCCACAGTAGAGCGCCAGGTAACGTTGGCCTTACCCTCGGCACCCTTCTTGGTTTGGATCATGATCACACCGTTGGCACCACGGGCACCATACAGGGCGCTTGCCGAAGCATCCTTCAAGACGGTCATGCTCTCGATATCGTTGGGGTTGATATCGCTCAGGTTGCCGTCGAATGGGATACCGTCAACAACGTACAGAGGGTTCTGGTCGGCGTTGATAGAGCCGAAACCACGAATGCGAATCACAGGTGCAGCACCTGGCTGACCAGAGCTACCGCCAATCTGGATACCACCCACGTTACCCTCGAGGGCCTTGGTGGCGCTGGTGATAGGACGAGTCTCAATCTTCTTGTTGTTAACGGCTTGTGCCGAACCGGTGAACGAGGTTTTCTTGGTTGTACCATAGGCAACCACCATTACCTCGTCGAGAGTGAGATCATCTTCAACAAGTTCGATTGTTAAATGACTTGCAACCGCAACGATTTGCTCTCGGTAGCCCACATAGTTGACGCGGAGCTGTTTAACGTTGTCGCTAACGGTTACTGTGAATTCACCATTAATGTCGGTAGCAGTGCCTTCATTTGACCCCACAGCTTGCACCGAGGCGCCGATGAGGGGTTCATTGTCACTGGCGCTGACTACTCGACCTGTAATGGTCTTACTGGCAAATGCACTCACTGAGATGATGCAAACTGCCATCAGAAAAGAAAATAGTCTCTTCATACAGTAAACAATTTATGATTAAACTTCAAAAAATAATTTTCAGTAAATAAACTTATGTGTTTGGGTAATTAAGTTTACTTTTGTTGGTTATTGTTTAGTTAAGCCATATTGTGGTTTTGGGTTATAGCAGCGTTCATTTCTCTTAAATACTCGTCGTTGTGTCCTAATTCTTTTCAAGGTTGCAGGCAGAGTTGTTCAAGATGCTTGTGTGCACTATAACTATCGACGCAAAATTACATATTATTATCAAAACCAACAAAAGAAATTAAATCTTTAACTTTTGGGAGTTGATTTTTAAAAAAGCAAGCTATTTGTGATTTGTATACACATTTTAAGTTGCATTAACATAAATAATTAAGTTTTTTGTTGCCTATGCTTGGACTTTTGATGCTGAGAGGTTGCAAAAGTGCTTTAAATCTAACTATAAGACCTATTTAAAATCTGTTAATAATTTAATTTTGTCATTTTTTAAATTCTCACCCATTTAAGGAGAGTGACGAGTGTTGGTGCTTTGAGAAATGTTAAATTATGGACAAATTTAACATTTTTGAATTTAACAATTCGCCTTGCTCGGATTGGTGGAGCATCATGATTGAGCTGGTGATCTGGCTCTAAGAGATGCCACGAGTGGACTGCCGGGTTAAAGATTGACAGCAGTCCACTCGTGGTGTTGTTGACGATGCCTTAATTGGCAAGCAGATGGTCGTAGATGGCAGTGATGTCGGCCGCTGTCACCTCGCCGTCGCCATTTGCGTCGCTATAGGGCAGGTAGCGGTTGGTGATGCCCATGAGCGAGTCGTAGATTGCGGTGATGTCGGCCGCGGTGATGGTGCCGTCCTGGTTCACGTCGCAGGGGTGGTAGGGCGAGGTCACGGTGCGTGTGGCTGTGCCGTTGATGCGCACTTGCTCACCGTTGTTGTAGTAGAAGAAGCTCACGAAGTAGCTCTCCTCGAAGTCGAGATTGTGGAAGGCAAACTCCACATTCTGCTGGCTGCCGGCTGCCAGATTGATGAGTTGTGACTGCGATGCGCAGTAATAGCCCGTGCTGCCCGAGTTGGGCTCTTTCTTGTAGAGCTTAGCCACGATGTAGTCGTTGTAGGTGGCGGAGCCGTTGTTGGTGAGGTTGATTGAGGCGGTGAAGGTGGTGCCCACCACCGACGATAGCGTAGAGCCGCTCATCGATGCTGAGCTGGCTGCACTAATGGTCACTGTGGCGGTCTTGAGGGTCTTGGTTCCATCCTTGTCGGCAGTGAACTCGAAGGTGGTGGAGCCCGATGCCGAGGGTGTGTAGCTCATCACCACGTCGCCTGTGGAGCCCGGTGCAATATCGGTGTAGGTGCCGCTCACGAGGCTGTTGTTAACCCACATGTAGATGCTGCTGTAGTCGGTCGTGCCCTGGTTGCTCACGTTGAGTGTGAGCAACAGCGGACTGCCCACTTTCTTCACCGAACCGGTGGTCACCGAGTTCACCTTGAGGTTCATCACATCGAGCTCGTCGCATGCCTTGAGCGTGAGCCTTGTGTCGGTGATGGTGGCCTTGATGAAGTTGATGCCCGAGCCGCGGCAGGGATAGTAGGTGCTGCTGCCCTTGAGGCGGCACACGGGCTTGAGGTAATAAGTGCCGGCAGTCACGTCTTTGCCCACATTGATGGTGCCAGTGCCAGTGGTGTAGTAGCCTGCGCTCAGCGACTTGCCGCTCAGTGTGGTGTGGGTGCTGATGAGGTTGCCGTCGCTGTCGTAGAGGCCCCAGCCCAGGTCGTAGGTGTAGGTCTGGCTGCTGTAGTTGTAGTAGTAGGCGGTGAGTTCCACTCCAGTGAAGTTGAGGCTGTTGTTGCTGCGCGTGAAGCTGGTTGACGTGGCCTCGCATGCGCGATACAGGCCCACGATGTTGCCATTGGTGCTGGTGCTGGTGCCCAGGCTGGGTTGCAGGCCAGTTATGATTTGCACATTGATGGTGTAGCCCTCGTCGCCGCTGGCTGCGCCGGTGCCCCCCGAGTTGTCGTCGTTGAGTGCGTTAAGGGCGAAGTAGCCGTTCTGGTGTCCGCGCCATCCCCAGTTGATGTGATAGAGACCGTTGTCGTAGCCGTCACACACGAAGGCATGACCTCCATGAGCCTTGCGGGCGCTGATGAACACCGGGCGGCCCATGGCGAGCTCGTGATAGACCATCTCGTCCCACTCGGCTGCGTTATAGTCGGTGCGGGCAAGCTGCTGGGCATCCTTGTCGAAGTCAAAGTAGTTGACAAAGGCATTGCGCTGGCTTGTGGCACTCGACGAAGACTTGCCAAAGTCCATCTTTACCGACTGTGCGCAGTATCGCACCAGGCGTGCCGTTTCTTGAGCGCTCTCGCTTGTGTTCTCGGCTTTGTCGTACCAGTCGTTCATCAGCCCGTAGTTGAATGTGGTGGCGGGCAGTTCGGCCATGTACTGGCTCAGGGTGCTCGACGTGTAGGCAGGAATGGTGGTGCAAGGGGTGCTGCTCTTATAGTAATAAAGAATCTGCGCCATGGCTATGGCTACGCAGCCGGCAGGGCAGTAGCTGGTGGTGCCCGACGAGGTGTAGGTGGCGCACTGCTGGTTGAATGGCAAGCCCTGAGCCCAGTTGCACGAGAGCATGGGGGCTATGCGTGCCCTGTTGCTTGCTGCCAGGCTGTGGACTGGGGCATTACTGCTGGGTTTGGCGGCACCCTTGTCGATGCTGGCCAGTTGCTCCACATAGTCGTTCAGCCAGTCTTGAACCACCTCGGGCATCTCGCTCTCGTCGAAGTAGTATTCGTCGCCGTAGGCAAGTATGGTGCGTGCGCGGTCGTCGCCAGCCACTATCACCCATCCAGGTCGCTCGGGGTTGTTAAACACATAGAATGGTGCAGGTGCTCCACGCTTGCCCTGGGCTTTCATTGCCGCGGGTTGCTCGGGCATGGTCACGTTGAAGAACTCGCCGGCAATGGCGCGTGCCTGGCTCTCGCTCACTGTGGCGGCATTCATCGCAGTGAAGGCCGCCACGGCAGTTAATAAGAAGATTATAATTTTCTTTTTCATGGTTTATTTTTAAAGATGGTGTATAGTGACTATAGTAACTATAGTGGCTATATTTTTGCTAAATCATAGGCATTAATTGCCGCCCAGCATGTAGTTGTAGAGCACAGTCACGTCGGCAGCGGTCACTGCTCCGTCGCCGTTGAGGTCGCAGTAGCCTTTATAGGTGAGGTCGCCGTTGATGATTGCGTTGTAGAGCGCAGTGATGTCGACACTTGACACCGCACCATCCTCGTTGATGTCGTAGAGGTTTGGTGTCCGGCTTGAGGTGCTCGAGCCTGCCTTAACTCTCTCGCCATTGCTGTAATAGTAAATGCTAAAGTGATAGGTGGTGCCATGCTCCAGTCCAGTGAAGTCGAAGGTAAGGGTCGAAGTGCCGCTACTGTTCAAGTAGAGCGTCTTGGCAATTGAGTTGTCGCCATAGCCAGTGTTGCCCGAGGTGGGCCAGTGCTTCCACGCCTTGGCCACAATGTAGTCGTTGTAGGTGTCGGTGCCGGTGTTCTTGAGCACGCTCTTGACGGTGATGGTGGTGCCCGACACGGTGGCGGTGTTGGTGGCGGCGAACGATGCGGCCGATGTGGCGTTAATGCTCACGCTGGTAGAGTAGAGCTCCTTGTTGCCCTTTTTGTCGGCAGTGAATTTTAATGTGTTGCTGCCCGTCTGCGATGGAGTGTGGTACATTGTCACAATGCCGCTTGCTCCAGGTGCCACGTCGGTGGCGGTGCCGCTCACCAGTGTGTTGTTGACCCACATGTAGATGTAGTTGTAGTCGGTTTGTCCTTGATTAGACACCCCCAGCTTTATCTCTAATGGGCTGCCCACCTTCTTGACCGAGCCATAGTTCACTGAGTTAATCTTCAGGTTATTGGCCTTTATCTGGTCGATGGCATCGAGGGTGAGTGTGGTGGATGTGATGGTGGCTTTCACATAGTTGACATTGGCACCTCTTGCCAGTAGCCATGTCGATTGCCCGCTGAGGCGGCAAATGGGCCTGAGGTAGTAGGTTCCCGACGACAGGCCGTTGCCTATTGCGATGCTGCCTGTGGGGTAGGTGTAATAGCCTCCCTTAATCACCTTGTCGGTGGCCACGGTGTGAGTGCTCTTGAGATTGCCGTTGCTGTCGTAGAGTCCCCATCCCAGGTCGTAGGTGTAGTTTTGGCTGGAGTTGTTCCAGTAGTTGGTGATAAGTTTCACGCCTGTGAACGAAGCCGAAGCACCCAACCTGATGTAGCTGGTGGTGGGAGCTTGAACCGCAACAATATTATCTTCTTCAGAGCTATAGATGCCCACAGCGTTATAGTCGGTGTTGCCCTGGTTGGACTTGCTTGGCTCAAGGCCTATCATGGCCTGCAGGTTGAGGGTGTAGCCTTCATCGCCGCTGGCTGCTCCGGTGCCACCACTGTTGCCGTCGCTCATGGCATTGAGCGCAAAGAATCCGTTTTCGTTGCCTCGCCACCCCCAGTTGATGTGGTAAAGTCCGTTGCCGTCATATCCATCGCACAGGAAAGCATGGCCGCCATTGAGCTTGCGTGCACTGATGAAGACTGGACGCCCTGCAGCAATCTCGGTGTAGATGGCATCTTCCCATGCCGCCGCAGTCATGTCCTCGCGCTTGATTTGCTTGCTGAGCTTGCTGTAGCCAAAGTAGGCAGTGAACGCGTTGCGCTGGCTTGTTGCGCTCGACGAGCTCTTGCCATATTGCATTTCCACCGCCTGTCCGCAGTATTTCACAAGTTTCTGCACCTCTTGTGCGCTGGCACTGTTGTTGGTTTCGTTGTGATACCAGGGGTTGATGATTGCCCAGTTGAAGGTGGTCTTGCTCAGGGCTGGGCGATTGAAGGTCATTTCGTCCTTGGTCGATGTGTAGGCGGGAATGGCGTCGCTGCCGTAGCTCGATTTGTAATAATACATTAGTTGAGCCATGGCAATGGCCACACAGCCTGCGGGGCAGTAGCTTGTGCCATCGCTGGTGGAATAAGTGGGGCACTGCTGGTTGAAGGGCAAGCCTTGAGCCCAGTTCATGAGCAGCAGTGGAGCGATTTTGCTTTTTGTTGAAGCTATCACGCTTGTTTCGGTTACAGCCTGTGTCTCGGCCTTGATGTGGTCGATGGCCTCAATCTGCTCCACATAGCCGCCGAGCCAGTCTTGAATCACCTCGGGCAGCTCGCTCTCGTCGAAGTAGTCCTCGTCGCCGTAGGCAAGTATGGTGCGTGCGCGGTCGTCGCCAGCCACTATCACCCATCCTGGCTGCTCGGGGTTGTTAAACACATAGAATGGTGCGGGTGCTCCACGTTTGCCTTTGGCTTTCATGGCTGCAGGTCGCTCGGGCATGGTCACGTTGAAGAACTCGCCGGCAATGGCGCGGGCTTGATTCTCGCTCACTACCGCTGCATCGATTGTGCTTGAGGCGATAAGGCACAGCAGCAGTAGTGTTATAATGCGGTAATTTCTCATTTCTTATGGTATAATGTGTGTGATTAGTCTATTTTTTTAAGGTGTTAGGTGGCGGTGCGACAGCCGAGCCGTTTTTTTACTTCTTAGCCGGTGGGGCCGATTGTGGCTCTTGTGGCGCAGAAGGCATGGGGATGTCCTTCACGTTGTCGACATAGGTCTGAATTGTGACAGTGTCGACGTTGGTGACTATATATTTTGTCTCGCCACGCCAGGGCAGGCGGCTCTTGTAGGCCTTGTAGCGCACTTGCACGGCAAGCGGGGTCTGCTTGAGGTTCCACAGCTTCTGCACTACCGAGTCGTTGGTGACCGAGAAGTTGAACTCGCTCTTTACCACATTGCCAGGCGACACTACATCGTAGCACAGCATCTTGCCCTCGTAGGTGCGGAACACACTACCGCGCAGAGCCATGTCGGTGATGCGGCCTTTGACGGTATTCTCCTCATAGGCATGGAAAAAACGGTCGCGGACGAAGAAAATCAACAGCAAGAGCACCACCAGGGTGCCCAGTGCCAGCAGCATTCGCTTCTTGTTGCTGCGGCGCTCAATGGTGGTCTCGATGAGCTCGCGTTCCTCGCGCTCTTCCTCGGTCTCCTCGTGAGGTGTGCTTTCTTTTTTGGGAGCACTTTTCTCAAAATAGTCGTCGAAGTTGTCGTTGATGAGTTTCATATATAGTTAAGAGTTGATAGTTAATAGTTAGTAGTTAATAGTTGATAGTTAACAGTTAATAGTTTTTTAGTTTTTTAGAAGTTTTAGACATTATAGATTGTGCATTGAGCATTTCGCATTGGTTAAATCTTCATGCCGTCGCCCTGGCTTTGGGTCTTGATCGTGGTCTTGCCCTGGGCAATGCGCTTGCGGTCGATGGCCATGCTGATGAAGGCATAGATGCCCAACACGATGAGAAGGCAGGTCTGTACTCCCCACACTACCCATGCGAATGCCGAGGCTTGAGGATCGTAAGGAGTGCTGGGGGGGAATGCGCCCACTCCATAGAGTGTCAGGCCGAAGATGATGGCAAACTGCCAGGGTCCCAGGCCGCCGTTGCTGGGCACGGCCATGCCTATGCTGCTGAGAACAAAGAGTACCAGAATGGCCACTGCGCCCAGGTCCTTGGTGCAAGCGAATGCAAACGAGGCGATGTAGAGCTGCATGAAGTAGCAACCCCAAATACAGATTGTGTCGAGCAGGAACATCCACTTGCCATCCATTTTGCCTATTGCGGCAAAGCCATCCCAGAGGTTCTTGAGCATGAGGCGGAGCTTGGCAACGACCTTGTTCTGGCTCTTGCTGTGGAAAATCCACACCAGCGCCAGCACGCCCAGCACGCCGCAGGCCACCAGTAGCCAGAATACCCACGATGTGTACATCGAGCCGCCACCGTCGCCACGCTGGTCAAAGAACTTGATGAATGCGTCTTGAGCAATGAAGAAGGTGAAAACGGTGAGCAGTCCCACTGTGACGGTGTCGCTCAAGCGGTCGCCCACCATCGAGCCCAGCACCTGTGTGAACGATGCCTTCTCGCGCTGTGCAATGTAGCCCGAGCGCCACACCTCGCCCAGCCTGGGGAAGAGCAGGTTCACGAAATAGGTGCCGAAGATGCTGTTGATCAATGCGCTGAGCGATGGTTTGATGCCGATGGCATTGAGTTGCAGCCTCCACCTGAGTGCGCGGAACACATGGCTCAAGATGCTCACTACTATCACTGGCACGAACCACCAGTAGTTCACGTCGTTACTCAGGCTCTGCTTGATTGCGCTCCAGTCCACGTTCTTCGACAGGAACCATGCCAGCCCCACACTGATGGCAATGGGTATGCCATATTTCAATAATGCGGATATAATCTTTTTCACGCTTGACTAATATTATAGTGATGTCAGAACTTGCAAAGTTAAACATTTATTTTTTTTCTTACTAATTAATGTGATTTTTTTTGCACATAAGAAAGATGATGTCATGCACTAAACATGAATATATTAAGATTTTGCAAGAAAAAACGCTACTAATTTTGACAATCGGTCTTTTTTCCCTAACTTTGCAAGTTACATAAAAATAATAATCAAACAACTATGCAGCAGGTTAGAGCCAAGAAATCACTGGGACAGCACTTCCTCATCGACCTGGATGTGGCGCAGCGCATTGCGGCCACTGTCGACGACTACAAGCAACTGCCTGTGCTGGAGGTGGGGCCTGGAATGGGAGTGCTCACGCAATATTTGTTGCAAAATGGGCACGACCTCAAGGTGGTGGAGCTCGATGGCGAGAGTGTGGACTATCTCAAGGCCAACTTCCCTGCCCTGGACGGGCGCATCATTGAGCGCGACTTCCTCAAGCTCGACCTGCAAGAGGCCTGCGGCTCTGGGGAGATGGTGGTGATAGGCAATTACCCCTACAACATCTCGTCGCAAATCCTCTTTCATGTGCTCGACTACAAGGACCAGGTGAAGTGCTGCAGCGGTATGTTCCAGCGTGAGGTTGCGCAGCGCATCGCTGCTGGCCCTGGCAGCAAGACCTATGGCATAGTCTCGGTGCTGCTTCAGGCATGGTACGACATTGAGTACCTTTTCACAGTGGACGAGAACGTCTTTGACCCGCCCCCCAAGGTTAAAAGCGGTGTCATACGCTTAGTGCGCAACAATGTCACCAAGCTCGACTGCGATGAGCGTCTGTTCAAGAGCGTGGTGAAAACCTCCTTCGGGCAGCGCCGCAAGACATTGCGCAACTCGCTGCGAGGCATGATTCCGCCACAGGCCCTCCCCGTGCTCGACGAGCACTATGCCGCCATCTTCAGACAGCGCCCCGAGCAACTGAGCGTGGAGCAATTTGTGGAACTGACCAACATCATTAAGAATCTTCAAAATAAATAACGCAGGGCAATGAAAGAATTTAGCATAGACAACATCGATCAGCTCGAAGCACTGATTGAGGCTAAAGATGAGGCCCAACTCAAGACCTACATCGTTGATATGCACCCAGCCGACATTGCCGAGCTCATTGCTGAGCTCGACGATGTGGACGAGGCTCTCTTTGTGATGCAGCTGCTTGATGGCGAGACGGCAGCCGATGTGCTGGCCGAGCTCGACGAGGACGAGCGTGCCGACTTGCTCGAGAAGATGCCTAACGAAATCATCGCCAAGACCGTGGAGCAGATGGACGCCAACGATGCTGTGGACCTGATTCAGGAGCTTGACGAGGATGACCAAGAGGACGTTATAAAGCAAATCGACGATGTGGAGCAGGCGGGCGACATCGTAGACCTGTTGCAATATGACGAGGACACCGCTGGTGGCCACATGTCGACCGAGATGATTGTCGTGAACGAGAACCTGTCGATGCCCGACTGCATCAAGGCCATGCGCGAGCAGGCCGAGGACATGGACGAGATCTACAACATCTATGTCGTGGACGATGATAACCGTCTGAAAGGAGTGTTCCCGCTCAAGAAGACTATCACCAACCCCTCGGCCAACAAGATTAAATATGTGATGGAGCCTAACCCCATCTCGGTGAAGACCGACACGCCCATCGAGGACGTGGCACTCGACTTTGAGAAATATGACCTCGTGGCGATGCCGGTGGTCGACTCAATAGGTCGCTTAGTGGGGCGCATCACTGTGGACGACATCATGGACGAGGTGCGCGAGCAGAGCGAGCGCGACTACCAGCTGGCTACCGGTCTTGTGGCCGACGTGGAGACTGGCGACAGCGTGTGGACGCAGTTCAGAGCGCGCTTCCCGTGGTTGCTCATCGGCATCGTGGGTGGTATAGCCAACGCGCTCATCCTTGATGGCGACGACGAGGGACAATGGCAAACCATCTTGCCAGGGCTGGCACTGTTCATTCCGCTGATTGGTGGCACGGGTGGTAACGTGGGCACGCAGTCGAGTGCCATCGTGGTGCAAGGTCTTGCCAACGGTAGCCTCGAGCTGCGACAAGCGGGCAAGCACTTGCTCAAGGAATTCTTTGTGGCTATGCTCAATGCTGTGCTCATTGCTGGACTGGTGCTGCTATATAATCTCTTTTGGCCTGCCGACGACGACCCAAGCAAGGCGCGCGTCACTTCGCTGGCAGTAACCATCTCGCTCTTTGCCGTGGTGCTCTTTGCCTCGGTATTCGGCACCATTGTGCCCATAGTCCTTGAGAAACTCAAGATTGACCCTGCCATAGCCACAGGCCCCTTCGTCACGGTGACCAACGACATCGTGGGCATGCTCATCTACATGCTCATCAGCACCGAGCTCATCAATCTGATGATATAAAAAACCGGCATCACACAACACAGCCACAACACACCCTCACCCTTGAAGTGTGTAGAGCCAAATTACAGGATAGAAAGTTGAGTTTTTTACGCCACAACGTGAGTCACAGGCCGTGCTCGGTGCGGGTGAGGCGGTGCTCACGCGTGTGGCGGCGGATGGCGTTGTTGGCCTCTATGGCCTGCTGGTCGACGTAGGGGCGGTCGTGGTCGAGGTGTAGGGTGATGGCACTGTACCTGATTTGCACCCCCTTGATGCCGGCGTTCATCAGTCGCTCGCCCAGCTCACGGTCCTCGCCGCCGTAGCGCATGCGCTCGTCAAAGCCTCGTGCCTGGAGCAGGTCGCGGCGCCACCCCGATGAGTTCATGCCGTTCCAAGTGGCCTTGGCAGGAGTGATGGCGTTCATCATTGCTGAGAACCACGGTTTCTGCACCAGCTTGGTGCACTTGAATGTGGTCTTTAGACCGTGAGCGCGCAACCATTCCAGCTTGAAGGCTTCGCCACTGGTTATGTGGTCTCGGTCGATAAGCTCGCTAATTGGCATGGGCAGCTTGAAGTAGCCGCCGCTCAAGAAGTGGCCCTGCCGTGCGTGCCTCTCGTGGGTGGCAACAAAGTCGGCGCGCGGAATGCAGTCCTGGTCGGTGAAAATCAAGTAGTCGCTTTGAGCCACTTGCAGTGCTTTGTTCAGAATCTGGGTCTTTCTGAAGCCGTCGTCGGGGTGCCACACGTGGCGCAGAGGCAACTGCTGTGCATAGCTCATGACCAGCTCGCGAGTGTCGGGGCCAGAGCCATCATCGGCGATGATAATCTCGTGGGGCATGCGAGTTTGATTCATATATCCCCATAGCGACTTCTCGAGCCACCGAGGGTTGTTGTAGGTCGATATGATTACTCCTATGGTCATCAATTTGCTTTAAAACTCAATTCCTGCTTTGACAAAGAAGTTGTGAAACATTGTGTTCTTGTCGAGATAGCTGCTGCCGCTCTTGTCGGGGATGGCACCGGGCGCGTCGCCAGTGCACCACAGCTTGTAGTGTGCTGTGTGCAGTGCGTAGCCCACACCCACGTTAAACGAGAAGAACTGGTTGCTCTTGAAGTGGTAGCCCAGGCTGGGCGAGGTGTAGAAGCCCTTGTGGTTGATGAACGTGGCACCCACCTTGAGGCTCACCCATGGTGTATTGTGGCTCTCGTTCTTGAAACTATAGCG
This sequence comes from uncultured Prevotellaceae bacterium, assembly GCA_946186575.1. Taxonomy (GTDB): domain Bacteria; phylum Bacteroidota; class Bacteroidia; order Bacteroidales; family Muribaculaceae; genus Sodaliphilus. The sequence continues at coordinate 21,722 of CAMHNO010000031.1, forward strand.
ACCCTCGGCATAGATGGGGATGAACGGATAGCGCCACTTGGGGTCGTTGGGTTCGGGCTGCGCCTTGTCGGTGCGCTGAGGGTAGGACTTGAGCACCGGACTGAAGCTGTGAATGCCTATGCCGGCACCCAGGTAGGCACGTGGAGTGATGGCGCAGCCAAATGATGTTTCGATGAGCCAGAAGTTGTTGCGAGGGCTGCCCACACCCAGCGAGTAGCCCACGTCGATAAACCCGCGAAACCGTGCGGTGTCGTAGTTCTTCTTGCTTGCAGCGTGCTCGATGTGGTCGATGTCTTTGATGTCGATGATGTGGTTCACGCCATCGAGTGTGGAGAGCACCAGTTGGTGTTCGGTGCGTGATGTTATCACGCCTTCCAGCACCTGCCCGTCGCGCAGGTGCACTGTTGCCTGTGGCACAATGTCGAGGGCCATCAAGTGTGTGGTCATGGCAATAGCCATAATAAAGATTAAAACAATTTTTTTCATAACTTTATCCGGTACACTTAAGGAATTAAACATTAAGCATTGAATCGTTGAGCATTATGTTAAAACGACTGCATGTCAACCAGGTGCTTGTAGGTGCCGCCCAGTGCCATGAGCTCGTCGTGGCGGCCTTGCTCCACAATCTTGCCCTCGTGCATGACCACGATGAGGTCGGCGTTCTTGATAGTCGACAGGCGGTGGGCAATCACCAGTGTGGTGCGGCCGTGCATAAGGTGGTCGAGAGCTTCCTGCACCAGGTGCTCGCTCTCGGTGTCGAGTGCCGAGGTGGCCTCGTCGAGGATGAGGATGGGTGGATTCTTGAGGATGGCGCGGGCAATGCTGATGCGCTGGCGCTGCCCGCCCGAGAGCTTGCAGCCGCGGTCGCCAATGTTAGTGTCGAAACCTTGCTCGGTAGCCATGATGAAGTCGTAGGCGTTGGCAATGCGCGCCGCTTGCTCCACATCTTCTTGAGTGGCATTGTCCACACCAAAAGCGATGTTGTTGAAGAACGAGTCGTTAAAGAGTATGGCTTCCTGATTAACGTTGCCCATGAGTGCTCGCAGGTCGGTAACGCGGTAGTTGCGCAAGTCCACTCCATCGATGGTGATAGAGCCCTCGTTCACGTCGTAGAATCGCGGTAGCAAGTCGGCCAGTGTGGTCTTGCCGCTGCCACTCTGTCCCACCAGTGCCACCGTGGTGCCGCAGCGAATGTCGAGGCTCACACCATTGATTACCCATGCATCGCCGTAGCTGAAGCGCACGTTCTGGTAGCTTATGCCCTTAGAGAAATGTTTGAGCTCAACGGGTTGCTCAGGGTCGGTGATGGGGTTCTCGGCATTCATTATCTTGTCGATGCGCTGCATCGACGCCAGTCCACGCTGTATGTTGTAGCTCGCCTTAGAGAAGTCCTTGGCGGGATTGATGATGCTGTAGAAGATCACCATGTAGTAGATGAACTTGGGCGCTGTGATGGCATCGGTTCCGCTCAAGATGAGTGTGCCTCCAAACCACAGCACCACAGCTATGGTGGCTGTGCCCAAAAACTCGCTCATGGGGTGGGCGAGCTCGTAGCGGCGGTTCATGGCACGCGAGAGGTTGCGGTAGCGCTCGTTCTCGGTGCCAAAGCGCTGGCGCACCTTGTCCTCAGCATTGAAGGCCTTGATGATGCGCAGTCCGCCCAGTGTTTCCTCGATGTTGCTCATGATGGTTCCAAGCTGGTTTTGCTGCTCAAGTGACGCGCGCTTTAGGTACTTGCCCACGCGCCCCATGATGAGCCCGGCAATGGGGAGGAGGATGAAGACAAACAGCGTGAGCTGCCAGCTCACAAAGAGCATCATGGCCAGGCACATCACAATCATGATGGGGTTTTTGAACATCATGTCGAGCGACATCATCACCGAGTTCTCAACCTCGGTCACATCGCCACTCATGCGGGCCATCACGTCGCCCTTGCGTTCGTTTGAGAAGAATCCTAATGGCAGCGACACCATCTTGTTGTAGATCATGGCACGCAGGTCGCGCACCACGCCCGTGCGCAGCGAAATCATGAAAAATGCGGCCATGTAGGCGGCTCCGGTCTTCAGTCCCGTCATCACCACCAGCGCGCAGGCTATGCAGGCCAGTGCCACGCTCTTGCCACTGCTTGCAATGATGCACTGCACGTAGTAGTAGAAGTTGTTGACCACTACCTTGTCGATGCTTGCCGAGCCCCATGGTGTGTAGCTATAGGTAGCCGTGTTGATGCCAAAGAGCATCTCTAAGATGGGGATAATCAGTGCAAACGAGAACAGTGTGAGCAGCGCCGCCAGAATGTTGAACACAATGTTCAGCGCCAGCTGCTTCTTGTAGGGCGGCACAAATCGCCTGAGTATTTTGAAAAAACCTTTCATTAAAAAAAGTAGTGCTAATCGGTGTGCCGAAACACATTACGCTGCAAAGGTATAAAAAAATTTTATTATCAAAAAACTCACACCCCACAACCTCACAACCCTCATGGGCTCGCAACAAAAAAAGCATTACCGCCTCGCACATGATGGCGAGGCGGTAACGTGATTTTTAGATAGGTGGAAGTGATTTGATTACTTCTCTACTTTTCTTACCACAGCTACTGGAGTCTGCTGGCTGTTCTGGCACAGAGGGTTGTCCTTGAACAAGGCGCACAGGAACTTGTCGTCGAGTTTTTTGTCGCTCTTGCCCAGGATGTTGGCTCCCAAGTCGTTAGCATCGATGATGATGACATCGTTGCCCAGGCGCTCCTTCATCTCGCGAGCCACCTGATGAGGCTTGTCGGGAGCCATCTTGGCATAGCGGTTGTAGGGTGGAATAACACCGTCGGCGGGACCGTCGATGGCGCGGGCGCGATAGCCACACACCTTGTAGAAGGCACCTCTCACGCCGAAAGGCTTGGTCACAGCCGCTGCCAAGCATCCCAAGAAGATGCGTGGCAGGCCCACGTCTTGCAGTGCCAGCTGCATGGTGTAAGGGCTGCTGATGCCAATGCCGTGAGGCGACTTGTAGACAAATTTCACGAGGAACTTAGCCAGCCAGCTGGGGTTCATCTCGTCGATGGGAAAGGCGCGGCCTTGCGAGATTGCAACAATCTTCTCGCTCACATATATCATGTCGCCTGGCTGTCGCACGTCTTTGGTATACTCGTCGAGCACGTCGCCCAGGTCGTCGTCTTTGGTCACCAGTTTAGTCTTGATGGGGATGCGCATGTATTCAGCACCGTTCACTTCGATGTTGATTTGTTTCCCCTCGTTTGCTTTGATTTCCATAACTCTTGTGTGTTAATCTTCGAATAATGTGTGTTTCTAATTTTTTCGGCCGCAAATGTACTCATAATTGATTAAATAACCAAAATTATGTTTTTCTTTTTGTTAGCACTGTTTTTTTTTGAGTGAAAATTTTGCATAATTGCTCGCAATGCAGTAATTTTGTAAATCACATGATGAATATTATTTTTTATTTTATTAAAAATATTAGCTGAAAATGAAGAAATTATTACTTGTAGCATTTGTGGGAGTGTTCCTGTGTGGCTGTGGCGGTGGAACAAGCGAGGCCGAGATGCGTGCCCGCCTCGAAGCCCGGATTAAAGACTCGCTGGCGCAAATTCAGAATGCCAACAGCTCATCGAGCAGCAGCGAGGTGACCATGACCACTGAGACTGAAGGAAAAAACTTGAGGAAAAAAAACCGCAGGATCGATTATGGCGAGGGCAACCATGCCATGATAGAATCGTTCAGGGACATTGTTTCGACACGCAGGTTAACCGAGGATGATATCGAAGGCCTGAACGATGATGAGTTAAGCTTGCTCAACAACTTGATTTATGCTATTCATGGTTACAAGTTCACCCAACCACGATACCGCAACTTCTTTGAGGGTTACGACTGGTACACTCCCACCACCAGCAACCCCCGTTTGAATAGCATTGAGCATGCTAACTCGAAATTCATCCGCAAGCACATGGATTGATAAACAAACGACAGCAGAGTAATGCTCTTTGAATGTCCGCAATGCGGTAAAAGAATAGACATGACGCTCGAGGAGCTCGCCTTGAGCCGCAAGGTTGTGGTGTGCCCACAATGCCTGAACGAGTTCCTTGCTCATGGAGTGGATGTGCCGGCCACGATGTTAAGAAACTCAGCTACGTCGCAGCGCGCTTCCAAGCAAATCTATTGTCACAGCTGCGGCGAGTCGCTGCCAGTGGCTGGGCTAAAGTTCTGCCCCTATTGTGGAGCCTCTCAAAATTTAGAGGCCGCAGCTGCAGTGCAGCACCCCGAGCAAGACGAAAAAACCGAGCAGCAATCAAGCACCCATGCTATTGATGATGGCAGCCTCACCAGCAACGAGGACAAGACCGTTGTTGAAGATGATGCCTACGACATGATGGCCCACCTGCCCCTGATCAGGCCGCTTCCACGCCTCAGGAGCAAGAGGGAAGTGATGGGCGGACCGCTGCTGCGTGCAGTGTGCTATATTACGATTTTTATTTTAATTGCGATTTTCTTGTTCATTATTTATCTGTCATATTTCGACGAAGATGGATCTATTGCACGATCGATAGGATTAAATATTTAATTATTAAAAACTCAAAAAAAACAGTGTTATAGAAAAATGGAAAAGACAAGAATTGTTGCCTGCGCGCTGGCTTTGTTCTTAGCCGCGGGTACTGTAGAGGCAAGCGCAGCCCCTCAATACAAACGAGGACACATCGCCAAGGCGCTGTCCAAAACAGGTGCTACCACTCTGACTATTTCACAAAACAGCGCCTCGTTTGGCAGCGAGGGAGGGCTTGTAGTGATTGATGTGAATTGCAACAGCACATGGACTGTGAAGAATGCCATACCCTGGGTGAGCGTCGAGTCGCACACCTCGGCCGGTATCATAAGGGTGCATGCCGAGGAGAATTATGGCTCCTCGCCACGAACCGGCACTTTCTATATCCACGCCGGCTCTCTCACTCAGCGCATCGACGTCTATCAAGAAGAGTACTTGCCCGCCACACTCGAGGTGAGTGACACCGAGGTGAGATATGACAACTACACTGGCTCAAAAACGCTCAACGTGAAGAGCAACAAGAACTGGACAGTCGACGAGTCGAGCTACGACTGGTTTAATGTCACTAAAGATGGTGGCGTGGTGCAAATCGACGTTCAGCGCAACGAGAGCATCAGGCCCCGCGAGGGCTCGTTCACCGTGCGGGCTGGCGATAAGACGACTGTGGTGACCGTGAAGCAGAGTGGATATGAGCCTTATTTCTCGCTCTCATCACAAAATCTCGACTTTGATGCAGCCGGAGGCACTTCGGCTATCGCCGTCGAGAGCGAGAGCAACGAGTGGTCCTACGACGAGCACCTGCCAGCGTGGGTGATTGTCTCGAGAGTGGGTAACAAAATCAACGTCTATGCCGAGCCCAATCCCTATCAGGAAGCTCGCAGCGCAACCTTCAGCGTGGGATTTGGCGGTGGCTATGATAAGCAGATTGTTGTGCAGCAGTTCGGCACACTAAAGGCATCTAACGCTGTGGTGAAGAAGCAAGAGAGCAACAATGACTATGGCAAGCACGACGACGTGTACTATGGCGGCAAGCCATCGTCGGGCGGCAGCCGCTTTAGAGTGGGTATTGAGCTGGTGGGGCAGATGAACACTAACTACCTGTTCAAGAAATCGGGCGACGACCCAGCCCTCATCTATGGCTATGGCGGCGGTCTCATCTTTGGCATAGGACGCTACACCGACGTGCTCAACTTCACCTTCGGTGGCAAGTTCATGCAGTTCAGATATGACCTCAAGACGGGTTTCCACGACGACAAAGGCACGGTGGGCAACTACATCGTAATCCCTGCCAACCTCAAGATCAACACCTTCAGGATGGGCAGTAGCAAGTTCTACCTGGGCGGTGGATATGAGTATGGAATCCCCCTTAAAGACGCGGTAAAGTTCCAGGACTGGAACGCCGGCATTGGCGTGAACTCGCGCCATGTTGACTGGTACATCTTCTACAAGGGCTTCATTGGCGACGACAGCGACGTCTCATTCACTGGCGACTACAAGGGACACATAGGCACCTCGCTCACGTTCTACTTCTAAATCGAACGTAACTGCTACAAGCATCAGGCAAAACACGGCAATCGTTTTTTTGCCTGATGCTTTTATAATTTACTAAAGCATAAACTTTGAAAAAAGTGAGATGATGGTGAAATCACTGTTGCTTTAAGAAGAATGAGCATCGTCCTGGCTGGGGGCGATGCTCATTGTTATGGGTTTGTGGCGAGTGTGTGGCAGCTACTTCTGGCGGAAGTAGAGGTTGATGGGTGTGCCGCTGAAGTCCCACTTCTCACGAATCTTGTTCTCGAGATAGCGCTTGTAGGGGTCCTTGATCCACTGCGGCAGGTTGCAGAAGAACACAAACGATGGCACCCTTGCCTCCTTGAGCATGGTGATGTACTTGATTTTCACATACTTGCCCTTGACTGCTGGAGGTGGCACGGCAGCAATGGCCTCTTGCAGAACGTTGTTGACCTGAGAGGTTGAAATCACTGTCTTGCGCTTGTTGTAGACTGCAATGGCCTGCTCGAGCACTCGCAGGATGCGTTGCTTGGTCAGTGCCGAGCCGAAGATGATGGGGAAGTCGGTGAACGGAGCGAATCGTTCTCTGATGGTCTGCTCCATGTAGGTGATGGCCTGCTGCGACTTTTGCTCGGCCACGTCCCACTTGTTGACGAGCACCACAAGTCCCTTGCGGTTCTTCTCGATGATGGAAAAGATGTTCACGTCTTGCGACTCAATGCCTCGTGTGGCATCGATCAAGAGGATGCACACGTCGCTGTTCTCGATAGCGCGGATGCTGCGCAGCACCGAGTAGTACTCGATGTCCTCGTTCACCTTGTTCTTCTTGCGGATGCCGGCGGTGTCGACCAGGTAGAAGTCGAAGCC
>CAMHNO010000032.1 GCA_946186575.1 uncultured Prevotellaceae bacterium
TACACAAGAAATAAAAAGATACAAAAAGGGTGTGCCAGAATTTTGACACACCCTCGATATTATGTGGATTTCAAATTACAATCTCTCGCTTAAGCTATAATTTTTTGCACAATGAATGTGAGGCTCACAGCCGTCATGAACATGGCGGGGATGAGAGTAACCCAGTAGAATTTTTTCTTTTTATAAAGATAGATGGTAATTGTCCACAGGGTGAACACCGAGAGGGTTTGGTTTAACCACCCGAAATAGTTCCACAAAACCTTGAATCCGTCGGGGTTGTTGTTTTGCCAAGTAAGCAGCAAAATCACAGCAGCAAACATTGGAATGGCAATCATAAGGCGTTTAACAATTGGTTTCTGATTTAATTTCAGGAAATCGGCCATTATCAAACGTGCACTGCGCAAAGCAGTATCGCCACTGGTGATGGGCGCTGCAACCACACCAAGCAGAGCAAGGGCCCCCCCCACAATTCCCAACCAGCTTTTGCAAACGTAATTCACAACTTCAGCAGGGTTGTCAAATAATTGTATTAAGGTTTTTCCGTTGGTGCTACCTACTTGGGCAAGAAACTTATTAATATCTTCTTGTGGCATAACATCGCGCCATCCTTCATTATAAAAGAACCACGACGACACAGCAGCCCACACCAGCGCAACAAAACCCTCGGTTATCATAGAGCCGTAAAATACAGGCCTTCCCAGTTTCTCGTTCTTGAGGCATCGTGCCATCAGGGGGCTCTGAGTGGCATGAAAGCCGCTGATGGCTCCACAAGCTATTGTAATAAACATGATAGGAAATATAGAATTCTCACTCAAGTATTTATTGGCTCCTAACAAGTCAACTCCATTATTTATTTGCGCATTTCTCCATGTGTCCATGGTGTTAATGTCCCACAGCTCGGGAATGTGAGGCATCTTTATCAGCAGGCACACAAAGAGTCCTAATGCCATGAAAATCAAAGATATGGCAAAGATTGGATAGATTTTACCAATAACCTTATCGATGGGCAGCAACGTGGCAATAACGTAGTAGATGAAAATCACCACAACCCATAACATCTTGTCTCCACCCATAGAAGCAAGAACCCCTGCTGGAGAAGTCACAAACACCGCTCCCACCAAGAGCAGCAGCAACATCGAGAACACCAGCATGATAATCTTAATGGTGTTGCCCATGTACTTGCCCACAAGCTCGGGCAGGCCAGCGCCATCGTGACGCAGCGACAGCATGCCGCTGAGGTAGTCGTGAACCGAGCCGGCAAAGATGCATCCTATCACAATCCACAAGAAGCTCGCCGGTCCGAACCACGCGCCCATGATGGCACCGAAGATGGGTCCCGTGCCAGCAATGTTCAGAAACTGTATCATAAACACCTTCCAGGTGGGCATGGCAATGTAGTCAACGCCGTCGGGGTGCACCACTGCAGGCGTCTTGCGGTTGTCAGGGCCAAAAATGCGCTCTACGAAAGCGCCATAAATTATGTAGCCCAATATCAGGGCTCCAATGCTTATTAAAAAAGAAATCATGTTGTTATATTTTTTTGTGCTGCAAAAGTAATATTTTTTTTTCATTTCTGCATATTTTCTACCATTTCTTGCATGAACAGAACATTATTGTTAGCTTTGCTGGCACAATTTTTGCAATAAAAGTGATTTGAACATAACATTATCAAAAGCTAAACATGGCAAACGAGATTAAGATATGGAACAAGGTGATGAGCGCGGCACTCAAATTTCCTGGTGTTGCGGTCGACAGGGAAAAGTTCCTGCGCGGCGCTCTAAGGAAGCACTGCTGCGAAGCTCACATCCAAGACGCCATAAGCAAGGGCACAGCAGGTGTGGTGCCAAGCAAGGTGCTCGACAAGATAGCTGCCGACTGCATCAAGTCGCACACTAAGAAGGTGACAATACTCTCGGCAGCGATGGGTGTGCCGGGTGGATGGGCAACATTAGGCACCATTCCCAGCGACATCGCACAGTTCTACTATCATGTGTTTGTCGTGGCTCAGAAGCTTGCCTACATCTATGGCTACCCCGACATGCGCGACCAGAATGGGCAGCTGAGCCAGGGCGCTACAAACTTGCTCACCGTGTTTGTGGGCGTGATGACGGGCGTGGCAGTTGCCGCCAAGACCCTTCAAGAACTCGGCAAGAAGCTGCAGCAACAGTTCATCAAGAAATTGCCCGAGTATGCGCTCTCCGACGGTGTGCTTCAAATGGCGGTCAATAAGGTCGCCAAGAAAGTGGGAATGCAGCTCTCTAAAAACGGAGTGGCCGATGGCGTGAGCAAGATAATTCCCCTTGTGAGCGGATTAATCTCGGGAGCACTCACCTATCGCTCCTTCAAGCCACAAGCCGAGCGCCTGAGCACTACCCTGCACAACACCATGCTGTTGCTGCCCCAGCACAGCAGCGCCACCCCCACAGTGGAAGTTGACTACCAAGAGCTGCCGCCCGACCTGCCACCCGCCCTGCCCAATTGAAGTGGTCATGGTCCAAGCTATTTGTAGTGAGGGTGTTGCAAAAGTGCTGAGTCTAATGAAAACTCCTCCCCTAAGATAACGTGCGTTCGATGAAAATAAAAATTTTCCGCGACTATGTCGATAGAATCATCTTTTACACAAGAGTCATCAAATTTTTAGCACGAAGTGCTTACATAATTTTAGTGCGCAGCACTTTAATTTCGCCCGCAGGGCGCCCCCCATTGTTTTATCGGACAATAATGAACTTTTTTCAACAAAAAACTCTTAAGCTATGAAAAACATGAAAATGCCGCGCCGCATCAAGCCCAAAGATCATTAATGATGTGAATAGAAATTAAAAATGAGGAATTGTGATTAAGATTTGGTTGAAATGTTGTAACTTTGCAAGCTACAATTCATAACTCACAACTCAATTAATGGCTCAAGAATTAGAACTACAGGATAGCACTCAGCCTCAGGGCAGCGACTTTGGAGGCTATGAAAAGTTGGTCACTCTCACCCCGCGTGAGCACATCAGGCTGCGCCCTGGCATGTACATTGGCAAGCTGGGCGACGGCTCGCAGAGCGACGACGGCATCTACGTGCTGATGAAGGAGGTGATTGACAACAGCATCGATGAGTTCAACACAGGCTTTGCCAAGCCCCGCATCGACATTACAGTGGCCGACGGCAAGGTGACAATTCGCGACTACGGCCGCGGCATCCCCCTCGACCAGGTGAAGGACGCCTCGAGCAAGATGAACACTGGCGCCAAATACGACACCAAGAACTACAAGCGCTCGGTGGGCCTTAACGGTGTGGGCATCAAGGCCGTGAATGCGCTCTCGAGTGCGTTCTACATCCGCTCGGTGCGCGACGGTCAGTGCTCGGCAGTGAGCTACAAAGAAGGCATTGTGCAGGACGAGACAGGCATCGTAGCTGCCGATGCCACCGACGAGAACGGCACCATGGTGGAGTTCACCCCCGACGCTTCAATCTTCAAGAACTACGAGTATCGCGACGACATCATCGAGGTGATGATCAAGAACTACTCGTTCTTGAACACTGGCCTCTCGCTCTACTACAACGGCAAGCGCTATCACTCGCGCAACGGCTTGAGCGACCTGGTGAACGAGAACATGACCAACGACCCGCTCTACCCCCTGATGCACTTCACCGGCGACGACATAGAGGTGGTGATTACTCATGCCGCTCAAATGGGCGAGGAGTTCTACTCCTTTGTCAACGGCCAGCACACCACTCAGGGAGGAACTCACCAGAGTGCGTTTCGCGAGGCCCTGTCGCGCACCATCAAGGACTTCTATGGTAAGAACTTTGAGTACAGCGACATTCGCAACGGCATCGTGGCTGCCATCAGCATCAAGGTGGAGGAGCCTGTGTTTGAGTCGCAGACAAAGATTAAGTTGGGCTCGAGCGTGATGTGGAAAGATGGCCCCACCATCTACAAGTTCATTAACGACTTCATCAAGAAAGAGCTTGACAACTACCTTCATAAAACACCAGCCACAGCCGATGTGCTGCTCAAGAAGATACAAGAAAACGAAAAAGAGCGCAAGGCCATAGCCGGCGTGACAAAGGTCACACGCGAGCGCATGAAGAAGGCCGCACTGCACAACGACAAGCTGCGCGACTGCCGCGTGCACTACAACGACAGCCGTGGCGACCGACGCGAGGAGTCGTGCCTATTCATCACCGAGGGCCTCTCGGCAAGCGGCTCCATCACCAAGATTCGAGATGTGCAGACCCAAGCGGTGTTCTCGCTGCGAGGCAAGCCGCTTAACACCTTCGGGCTGCCGCCGGCAACGGTCTACAAGAACGAGGAGTTCGGACTGCTGCAGGCTGCCCTCAACATCGACGACGGTATCGAGGGCCTGCGCTACAACAAGGTGATAATCGCCACCGATGCCGATGTCGACGGCATGCACATCAGGCTGCTGCTCTTGACCTACTTCCTGCAATTCTACCCCGAGCTCATCAAAACGGGGCACCTCTACATCCTGCAGACGCCGCTATTCCGCGTGCTCAACCGCAAGGAAGCCAAGCGCAAGAGCCGCAGTGCCGGTCGCGAGGCCAAGAAGAACAAGGTGGAGACCTACTACTGCTACAGCGACGAGGAGCGCGTGGCCGCCATCAACAAGCTGGGAGACAACGCCGAGATCACCCGATTCAAGGGCTTGGGAGAGATTTCGCCCGATGAGTTTGTCGACTTCATCGGCCCCGAGATGCGCCTCGACCGCGTGAAGCTGCGCAAAGACGACAACGTGAAGCAACTGCTCACCTTCTTCATGGGCAAAAACACCATGGAGCGACAGAATTTTATTATCGACAACTTAGTAATTGAAGACGATGAAGACATCACCGTGCACTAAAGAAATCAAGGGTCAAAAGCCAGAGCACCAGGCTCATGTGGCCAAGGTTGCCATGTTTCAAGGCTCGTTCGACCCCTTTACCGTGGGGCATGAGTCGATAGTGAGGCGTGCCTTGCCACTATTTGACCAGATAGTGATAGCCGTGGTGAGCAACATCACCAAGCAGCCATTCATGAGCCTCGACAGCAGGATGGAGTTCATTGAGCAAGTGTTTGCCGGCGAGCCTAAGGTGAGAGTGGTGGCCAGCGATGGCCTCACAGTGGACGTGGCGCGCCAAGAGGGCGCGACCTGCCTGCTGCGCGGTGTGCGCATGATTCAGGACTTTGAGAACGAGATGCACATGGCCGAGGTCAACCGCACACTTGGAGGCATCGAGACCTTGCTCCTCTACACCCTGCCCGAATACAGCCACATCAGCTCAAGCATCGTGCGCGAGCTCTACCGTTATGGGCGGGACGTGAGCAAGATGCTTCCGGCCAATGCTCCAATAGAGCTGCTGGGCAAGAAATAGTGACTACACATTAAGTAAGCCACACCCCACTCAAGACATTAAAAAACAATAACATAAAAGAAGATATGAAGAAAATTTCAATTTTACTTGTGCTAATCACAGGATTCACCGCAATGGTGGGAGCCCAGATTCTGGGCCGCGGCGGTGCGATGCAAAAGCTGCTTAACGCACAGTATGCAATCAACAATTTCTATGTTGACACCGTCAATACCGACAAGCTCATTGAGGAGGCCATCAAAGGTATGCTTGGAAGCCTTGACCCTCACTCGACCTATACCGACGCCAAGGAGACTAAAGAACTCGAAGAGCCTCTGCAGGGCGAGTTCAGCGGCATTGGCATCCAGTTCAACATGAAGCAAGACACTCTCTATGTGATTCAAACCATCGTGGGTGGACCATCGGAGAAAGTGGGAATACTTGCCGGCGACCGCATTGTGATTGTAAACGACACAGTGATTGCCGGTGTGAAGATGAAGAACAGCGACATCCAGAAGCGACTCAGGGGCAAGAAAGGCACTAAGGTCACCGTTAAAGTGAAACGTGGCGACAACCCCGAGCTCATCACATTCCGCATTACTCGCGACAATATTCCGCTCTACAGCGTGGATGCTGCCTACATGATTGACTCAAAAACTGGATACATACAGATTTCGCGCTTTGGCGCCAAGACTCACGAGGAGATGGTCGAAGCCATCGAGAAGCTGACCAAAGAAGGCATGAAGCAGCTCATCATCGACTTGGGCGACAATGGTGGTGGTTACCTGAACGCGGCAGTGGACATGTGCAACGAGTTCCTGAACAGGCGCGACCTCATCGTCTACACCGAGGGCACCAACTCACCCCGCCAGGAAGCTAACGCCGACGGCTTTGGCAACTACAAGAACATGAAACTCGTGGTGATAGTAGATCAGTTCTCGGCAAGCGCAAGCGAGATTTTCTCGGGAGCGATGCAAGACTGGGACCGCGCCGTGATTGTGGGCCGACGCACCTACGGCAAGGGACTGGTTCAGCGCCCCTTCCGCTTTGAGGACGGCTCGATGATGCGCCTGACCGTTGCTCGCTACTACACCCCCTCGGGCCGCTGCATCCAGAAGCCATACACTATGGGCGACAAGAAACAATACGAAGAGGACCTCGTCGACCGCAGCAAGGATGGAGAATACTTCCACCTCGACAGCATACACTTCAACGACTCGCTCACCTATCTCACGCTAAAGAACGAGCGCACCATCTACGGCGGTGGCGGCATCATGCCCGACGTGTTTGTGCCCCTCGACACCACCGAGAACAGCAAGTACTACCGCGACATGCTCGCCAAGGGCATCATCAACCAGTTTGCCGTTGACTATGTCGACAAGCACCGCGAGTCAATCAAGAAAGACTACCGCGATGTTCACGACTTTGACAACAATTTTGAGCTCACCGAGGGCGACATGCGCAACTTCATCGCAATGGGCGAGAAGGACAATGTGAAATTTAACGAAGAACAGTACAAAATAAGCGAAAACCTGTTCAAGACAGTGCTCAAGGGCCTTATTGCTCGTGACGTCTTTGCCGACCCTGGCGCTTACACTATCATCATCAACCACCGCAACAAGGACGTGCAAGAAGCGCTCAGAGTCATCAACGACGACAAGCTCTACAACTCACTGCTCACAAAGGGCAACCCTGAGTATGACCGCCTGGCACGTGAGCACCGAGCCAAGAAAAAACAAGACAAGAAATAATTTTGAGCTCTGAGTTCTTAAACTCAGCACAGTTATTAATCAGTTCAACGCTTACAATCTATTACTTAAACCATGGGACCAGGCATGAGAGGTGGAGGAGGCCCCGGGAGGCGAGTGCAAGGCACAGTGAAGATGCCTCCCGGTGGCATGAAGACTGCGGCACGGCTGCTCAAGATGGTAATGAGCAGCTACAAGTGGTCGCTGCTGGTGGTGGCACTGTGCATACTGGTGACTACCGCAACCACCCTCACCTCTACCCTCTTCACCCGCACCCTGATTGACGATTACATAGCGCCCCTGTCAAGCGCCGCAAGCCCCGACTTCGGTCCGCTTGCCACCACGCTCTTCAAGCTTGGTGCGGTGCTGCTGGTGGGAGTGACGTGTTCCTACCTTAACAGTCGCCTGATGATAAACGTGAGCCAGGGCACTCTGCTCAAGCTCAGGGAGAGGCTGTTTGAGCACATGGAATCGCTACCAGTCAAGTTTTTTGACCAGAACTCGCATGGCGACGTGATGAGTGTGTACACCAACGACGTTGACTCGCTGAGGCAGATGATAGGCAGCAGCCTGCCCAACGTGTTCAGTTCGCTCATCACCATAGTGGCAACACTCACGAGCATGCTCGTGCTTAACTGGCAGCTCACGCTACTCACTATAGCCCTGACCACCGTGATGGTGTTCACCACCAAGTGGCTGGGCGGGCGCTCGGCCACCTACTTCCGCAAGCAGCAGAGCGACCTGGGAGCCATGAATGGCTTTGTCGAGGAGATGCTCACAGGTCAGAAGGTGGTAAAAACCTTCTGCCATGAGGATGAGGCAATTGCACAGTTTGAGCAACTCAACGAGAGTCTGCGTCAGAGCGCCTATAATGCCAACAAGGTTGCCAACATTGTGATGCCCATCAATGGCAACCTGTCTAACCTAATTTATGTGACATGCGCCGCAGTGGGAGCCATGGTAGCCTTGAGCGGTGGCACACTCACTGTGGGCACGCTGGTGTCGTTTCTCACCCTCATCAAGAACTTCACACAGCCGGTGTCGCAGGTGAGCAACCAGGTCAATAGTGTGGTGGCATCGCTTGCCGGCGCCGAGCGAGTGTTCAACATCATGGATGCACAGAGCGAGGACGACGGCACAGCAACGGTGAAACTGGTCAACGTGACTGAGAGCGACGGCACCCTGAGCGAGACATCTCAAGAGACCAACATCTGGGCCTGGAAAAAGCCTGTGGAAGGCGGTTATGAGCTAGTCAAGCAACAGGGTGAGGTTGACTTTCACGAAGTGGACTTTGGCTACGTGCCCGAGAAACAGGTTCTATTCGACATAGAGCTCGACACCCAAGCCGGACAAAAGGTGGCACTCGTGGGTGGCACTGGAGCCGGCAAGACCACAATCACTAACCTGATTAACCGCTTCTACGATATTCAAGAGGGCGAAATCTATTATGACAACATACCCATCACCCACATTTGTCGTGCCGACCTCAGACGCAGCTTGGGAATGGTGCTGCAAGAGACACACCTCTTCACGGGCACTGTGCTCGACAACATTCGCTACGGACGACTCGAGGCCACCGACGAGCAGTGTATCGAAGCGGCCAAGCTGGTGCATGCCCACGATTTCATCTCACGACTTGCCAACGGCTACAATACCATGCTCAATGCCGATGGTGGCAACCTGAGCCAGGGAGAGCGACAACTCATTGCCATAGCCCGAGCCGCTGTGGCCAATCCGCCCGCACTCATCCTGGACGAGGCCACGAGCAACATCGACACTCGCACCGAGCGCCTCATCCAGCAAGGCATGGATTCGCTCATGAAGAACCGCTCCACCTTTGTCATCGCTCACCGCCTGAGCACCGTGCGCAATGCCGACATTATTGTGGTGATGGAGCACGGGCGCATCATTGAGCAAGGCACCCACAACGAACTCATTGCGCAGCAAGGACGCTACTACCAGCTATATACAGGCAATGGCATCTCGCAATAGGCACGCTCTTAATCTTTTATCTCAAGATTCCTTTCAAAACAGATTTTTAGCTCATGTCGACTTTTACAAACTCGTCGACCACGCTCTTGAGCTCCGGGTCGAGTTTGGACATAGCAAAATCGACCAGTGGCTGCGACAACCCGAAAATAGCCTGAGCAATACCGCCGGCGATGCACGCAATGGTGTCGCTGTCGCCAGCTATCGACACTGCGTTGCGCAAAGCATCCTCAAAATCGATGGCCTGCAAGGCACATGAGATGGCTTGAGGCACACTGCCCTGGCATGTGCCGCCGTCCATGTCATCGTCCATGCCATTCCATGAATAACGTTTCCTGATTTCATCGACGGACAACGACAGATTGTAGCCAAAGTCGTGTTCTATCCTGCGTGCAATCTCATTGACAGGAGTGTTTCGACGCGCGAGCAAGATGGCAAGAGCCACAGCCTGAGCGCCCTTGATGCCCTCGGGATGATTGTGAGTGCACTCAGCTGAACGCTTAGCGGCCTCAAGAACTTCTTGCTCAGTATTGAAGAACCAACCCACCGGACTCACCCTCATGGCACTGCCATTGCC
Organism: uncultured Prevotellaceae bacterium; assembly: GCA_946186575.1. GTDB lineage: Bacteria > Bacteroidota > Bacteroidia > Bacteroidales > Muribaculaceae > Sodaliphilus. The sequence continues at coordinate 9,653 of CAMHNO010000032.1, forward strand.
ACAGCTGTTATAGGGCGGCATGATAGTGTTATTCTCCATGCACCGAGTAACCCAATTGCTGAACATGCCGCCATAGCCACCCATAGGGAAACGATGCTTATTGGCATACTCGCAATAATAAGCACCTGGCTCTCCTCCCTTGAGCAGCCAGTGAGCAGTGGCAATGGTCAAGATGCTGTCGTCGGTAAACTCCATCTCTTCATCATAGAGATTAAAATCCTTGGTCTTGATATTGTTAAACTCATAAATCGAGCCCACAAAGTCGCCTAAAATAGCTCCAATCATAATAATTAATATTCAAAAAACACATTTGCAAAAATAGCAAAAAAAGTAATCTTGGCCAACAGAAAAGAACAAAAAACTCAGGCTCCAGAACCTTTCGATTCAGGAGCCTGCGCTGTGGGGTGGAATATGGGGTTCGAACCCACGACCTTCGGAACCACAATCCGACGCTCTAACCAGCTGAGCTAATTCCACCATGTTTTTTCAATTGCGACTGCAAAGGTAATGCCTTTTTTTGAATTGTGCAACAGTTTGCTATTATTTTTTGATTTTTTATTTGACCATTTAGAGATTTAGAAATCAGGATTGGCCGCATTTAGATAGCATCGTCGAGATTTACCCTATTTCCCATCGAGTAAACCGCCTTGAGTTTGAGGTCGCCGTCGAGTATGAGAATATCGGCATCCTTGCCCCGCTGCAACGAGCCCTTGCGATCATAGACACCCATGATGCGCGCCGGTGTCTCGGCCACCATTCGGCAAGCGTCCTGCAGGGGTATGTCGGCCATGTGTACGGCAGTGGCAATGAGACGGTCCATGGTTGCTATGCTGCCTGCAAGGGCCGAGCGGTCGGCCAGCTTGCACACCCCGTCCTCGATTATAACACGTGGGTCGAAGGCCTTGTTGCTATCGCTGGCGGCAACAGCCAGTGCATCGGTCACAAGCGCCGTGCGCTCCACACCCTTAATGTGATAGACAAGCTTGATGAGGGTGGGCGGCACATGAATGCCATCGGCAATCATCTCAACTGTCATATTCTCCATGAGATAAACGGCCTCGACAGTGCCGGCATGCTTGAACTCCCTCACATTGTGGAATCCTGGCATACCATTATAAAAATGAGTGGCATGAGAGTAGCCAGCCTCGTAGGCGGCACGCACCTCGTCGAACTCGGCAGCCGTGTGAGCTATTGCCGGCAGCACACCCTTGCCTGTGAGATATTGCCCCATCTCAAGAGTGCCTGGCAACTCGGGGGCTGCATCCCATCGCTTGATGCAATTAAAGTCTTCTACCACATGGCGATATTCGTCAGGGTCGGGAAGCCTGATGAGCTCGGGCATCTGTGCGCCAGCCTTCAAGGGGTTGAAGTAAGGGCCCTCAAGGTGCAGTCCAAGCACGCCGCTGAAGGGGTCCTCGATTAGGTTGTCGCAAGTGTGTGCAGCATTCTCCATCATGGATAAAGTTGCCGACGACAGAGTGGGGAAAATAGCCGTTGTGCCATGCTTGCGATGAGCCATCACAGCTGCCATAAAAGCATCCTCGGTTCCCTCCATGAAGTCATGACCGCCACCGCCATGACAGTGAAGCTCAATGCCACCAGGCACCACATGCATTCCCAGAGCATTGATAGCGGTCTCGGCACGCGGCTCGATGTTGCTGTTCTTGCGTATCTCCACTATGCGAGAGTCGTCGAAGAGCAGCGATCCATCGTTAATCCATCCCGATGGGGTGAGAATGTGACCGTTATATATCTGAGTTAACATAGAGCAGTGAAAGTGCTGGTGAGTTATAGATTACAAATTAGTTTTTCTCTTGGTTGGCACTAATTTTGAATAAATTAGGCAGCACCTCGGAAAACTCAAATAAATTGTTTTTTCGCTCGGTTGGCACTAATTTTGAATAAATTAGGCTGCACCTCGGAAAACTCAAATAAATTTGTTTTTCACTCGGTTGGCACTAATTTTCACAAAGGTAATACATTTTTTTAAATAAAACACAAAAAATTAGAAAATAATCTATAATATATGTAAATTTTAAAAGTCTCCTGCTTGTCTTGGCCAATTAGAACACCACCTATTTGGCAGAACAAAAAAATGTTTGTACCTTTGCAGCGTGATAATGTGGTGGCCACCATGAGCACCCGCTCCAATAGTGGCTGAAAAGGGAACACAGGTGAGAATCCTGGGCAGAACCCGCTGCTGTAATTTCCCGGTTGTACGTTATCGCTTGCCGCAGTTCTAAACTCGGTCACTGCCAGCTAATGCTCTGGTGGGAAGGCCTCAAAAAGGTGAGCGATGGGAAAGAGCCAGAAGACCTGCCATGTTATCGTTAAACAATTTCGAGCTCTCGTGGAATTAGAGCGCGGAACACAAGGCAGATTTTCAGGCTGAACCATGCCCTTCTATCAGGTCATTGCGTGCCTCATGCATCCATTGCTGTGGGTGTATTACACCTTAATATTATAGGGGTTAAATCATTGTGTTGACGTCGTTTCACCTGAGCACAAAGTGTGAAACGACATTTTTTATTAACATAATTATTTAACCAATGAAGCAACTAAGTTTTCTTTCCAAAACCGTTGCGCTGATAATGGCGATAGCTGCTCTTGCACTTCCTGCACGAGCCGACCGCACCGTCAATCAGTTGCAATTTGGCAAGCAGACTATCGATGTTGCTGCCGACGAGGTGATTACCTTCCTTGACATGAAAGGTTATGAGGGAATCTCCAGCTCGAACAGCAACAACTCGCAGTCGCTCACGGTGTTCAAGCCCGCTCAGGGGAAGGCCATACAGCTCACCTTTGAAAAGCTCGACATCCGCAACGACGGCACATCATGGCCTGCCTATGTGAACGTGTATGCCGGCGACCCCGATGCCGACAACTCATTTACCTATGCCACCACAACAAGTGGTGTGACCGCCAGCTCCACGCTGCCCAATGGCACCGTGCTCGAGAAGCTCGACGGCACCTTTGAGAACTTAACCTACACAGCCACCGATGCAAGCGGCATCATCTCGGTGGGCTACCTCTACCGGTATGCCAAGCAATGTGATGGTTGGAAGGCTACAGTGAAGTGTATCACCCTTGAGGACATGACCGTCACTGGCGCGTCTAGCAGCTACGACAACGTGCAGGCATCGACCACAGCCACCGAGGCCGTCAACTTTGCTACAGCGCAAGTGACTACCACCGGTGTGATGAACGCCGACAATGTGACAGGCATCTCATTCAAGGCAACAACCAACGAGGACGCTATCGACCCCACACAGCTGCGCCTTTATGCAGGATCGCAGACATCGTTCAAGGGTGCTACCCCACTCGATGCCACCGTGACTGCCGATGGCGATGGCTACACATTCACACTGAACCAACCGCTGAGCGAGGGCATCAACCAGTTCTCGATTGCCGGTGAGTTCTTGAGCACTGCTGCTCCAGGCTCCAAAGCCGCAATCGAGATCACCAAAATTGCAACAGCTGGCATGCCCAGCGGTGTTACACCATTCACCGCAGGCACTGCTGTGGCAGTTGCTAAACCTGCTGTCGCAATGATTTCCACCACCGCGCAAGTGATAACCGTGGGCGATGTGCCCTACAACTTCTATGACGACGGTGGCAAGGACGGCAACATCACCCAGGGCTTTGAGGGACAAATCACATTTGTTCCCGCTACCGAGGGCAATGCCATCAAGATCGACTTCTCGAAGCTCGACCTGTTTAACACCTCGACCGTGGGCTACAACGACGTGTTCAAGTTCTACAACGGCCGCGAGGTGAATGAGGAGAACCTCATCACAACATTACTCACCGAGCCTGAAATCGTGAAATCGACCGCAGCCGACGGCTCGATCACCGTCTACCTCAAGAGCACAGCCGGTTATCCCAAGAGTGGTTGGGAAGCCCTCGTGAGCCAGTTCCTGCCAGGCGACATGACCCTTGCAGGAGTTAGTGGCGAGGCAGCATCAACTGCCACAGTTGCTGCTGGCGATACCGACGCGCAGATGCTCGTCATCGACGTGATGACCGACAACACTGCCAATCCTCTCGTGCTCAATGGCATCAACCTGAGCACAGCCGATGCCAAGAACATAGCACGCGCACGCGCTTATTATTTAGGCAAGAAGAACATCTTTGCCACTACCGACAAGTTTGGCGAAGTAGAGGTCACTGGCACCAGCATCGCCATCACCGGCGAGAAAGAACTCATCGAGGGTCACAACTATGTAGCCATCGTGCTCGACCTCAACAACCAAGCACAAAACGATGAGGTTATCACTCTCTCGCTCAACAACGTGCTCGTGGGCGAGAACACTCAGGCTCCCGAAGCCACAGTGAGCGCAAGCCGCACCGTCAACAACGTGTGCCGCGCCACACAGGGCTCGCATAGTCACGTTATCAGCGGCCCCTGGACCTTCACCAACACCGAGGGCTACAGCGGTAAATATGAGACCGCCGATGCCGACTACATCGTCACCTTCACTCCTGCCGAGGCAGGCACCGTGGCACAAATCGACTTCTCGAGCTTCGATGTTTACTACGCAAGTTCAAGCTATGGCACTCGTGCCGTGTTTGAGATCTACAGCGGCACCGAGGTCAACAGCGCCAACCTGCTGTGGAACCTCAAGGACAACAGCGAGTCGATCGTAGGCCCTGGCATGACTTTGCGTTCGCAGAGTGCCGACGGCTCACTCACCATCCGCTTCAACCCCAAGACCACCAGCAGCTACTATGCAGGCACTGGCTGGATGGCAACCGTTAAGCCTTTTGAGAACCACGACATGGACATCAAGTCCATCACAGTGAACCAGACCAGCACCGACGTGCTCGCTCCAGGAGCCTCCAATGCCGAGCTCATCGACTTCAACGTTGAGACCGAAGGCACCTTGAGCCTGATGACAACCAAGGCAATCAATCTTGACCTGAAAGATTCGCAGACAGCTATCAGCAAGGTTAGTGTTTATTACAATAATGAGAACGACCGCCAAAGCGCAGTTGAGTTTGGTTCGGTCGAGAATCCCGAGACCAGCGCAGTGGTTGTAAACGGTGAGCGCGAACTCGCCGAGGGCAACAACTACTTCTGGGTAACAGTCGACATCAAGCCCGACGCCGAGGCCGAAGCCGTTGTCGACGCCAAGCTCGTGTCGATTACCGACGCTGCCGCCAATGTAGAGGCAGTTGAGAATGGTGATCCCGAAGGTACACGCGTGGTTAAGTACATCTATCTGCTTGAGGAAGGCAACAACGTGATTGTTGTCAACAATCCTCTTATGTTCTACGACGATGGAGGACCTGACGGAAAGGTAAGCAAAGGCCTCACCGGTACCGTTACCTTCATACCAGGCCGCGAGAACAGCGCCATTGAGCTCAACACTCAGGGCACATTCTCGATTGGCTCGGGCAACATGTATGTTTACAATGGTCAGGAGGTCAACGACGACAACCTGCTCAACAAGTACTCGACCACCAATGGTCCCGCAAACCTTGTAAGCAAGGCCGAGGATGGCTCTCTCACCGTTTACTATAAGGGCAACTCTACAGCTACTACCCTCGACGGATGGGCAATTGCAGTGTCACTGCACGAGAAGACCCCATTCGCTATCGAGAGCGTTGAGGCTACCGCCACTAACGAAGACGTGAACCGCAGTATGAGCGACGCGCTGATGCAGCAGCTCAAGGTCACCGTGAGCGGCGACAAGGAGCCTATCACTATCAACAGCGTGAAGTTCACAACAGCTGGAACTACCAGCGTGAGCGACATCACTGCTGCTAAGCTCTATTACACCAATCACACTGCCAACTTCAGCGACGCCAACCAAGTGGCATCGCTCACCACAGTTGCCGACGGAGAGAATGTAATGACTCTCGACACTCCAATCGAAATCAGCGACAACGGTGACTACTATCTGTGGCTCACCTACGACGTTGCTGACGATGCTGCCACTGGCAACAAACTCGACGCACAAGTGCTCGAAGTTGCTCAAGGCGAAAACGTGATTGAGGTTACTGGCACTAATGCTGAGCGCGAGGTGGTTGCGGGTATCAAGGGCACCTACGTGATTGGTTCAAGCACCGATGCCGACTTCCCAACCTTTGCCGCCGCTACCGCTGCCATGGCCAATGGCGTGGAGGGTGCTGTGCGCTTCGAGGTTGAGGACGGCACTTATGCCGAGAACATCGTCATCAGCAAGGTGCGTGGCACAAGCGAGCAGAACACCGTTACCTTCGTGAGCAAGAGTGGTGACCGCAGCAAGGTGATTATCACCGGTGGCGGTTACAGCGCTCCAGCCTATGGCGAGCTCAAGAAGGGTATGGTATTTGTTGAGACCACTCCTTGGGTAAGCTTCGAGAGCATGAGCTTCATCCCACAGAGCCAGTCTTACCCCTATGCAATTCATATTTACAACCAGAGCCGTCACTTCACACTCAAAGACTCTTACCTCAAGGCCGAGCTCGTGACCAGCGGTTACAGCGGCATGAACTTGTTCAAGACCGAGAATGTAGGCACTATGGAAGACAAGGGCGGCATGAACAACGACTACCTCACCATCGATGGCAATGAATTCTATGGTGGTTACATCGCTATGGGTCTCACTGGTCCTGGTCCAGTTGCTGTGCCCGATGCACTCGATTATGTGATTACCAATAACAAGATATCTGAGCCTCGCAGCAAGGGTATCTACATCACCGACGTTGCCAACGCTCTTATCGAGAACAACAACATCAGCCAGAGCACATCAACCGCTACAGGCTACAACTCGATGGACATCTACCGCAACTCTGGTAGTATGATTGTTCGCAACAACGTGATTACCCACACTCACACCTACTACTCGCAGGGCATCTACATGCGTCAAGGTTGTGAGGGTCAGAGCGCAGAGAATCCTATCCTTGTTTACAACAATAGCATTGTTATCACCAACGCCTCAAGCGGTAGCGTCGCAGGTCTGCAAGTGACTGCCGACTCTAAGAACATCGCATTCTACAACAACACCGTGCGCGTGAGCGGTAGCAATGGCTATGTCTACTACACTGCCGGCAGCGGCAACCGTTACACTGGAATGAAGATGCAGAACAACTTGCTGCAAAACTTCACCACTAACGGCAAACTTGCCTACATCAACAGCGCCGACGACGCCAAGGCGTTGATTATGACCAACAACGCTGTTTATGCTGCATCGGGAACTCTCTTCGAGAACCATGCAACAACTATCGACGACCTCAACGGCCTCGACAACAAGCAAGGCAACATTGCCGAGCAAGCCGAATTCATGAGCGACATCGACAACCATCTGCTCAGCGCTGGCAACCTTAACGCTGGTCTGCCTGTCGACTTCATCACCACCGATGCCGACGGCAAGCAGCGCAGTGCCGAGACACCAACAATCGGCGCCTATGAGTTTGCCGAGGTTGTAGTTGAGAAACCCGAGATTGCCGAGGGTTACCCAACCGTTAACGACATCACCGAGACCACTGCAACCGTTAAGAGCAAGTGGAGCGTGGGCGGCAAGCTATATTACATGGTTGAGACAGTTGGCGACGAGCCTAGTGGAGCACCAATGCTCAAGAGCGTGACTGCCGACCAACTGAAAGAGACTGAAGGTGTCGACATCACCGCTGACACCGAGGTGAACACTAACCTCACCGACCTCACTCCAAACACTACCTACAAGGCTTACCTCATGGTAGTGAGTCCGCTGGGCGAGGAGAGCGACGTGATTGAAACCGAGGAGTTCACCACACTGCGTCACATCGAGCCACTCATCGCAACTCTCGACAAGGTGGCTGCCACTATCAACGCTGGCGAGACCGCTACTATCACTCCTGTAGTGGCTGGCGGCGACGAGCCTTACACCTATGAGTGGCGCGACCAGATGAATGAGGTAGTGGGCAATGAGGCAACACTCGAGGTTTCACCCGACTACTCTTATGGCTATCGCCTCACCGTGACCAGTGCCGATGGTCAGACCGCAAGCGCCAAGACCGGCGTGCGCGTGCTGGGCAACGCAGTGGTTGCCACCATGGACGACAACTACCTCGATGAGGAGAGCCACTGGGCTTACGACCCAACAACCGCTTCTTCGGTTACCGATGGATTCTACAGCGGTAGCTACTACTTCAACAACGGTGCTATGCCAAGCTACAACTACTGGTATGGCTACTCACTGAGCAACGAGACCGCTACCAGCTATGCCGCTCTCACCGACCAGTGGCACAGCGCCGTGGGCGAGGGTCACAATGCTTCGGCAAACTATGCCGTAGCATTCCCCGAGGGCCAATTTGTTGAGGTTACTAATAACGAGGAAGGCGAAGTTATCAATGGTATGTACGTTAGCAACAGTGCTTATGCCTACAATGGCATGGCAGTGGGCGACGGCTTTGCCACAGCATTCGACGATGGCGACTGGTTCAAGATCATCGCTACTGGCTTCAATGGTGACACACAGACTGGTACCACCGAGTTCTACCTGGCCGACTACCGTAGCACCAACGCTCTTGACCACTACATCCTCGACACATGGCAGTGGATGGACCTGCGCTCGCTGGGCAAGGTCACTAAGGTTCGCTTCCAGCTTGATGGCTCCGACAAGGGCACCTATGGTCTCAACACCGCAGCCTATTTCGTGATGGACGACTTTGGTTGCGAGCGTGACATCATAGCCGAAGAAATGCGCACCTACAAGGTGGGCTCTTGGACAATGGACCTGAGAGAGCTCTTCACAGCTCTTGAGGAGGACGGATCAACTATCACCTTCTCGCTCGAAGACCTGGGCGAGGCTGCCCCGGTTAACGGCGCACCAGCCCTTCTCGACATTGAGAGCGAAGGCCTTGATCTGGCAATCGACAGTGACGGCATGCTCAACATCAACGCCAAGGCCAACAACAGCAGCCGTGCAATGATTATTGGTGCTACCCAAAAGGGCAAGACCCAACACATCAAGCTGTCGATCTACGTTGACAACGCTACGGGCATCGAAGGCATTATCGTTGAGAACGGCAAGACCGTCGAGAGCCGCAGCTATGTGAATGTGGCAGGACAAGTGAGCGACCGTCCATTCCGTGGCGTGAACATCATCATGACACGCTACACCGACGGCACCACTCGCTCGGCCAAGGCCGTGTTCTAAGCCGTCAGCCCCCCAAAAAATACGTCAAAGTATTTATTATTTATATAGTAACAACACGAGAAGCCACCTCGACGCGACGCCGAGGTGGCTTTGCTATTTGATAAAATGGTTGTACCTTTGCAAAGCGATTACCCCACTATGCCAATCATGACACACAACAAAATAGTAATTCGAGGGGCTCGGGAGAACAACCTAAAGGATGTTTCACTCGAAATTCCCAAGCATGAGATAACAGTTTTTACCGGTGTTTCGGGCTCGGGCAAGAGCTCGTTGGTGCTCGACACCATCGCTGCCAAGTCGCGACGGGAGCTTAACGACACCTTCCCATCGTTTGTGCAGCAATATCTGCCCAAATATGGCCGTCCACACGTCGACGCCATCGAGAACCTGCCCATAGCCATCGTCATCGACCAGAAGAAACCGGCGCAGAACTCGCGCTCGACGGTGGCCACCTATACCGACATAGCCGCGCTACTCAGGCTACTCTTCTCACGCGTGGGCCAGCCCTGGGTGGGATATGCCGAGTCGTTCAGCTTCAACCATCCCGAGGGAAGCTGTCCTCGCTGCTCGGGCCTGGGAGAGATTCGCGAACTCGACATTCACAAACTCGTGGACTTCGACAAGAGCCTCAACGATGAGGACACCATCCACTACATCGCCTTTGGCAAAGGCGGCTGGCGGTGGATTCGCTATGCCCACAGCGGCCTCTTCGACCTGGACAAAAAAATCAAGGACTACACTCCCGAGGAGCTTGACTTGTTTCTCAACAGTCCGCAGATAAGATTGAAGAATCCTCCAGCCAACTGGCCCAAGAGTGCAAAATATGAAGGCATAATCCCACGCATGTACCGCAGTATTATCAACAGTGAGGAAGGCCTGCTGCATGCCGCTGTGCTCAACCCCATGCTCAACATGGGCATTTGCCCCGACTGCGGTGGCACTCGCCTGAGCCCCCGCGTGCTCTCTTGCAAAATCGAGGGCATCAACATTGCCCAAGCCTGTGCAATGTCAATCACCAAACTCAACAAGTGGGTCAAGGCACTAACCTCGCCTCTGGCAGTAGACTTGAAGAAAGCCATCGGCGCACGCTTGACAGCTCTTGAGGAGATAGGCTTGGGCTACCTGAGTCTGGACCGCGCGGTGGGCACCCTCTCGGGTGGTGAGGCACAGCGATGCAAGATTGCAAAATATATCAACTCGTCGCTTGCCGACGTGCTCTACATCCTGGACGAACCCAGCACTGGCCTTCACGACCACGACATCGAGCGTATGAAACACTCGGTGCGACGGCTGCGTGATGCCGGCAACACCGTGCTGCTTGTGGAGCACCACAAGGAGATGATTGCCATTGCCGACCACATTGTGGACCTGGGGCCAGGCCCTGGCAGCCGAGGCGGACAAATCGTGTTCCAGGGCACCTATGGCGAGCTGCTTAAGAGCGGCACCAGCACAGGACAGATGATGAGCCTCAAGAGCGAGTTCAACCTCTCACCGCGCAAGCCAGAGGGATATTTCAAGCTGCGTAACGCTTCGCTCCACAACCTCAAGAACATCGACATCGACTTGCCGTTAGGGGTCTTTGCTGTGGTGGCTGGTGTTGCTGGCTCAGGAAAGAGTTCGCTCATGGAGTGCTTCCGCCGCGAGCAAGATGGCATCATCTATATCAGCCAGAAGAACATAGGTGCCAGCCTGCGCTCCACGCCGGCGACCTACATGGACGTAGCGCCCGACATTCGCAAGCGCTTTGCTCGCGCCCACAAGATGCAGGAGAAGTACTTCACATTCAACGGCAAGGGCGGTTGTCCCGTGTGCGGCGGCAAGGGTGTGGTAATCTCGGAAATGGCGTTCATGGACAACATCGAAACCACTTGCGAGGCATGCGGCGGTCTGCGCTACTCGAAGGAGGCACTCGAGTTCACCCTCGATGGCAAGAACATTGCCGAGGTGATGGATATGAGTGTGCGCCGTGCCAGCGAATTCTTTGTCGGCACAACCATCGAGGAAAAACTGAAGCCGCTCATGGTAGTAGGCCTCGACTATCTGCATCTGAACCAGGCACTCAGCACCTTATCGGGTGGCGAACTTCAGCGCATGAAGATAGCCTCCTATCTGCAGCCCTACACCTCGCCCGTGGAGAAAGGCGGCCAGCGCGGCATCTTCATCATCGACGAGCCCACCGACGGCCTTCACCTCAAGGACGTGTATAACCTCATTGAACTGTTCAACAAGATGGTCACCAAGGGCAACACAGTCTATGTAGTGGAGCACAACACGAGCGTGATTAAGGCAGCCGACCACGTCATCGAAATGGGCCCCGGCGCAGGCGAAAACGGCGGTTCCGTCATCTACGCGGGCACACCACACAACATGCTCTCGTGCAGTGACTCTATCACGGCAAAATATTTGTGACAAGAAGTGTCATAAGACAATCACTTGGCATCCTACTTTAACCTTTAACCTCAGGTTTGTTGATTTTTACTAATGACCTTGTAGGTTTGGAAAAAGTTTGCTAATTTTGGATAAATTAGGCTGCACCTCGGAAAACTCAAATAAATTTGTTTTTTCACTCAGTTTGCACTAATTTTGCCAAATATAATTGGAATTAATTCCAACTTTTTTTATCATGATTAAAATATGGAAAACAAGATAAAACCAGTAGTAAATATCCTATGGACAGGTGGGCTTGATAGCACCTGCCGCATTGTGGAGCTATCAAAATTAGATGTAACAGTTCAGCCCTATTATTTGAATGACCATGTGCGAGATTCAATAAAACATGAACTCAAGGCTATTAGAACCATCACCGAGGTGCTTCGCTCGAAGAGCGACACACTGTGCGATTTGAAAGATGTGATTATTATTGATGTCAAAGAACTTGCCGAGGACAACGACATACGATTATCGTGGCACAAACTGCACGAACGCTATAAAATTGGCACTCAATATGATTGGATAGCTCGCTTTGCGCGGCAGCATGAGTTGCTGCTGGAAATGAGCTTAGAAAAGAGCCCACGAAGCAAGGCTTGTGCTGCAATCAACGGCGAAACACAATTGCTAAAAGAGGAAAAAGCAGGCATCGCTGAGTATAGGATTGATCGAGGTGCCTCGTCGAGCGATGCTGTCAATCTGTTCGAGAATTTAAGATTCCCTGTTTCTTTATGGTCGATGACAAAAGAAGAAGAGGTCGCGCAGATGAATGCCATGAATTGTGGTGATGTCATGAAAATGACGTGGTTCTGCTATACACCAGTGTTTGGGCTGCCTTGCGGACATTGCAATCCTTGTAAAGACGCGTTGAACGAAGGCATGGCTTATCGTGTGCCAAAACTGGGACGTGCATTAGGTTTTTGCCAGCATTACACATTTCACGCCCTGCGTCATGTGTATAGAGAGGTAAAAAAGAAATTTAGCCACGGCATTTGAGACCTCATTTGCAAAAACTGTGTCGCTTAAGCCTTGATTGAGAGTGTGTCAAAATTCCAAGGCGACCTTGAAAAGGGAGGGCAGGTCTACGACCCGCCCAGCGTCTTCGACGCTTTCGCCGAATAGTTACCACAAGCACAAATTTATGCCTCCCTAATAGCCAAACCCACTCTATTCTGAGCTAAGGACGATAAGAGCCATAATAATTCTAATGACGTTTTTTAATTTTGAATCAATTTGAATTAGAAAGTTTCAAAAAACATTTCGTATTTTTGCAAAAAAGAATTAACAACTATTCAATATACTCTTAATACATTACTCATGAAAAAGATATTATCGATTTTATTGGCAGTATTAGTGATTGGCGCATGCGCTACAATTGATGCAAGCGCCGCTTCACAAGCAAATGTGACAACTAATGAGTCGGAACTCAGAGGTAAAGCTCTAGAGTATTTCCGTAAAGCGCAAACTGGAGATGCAGTTGCCATGTATAAATTAGCTCTCTGTTTCCGTTATGCTGACCATGGTGCAAAAGTTGATGATAATAAATATTTCTATTGGGCGAATAAAGCCTCGGAGAATGGATGCCCTGGTGGAACATATCATGTGGCTCAATGTTATCATAGTGGCATGGGGGTCGCTGAAAACGAAACCAAAGCTGAAGAATGGTTATCTAAAGCTTATTCCGAAGCGCTTCCACTTGCCAACAATGGAGATGCTGTAGCTCAATACGTGTTGAGTGAATATTACGATTGGAAGGGTGATGAGAGTCAAACTGTGTATTGGCTCCGCAAGGCGGCTGAGCAGGGAGATGATTATGCTCAATACTTCTTAGCGGGGTACTATGATGATAAAGATAAGAGCCAAATGGTGTATTGGTACAAAAAAGCGGCTGAGCAAGGCAATCCCTTCGCACAAAATAATTTGGCATTTTGCTATGCAAGTGGCGAGGGTGTACCTCAGGACTATAGCAAAATGGAGTATTGGTTTATCAAAGCTGAAGAGAATGGATCTGAAGAAGCATTTTGGTCATTAGGGGCAAAATATAGTAATATACCTCAGTATTACAACAAAGCTGTTTATTACCTCCGCAAAGCGGCTGAACAGGGTCATTGTGATGCACAAAACATTTTGGGCGATATGTACCGTGACGGCAAGGGGGTAAAAAAAGATCTAACGGAAGCTCGCAAGTGGTATAAAATAGCTGCTGAAAATGGTAGCGAATTGGCACAAGAAAATCTTAACTCACTCTCACGTTGTACTCGGTGCGATGGCACTGGGAAAGTGGAATGTAGTGCATGTGATGGTTATGGAGAAACTTATTCTCGTCCCAATCCACGTGAAAGCTTTGCAATCAAGAGAGGATGTAGAAGATGTGGTGGCGGTGGCTCAAAAGATTATAATGCGATGACTGGTGAGGTCTATTCTGATAATGGTTTTTACAGTGGTGATGGTGTTGTTACATGCCCTACTTGCCACGGCACAGGACAAAAAAGCCAAACTTCTAATAGAAATACTAAGAGCAATAGAAGCAAAAGAAGAAGATAATACTTATTAATTAGGTAGAGGCTATAATTAATATAGTTCCACTTATGTTCTGTTAGATTTCACTTTTCATTCATAATTCAGTATTTTACAAAACAATATCATTAACAATATTTTAAAACAATAACCATTATGAAAAAGGTATTATCGATTTTATTAGCAGTATTAGTGATTGGCGCATGCGCTACCACTGATGCGAACGCGAAGACTCGCCGCAGCAGTGGCGGAGCAAAAGTAAAAGCCACCCCCGAGGCAGTGAAGAATGCTTATATCAAGCAATTACAAACGATGGACAACAAATATGATTGTGATCGTTATTTTATTTATGATATCAGTGGTGACAATATTCCTGAACTATTTGTTGTCACAGGAAATTTCGAGATGGAATATGCTTTACATATATTTACCTATAGCGGTGGCAAAGCAAAAAATGTCTTCAAATCACTCCCAGGATATGCTGGCCATGCGGGATTTGGAGGAGGAAAAAATTGCCTTGAATGTGGAAAATACCACATGGGAAGTGGCGCTTACTGGAAGTTGACTCTTAGAGGTAATAAAATTAAAGAATCCCGTTCAAGCTATTCGGCTTTTGACAGATCAAGTGATCTTGACAGCTATGGTGTAGGTGACTACACCCCACTTGAGAATATGAGTTTTTAAACAATAATATTTATTTCAAATAATCATGAAAAAAGTATTATCGATTTTATTAGCAATAATGGTGATTGGCGCATGTGCTACCACTGATGCCAGCGCCAAGACTCGTCGCAGCAGTAGCAAAGCAAAAGTTAAAGTAACAGCCACACCCAAGGAAGTACAAGATGCTTATATAGACATCTTAGACGAAATGGCTGAAGATTACGAGTGTGAATACTATTTCATTCATGACATTAATGGCGACCGAATACCTGAATTGTTTGTCCAGACAGGCGAGTGCGAAATGGACTATATGTTACACGTGTTCACCTATAGTGGTGGAATGGCGAAGAAAGTTGATGAGACAGGATCTGGACATTGTGGTTTCAAATATGGCACCAACTGTTTAATATGCGGTTGGGGACATCAAGGTGCTTCGGCTTATTGGAAATTGACTTTAAGCGGCAACCGTTTGAAGAGCACAAAAATCAGCAGATCGACTTTTGACAAGAGTAAAAAATGGATAGACGAATATGACATTGACGATTATAGCGCACTAGAAGATATGAGTTTTTAAACAATAATTTTTAATTCAAGTAATCATGAAAAAAGTATTATCGATTTTATTAGCAATATTGGTGATTGGAGCTTTCGCAGCAACTGATGCTAACGCAAAGAAAAAAAGTACAAAAAGTCGCAAGACAACTACAACAGTAGCATCAACTGTTGAAAAAGGAGCCTTTGTGGGAGAGTGGGAACAAACACCATCAGAAAGAGTCGTGTATTTATTAAATATCTGGTACGACAGTGACAAAGATTTATTTACTGTTTGGTTAGGCCAACAAATTGATTGTTGCACAGGCGAGGGCAAACTTAAAGGTAATAGTATTACTTTTAAATGCACCAATGGATATAAAATAACCTGCACAATGAAAGGCGATTATCTAATTGCAAAAATAAAAAACCCACATTCCAATCAAACTGTTAAGTTTAAGAAATAATATATATTCATTTTTATTGATTAACAATTAAAATTGAGGGTGGACCAAATTGCTTGGTCCGCCCTATTTTTCGGGTTCCATGTGAATGGTGATGTGAGTGTTGTTGCCGAAGCGTTGCTTGAGTTGTTGCTCGATGGTGGTTGTTTTTTCATGGGCTTCGTTCAAGGTCAGGTTGCCGTTCATGCGTATGTGGACCTCAATTGCGATGCGGTTGCCTATGTGGCGCGTGCGCAGGTTGTGGGGCTCGGTTACGCCAGAGGTGGATTTGATAATATCTTCTATTTCTTGTTCGGTTTCTTGAGGCAGAGAGCACTCGGTGAGTTCGGCAATGCTCGTCTTGAGCAATGTCACCGCCACTTTCACAAGAAAAATGCCAACGATGACCGACGCCAACGGATCGAGCACAGTCCATCGGTCACCCAAGAAGATTGCTCCAGCAATTCCTATAGTGGCCGCAATAGAAGAAAAAGCATCGCTGCGGTGGTGCCATGCATTTGCCACCACGGCTTGCGAGTTTAGCTTTTTTCCCTTGCGGACGGTATACTGGAAAAGCACCTCCTTGACCAAGATGGAGAATAATGCCGCCCAAAGCGCAAGTTTTCCAGGTGCCGGCAATTGCTCTCCCCCAGCCCAGTCGACGAGCTTAAGCGCGCCAGTGATGACAATTCCTGTTGCCGCCGCCACAAGAGCCAAGCCAATGACAAACGAAGCAATTGTCTCAAATTTTCCATGGCCGTAATCGTGAGAATCGTCTTGAGGTTTAGCGCTGATTTTCACAAAGATGAGCACGATGATATCGGTTATAAAATCGGATAGCGAGTGTACGGCGTCGGCAATCATCGCCGAGCTGTGTCCTAAAATTCCGGCAAAGAACTTGAACGTGAGCAGAGCCACATTTCCAGCACTGCCCACCAATGTCACTTTATATATCTCCTTCTCTCTATTCATTTCTTGCGTTTCTTGGCTTTAGGTTCGGGAAGCTCTTTGCATGTAGCTGTCACAAGCTCCGAAAGGTAGTCGCGGTCGTCAACGTCGACAATGAAGAAGTAGTCTTTAGCCCCTTGGTATGGCGGTCGCAAATCGATTGAACGTAACAGTTCCTTGCCAGCTTTGGTGGGTTTCAGGTAAAGGCAGTCGTCGCAGATTAAGCCGAAGATTTTTCCATTGCAATAGATGCCATAGTCGCCAAACATCTTCTTGGTGACTATCTCGCCGGCACCGCTGCACTGGTCGGCAACATACTGCACGAAGTCGCTACTGCTTGCCATATATAATAGTTATAATTTATTCTTCTTTCAGATTAGAAATCTGCTCATGAATCTTGGTTGTGAACCTGAGTGGGTTACTGATGTACTTGTAGCGATTGGTGACCTCACCAGTGGTGACGATAACAGTGCCATAGCCAAAAATGCGGCCAAAGATAGTCTGGTCGACCTGCACGCCTTCGCATTTCTTGAGCAGGAGTTCGTGAGAGTTGCGATTGATGATTCCACGCTTGAAAATAAGGCGGTTGGTAGTGACAACATACTGCCTGCCACCATAGATGGAAATAGCCCAACAAAGCGCAATGAACAACAATACAGCGCAAATGCATGCGTTAATCCATGTGTCGATGGGGATAAAAAACGCACAGAACGACACAAGAGCCAGAATTATAGGTCCTGTGTAGATAATACCATGCTGACGTGCTTCGTAAGCGATGTTCTCGCCCGTCATCAAATTCTTTTGAATATAGCCCATAAATACTACTTTTAATAACGGTTTTTCATTAGTGTGGCAAAGTTATAATAAAATATTTGAATTATCAATTTTTTAGGTAATCGGAAATCGGAATCAGGGATTTGAGAAATCATACCACCATCCTCTCTATATTAGAGAGGGCCAGAGAAAAAAGAGCGGGCCAAATCGCTTGGCCCACCCTCACTCTTTTAATTATGAAAAAATCAACTGAAAAGTTGTCTTATTTCTCCAGTTCTTTCTTAATGCGCTCGGTGAGCATGGGAACGATCTTGTGGAGGTCGCCCACGATACCGAGGTCGGCAACACTAAAGATAGGAGCAAACTTGTCCTTGTTGATGGCGATGATAAAGTCGCTCTCCTCCATGCCGGCAAGGTGCTGGATAGCACCACTAATGCCGCATGCCATATAGAGGCTTGGACGAACAGTTTTACCTGTTTGTCCCACCTGGCACTCGTGAGGCATAACGCCATTGTCGACCATAGCACGCGACGAGGCAACCTGTCCGCCGAGCACATCGGCGAGAGCCTGCAGCTTGTTGAAGCCTTCCTTGTCGTGAACGCCACGTCCGCCCGAAACAAGAATCTTGGCCTCAGCAATGTCGGCCATTTCCTTATCGGCCTTGATGGTCTCGACAACTTTAACCTTGAACTTCGCGGTGTCGAACTTAGGAGCAAACTCGGTGATGACACCCTTGCGGCTGGCATCGCGCTCCATCTTCTGCATCACACCAGGACGCACTGTCGACATCTGTGGACGGTTGTTGGGGCACACGATGGTAGCCATGAGGTT
>CAMHNO010000033.1 GCA_946186575.1 uncultured Prevotellaceae bacterium
GCAAGGTGTCGCAGACCGAGAAGATCATCTTCCCCATCGTGGGCTTGATTCTCACTTGCTTCTTTGTGCCCAGTGGTCTGCCACTGCTCGGCATGCTGTTCTTCGGCAACTTGTTGCGCGAGAGTGGCGTTACCACCCGCCTTGCCAAGACCGCAAGCAACGCCATGACCGACATGGTTACCATCATCCTGGGTATGACCGTTGGTGCCTCGACTCAGGCTTCGGAGTTCCTCACAGCCGACACCGTCAAGATTTTCGCTCTTGGCTTCATGGCGTTTATCATCGCCACCACTTCGGGTGTCCTCTTTGTGAAGATCTTCAACCTCATCCTGCCCAAGCACAAGAAGTTGAACCCGCTGATTGGTAATGCCGGTGTGAGCGCCGTGCCAATGGCTGCACGCATCAGCAACGACCAGGGCCTCAAGGCCGACCCAAGCAACTACCTGCTCATGCACGCCATGGGTCCAAACGTTGCCGGTGTTATCGGTTCGGCAGTTGCCGCTGGCGTACTGCTCGGCTTCCTCGGATAATAACACAATCCTTTATATTTAAATAAGGTGTACTTAATATGGGGTACACCTTATTTTTGTTTTCTTTATCTAATGTGAGACAATGGGCTTGGAACCTTGCTGAACAGCATCATGGGAGTGGTGATAATAGTTATAAACCTGTGAAGAGAGTGTGCACTATACATTCAAATTTTAATGGCGTTTTTTTAATAGATTCTAAAAAAACGCCATTGTTTTTGCCTGTTTTACAATTTATCATTAATTTCGTGGCAAAATAAAAACACACCATAACCGAGATGAAAAATATAATATCAACATTCTGCGCTATTCTTATGCCATTGTTATGCACTGCTGCTGTCAACCTGCTTTCGCTCACAGCCAAACCTGGAATCATCAATTATAGTGTGGCAAAAAACTTATTGCCAGTAGCCTACTTGCACAACCCACAGTTGTTGCCACAAGCCACGGTTGAAATCATCAAATCAGAAACCTGTGGCAAAGCCAAGGCTATAATATGCTCAGTAACACATGACGATATAGCTACCGAATACTATCTTGTTACCATTAGCACCAAGCATGGCATGGTGGTTGACGGTGCAATGCTCGGTCACAATGGAGACTCAGAGATTCTAAAGATGAAATTTCCTCATGATGAAATGGTTTACCAGCCCTCACCAAATATCAGCTTTGAGTTCAGCGGTGACACTATCAAGGTGTTAAGAACATATAATTTCTTTACTACTGCAAAAGGTGGCAATTGGTTTTACAAAGAAGGGACCATCTGCAACCCATTTGTGGTGAGCAGCAGTGGAAAAATCGAGCAACTTCACCCCACAACAAGTGCCATTAGGACAGATGGTGATGCCAACTACCTGAGCAAAGACCACAAACAACCAACTCGCTCCATGACCGAAGGAGAGTACTTCCCCATAGGTATGAGTGTGCTCACTATGGCTCAAACTCCTGCCAGCAATTCCACGACACCTAAAGAGCTCAACAAAGAAGCTAACAAAATAGCAAAAATAGTAGAACAATATAAAGAGAAAGGAGGCGACCCTCCCGAGAACCCCGAGACATTATCGGTAATAGAATTTGCCGTGTGGAGTTTCAACCTAGGCATGCGTAATAGCACAGAGTTCCTCACTTGGGTTGCCAAGAATCCTAAGGAAGATTTATCTAAGTTTTTCATAGTAGTTGCGAGTCAGAACGATAGCAACGAACTCCAATGGCTGAAAGATAACGTCAAAAAACTCAAAGACAAAAAAGCCCGCAAATGGTGGGAGAAATGGATAAAGAATAATATATAATGGATAACAAGAAATACAACATAGGCTTGGCGCTGAGTGGCGGCGGTGTGCGCGGCTTTGCCCACATAGGAGCCTTGAGGGCACTCGAAGATGTGGGCATCAGGCCCGACATCATCGCCGGTGTGAGTGCAGGCAGCATCGTAGCATCGTTCTATGCTGCGGGAATGAGTGCCGATGACATTTTCAACCTTTTGGGAAATATCGACATGAGCAAATTCCTGCAAGTCGACATTTCAAAGTCGGGATTGCTAAAGCTTGATAAATTTCGCAAGTTTCTATCAAAAAACCTGCCAGTGGAGAATATTGAGCAACTGAAAATCCCCACTATAATTGGCGCCACCGATATTGAGCATCAGCATGAAATGGCATTCACCACCGGCAACATTGCTGAGCGAGTGTCGGCATCATGTAGCATTCCACTGGTGTTCAGGCCAGTAAAGATTGATAATGCTTACTACGTTGATGGTGGTGTGCTACACAACTTACCATCTTACTATCTGCGCCCATTGTGCAAGAAGGTGATAGGTATCAATGTGAGCCCATCCAAGTTAGGCCCCATAAAGATGGACGTGCGCTCGCTCGCCTATCGCACCTATAAGATAATGACCATGCGCAACGTAGTGGCCGACAAGCAGCTGTGCGACTTGCTCGTGGACATCATCTCCATTCAGGGTCACAGCACCTTCGACACCCGCGCCGCCCGCAAGATTGCCCAAAAGGGATATTTCGAGACAATGAAAATTCTTAAAAATTCTGATTTAATATCACAACTCACAAAATGAACCATAAACCCATTATTTACCAACTACTACCACGACTTTTCACCAACTCATGCCACCATTGCACTCCTAACGGCAGCATCAAGCAAAACGGAGTTGGCAAAATGAATGATATCGATCTTACTGTACTCAAGAAAATAAAAGACCTGGGAGTGACCCACGTGTGGTACACTGGCGTGATTCGTCATGCATCCAAGACCCATTATCGCGGCATTCCCGATTGCAACCCTTATATAGTGAAAGGCAATGCTGGCTCACCATACGCCATCACCGACTACTACGACATAGACCCCGACATCGCCACCTCGGTAGCAAAGCGCATGAAGGAGTTTGAACAACTTGTTAAGCGCACACATGATGCAGGTTTAAAAGTGATTATCGACTTTGTGCCAAATCATGTGGCCCGCCAGTACCACAGTATTGCCAAGCCTGACGGAGTGGAAGATCTGGGTGAGAACGATGACAAGAGTTTGCGTTTCAGTCGTGACAACAACTTCTACTACATGCCAGGCGAGCAGTTTGCTCCGGGCATCGACCTGGGTAGTGGCGACAAGTTCTATTACGAGAAACCAGCCATGGCCACTGGCAACGACTGTTTTCATCCTTACCCAAACAAGAACGACTGGTACGAGACAGTAAAACTCAATTACGGCGTGGACTACACAACTGGAGAGAAACACTTCTCCCCTATTCCAAGCACCTGGCACAAGATGCTCCACATCCTCCTGTTCTGGGCCGCCAAGGACATTGACGGCTTCCGATGCGACATGGCACACATGGTGCCTGTTGAGTTCTGGAACTGGGCAATACCGCAAGTTAAAGAGTTCAATAGCGACCTAATTTTTATTGCCGAGCTCTATGACACTGCCATCTACCGTGATTACATCTTTAACGGGCACTTCGACTACCTCTACGACAAAGTGCCACTTTACGACACCCTGCGTGCTGTTACCTGCGGCCATGCCAAGGCATCGGCAATCACCGGCTGCTGGCAAACAGTGGAAGGAATTGGCGACCGCATGCTCAAGTTTCTTGAGAACCACGACGAGCAACGCATTGCCTCAACACAGTGGGCAGGTGCCCCATTCAAGGCACTCCCGGCACTTGTTGTCTCAGCAACCATGTCACGAGCACCTTTCATGATATACATGGGGCAGGAGCTTGGCGAACCAGCCCTTGACGCCGAGGGCTTCAGTGGCCTGGACGGCCGCACCACCATCTTCGACTACTGGAGCTTGGACACCCTGCGCCGGTGGTTTAATGGGGGCAAGTGCGACACAGCGAAGCTCACGCCCGAAGAACGTCGGCTTAGAAACTTATACAAGAAACTACTAAGGCTATGCAATAAAGAGAAAGCTATTGCTTGTGGAGAGTTCTACGACCTGATGTACGCCAACTATCACTCGCTGAATAGCGACAAGGTTTACGCCTACTATCGTCATTATAACAATGATCATCTGCTAATCATCGCAAACTTTGGCGACCAAGATGAAAACATTAATCTGCACACACCACAGCATGCACTTGACACAATGCATTTGCAGCCAGGCACCTACCATGCTCAAGAACTGCTCACAGCAAGCAAGATGACTCTAACCATTGACCCTGATATTCCTGACAACATCACCATCGGTCATCACAAAGCAATGATAATCAAACTGATGTGATTTTCTTAGAAATTATTTCATTTTAATAGTAGGAAGAAACAAATTAATATTGTACTTTTGCACTTAGATTTTAGACCTTCGTTATTATGAGCAAAAAACCTTTCAAAATTTTTTCAGGCAGGTATTCTAAATATCTGGCTGCTGAGATAGCCAAGAAACTGGGTACTGAACTCGGAGAATTGACCGTCAACGAGTTTGCCGATGGCGAGTTTCAAGTGTCGTACGAAGAATCGGTAAGAGGCGATGAAATCTATCTCATCCAGTCGATGTTTCCGCCCACCGACAACCTCATGGAGCTATTGCTCATGATAGATGCCGCCAAGCGAGCATCGGCCAAGTCGGTTACTGCAGTGATACCCTACTTTGGATGGGCGCGTCAAGACCGCAAAGACCGTCCACGCGTGTCGATTGCAGCAAAATTAGTTGCCGGGATGCTAACCACCGCTGGAGTTGATAGCATCATTACCATGGATTTGCATGCCGACCAAATTCAGGGATTCTTCAACCTGCCCCTGAATCACTTGTATGCCTCGTCGGTCTTTGTCCCCTACATCGACAAGCTAAAACTCAAAGACCTGGTCTTTGCTTCGCCCGATGCTGGAGGCGCCAAGCGTGCCTTGGAATATGCCAAGTACTACAAGGTGCCACTGGCACTGTGCCACAAGCAGCGCGCTCGCGCCAACGTGGTTGAGAAGATGACCATCATTGGCGACGTGAAAGACAAGAATGTGATTCTCGTCGACGACATGATCGACACTGCTGGCACAATATGCACAGCAGCACAGGTGATGATGGAAAATGGGGCCAAGTCGGTAAGAGCCATCGCCTCGCACGGCGTTATGAGCGACCCGGCCACCGAGCGCATCAACAAGAGCCCACTTGCCGAAGTTGTTATTTCCGATTCAATCAACTACGACACCAGCCGCAGCGAGAAGGTCAAGCGTGTATCGGTAGCTGGCCTTATTGCCGAGACCATACAGCGCATCAACGACCACGAGTCAATAAGCTCACAGTATATTATAAATCACTGATTAACAGTTAAGACAGTTAAGACAGTTCACACACATCTTAACCACGTTTCCCTAAAAGCCTGAGCAATCTATGCTTCAGGCTTTTCCTTTTAATGTGCTCTGTTTCCTGTTCAAGCACTTCTTCCTGAATAGGTTTGGGCTTGTTGAACCACAGCTTGCCGAAGCAGTCGGGACGATGGAAATCGGGCTTAGGCGAATCGATTGGACTCCACGACACATAATGAGGATGAAGAGTATTGCTGCCACACTTGTAAAAATTGCCCATTATGCATTGCGGTAAGTTCTCGCCATCAAGTCCTATCAACGCAAGCGGTATCGCTACTGTCAAGTCCCAGCAGAATGTGCCCTCCTGCTCCTGGATGGGTTCATTGCCACAAGAGGCATAACGCTTTACTGACGCCAGTTCATCGGCAGTGAGGCGGGTGGGATTGTCACGCTCCACGCGGTGGCTGGCATTGAGTGTTCCTATACAGTTAAACTCAAAGTTCCAGTACTCATTGCTGCCTGGCACCTGCATGAAAAATTCCACACAGCTGTCTTGTGCCACAGGGCTCAAATCGGCTGTGTTCACCGCTCTCAAGTCCTTGCTTATGACCGAGAAAAAAACATAGAGACTTGTTGCCGACACTGCAACCACAATGCTGGTCACAGGCTTGTAAGGGAAAGCATCGCTCCAGTTAACACATTCAAGAACCTGATGTTCAACATGCGTGTCGAGATACTCGCCACAGGCGCGCATCGTCATCCTGTCAAGTTCTGGCAACTTAATAATGGTGAGCTCTTTACACTCCATTAAGATTAAATCACTTTGAAATAATAGAGAATGCCCGATATCAAGCCATAGATTCCCACAAGCATGATCACCGCGCCCATAATCCTATTGATGAGCCACATGCTATTGATATTGAATTTTGCCCGTAGTTTATCCACAAGATAGGTAATCACCATCCACCACAGCAAGGCTCCCACTACAATGAAGACATAGCCAATGATTATGTGATAGAAATGAAACTCCGACGATGGGAAACTAAAGCGTGCAAAAAGAGGGAAAATTAAGAATATAATGAGTGGATTTGATAACGTCAAGAGAAATCCCGTCACTGCATCGTTGTAGTAATTAACCTTGGCAGGATCGGTGTGATGAGCTCGCTTTACGGGGCTACGTAGTATCATAAAAATGGCAAAAACAATAAGGATGATACTGCCACCTATCTGGAACAAATCCTGATGTTGCGAGATAAAATCGGTAACAAACGACAGTCCCAAGCCAGCAAGCAAGCAATAGAACAAATCGGACAAGGCAGCACCAATGCCAGTGTAGAAGCCGCTCTTGCGGCCCTTCTCCATTGTGCGCTGAATAACCAAAATTCCGATTGGTCCCATTGGTGCTGACAAGATTATGCCCACCGACAGACATCCTATTATTATGGATATAATTGTTGCCATAGTTTAAAACAGCGACAAAGTTACTATTTTTATTCCAAATTTAGATAACTTTAAAAAAAAATGTTGAAAATATTTCTTAGATAGCCTTAAAAATGCTAATTTTGTTTTCATTAATTCATCGCATTGTCACACCACATGAAGACTATTTCTATAATTGCCACATTTGTAACATCAATGGTCTTGATGGTCGCTCACGCGCAGATGTCGACAACCAGCTATTGCACTCGCTACAACGATTTCGCACAACTGCGTGGCACCACATCAGAATCAACTATCGACGACGGCCTTCTGCGCCATGCCAACGATGGCACAAGCAACATAGTAGTGCTCGACACCACTTGCATAGGTTCGCAAGTAGACTATAAGTATTACATTAAAATGGCCAACCTTCACAACAAAGAGCACAAAAGCTACAAAGTGAAAGATGAGAGCGGCAAAACAGCGATAGTCGCGTCCACTCAATGCGGACTGGTGTTTAACCACACTGGCAATGACTACTGGGCCATCACTGCTCACTGCAGCAATTCAGCCCCCTATGACGACGCACTCGACGTGAGGTCGATGACCATTGAGCTCAACCATGTGGTGGGTGGCAAATGGAGCACTGTAGCCAGCACTCAGCTGGTGAATGAAGTGAACGTAGACGAGGGCTACAACTACATCTGCGTTCAGCTTGCGGGACACACCATCAAAGTGCTTGCCGGTAAGACTAACCTGAATGAAGTAATGAGCCATGACCTCACTCAAGATGAGATTGAAAGCATCGAGCGACACCCACATGTGAAGGTGGGCTACATAGTGGGACCTGGTGCCCTCACGTCGATAGAGCGTGCGGTTCTCACAGTTTCCACCTCCGACTTGTCACCCACCCACAGCCCCATCACCACACAATGGACCCGCGAAGCCCTCGACCGCCACTTTGAGACATCGAAGAACCCCTTTGAGGGCTACTGGGTGTACCTTGACCGTGACATGGAAGACACTTGGCTCAAGATGGGCGGCCGCTACACGATAGCCCTGGTCGAAACCTCTACTGGCTATGATGTGATTTACATCGACGGGGCTCAAGTCAAAAAGTCGCAATGGCAGGCAGGCATGAAAAAAGCCGAGATGAAGAAAACCATCTTTACCGACAACTTCACCGGCACATGGATTGATGCCACCTTCCAGCCCATCGACGAAGACGTGTATGTCACATTCGAGAGTGGTGTCATTCTCACCTTCAAGTTCCCGGTGTACAAGAGTCAGATGCGATTCTCTAAAGTGCTATAAGTGAAATAAGGTGCCGAACCTTGAATTTACCATCACAAAACTTAACAAATAATTTATCGCAATAGCTAATAATACGATAAAAAATAACTACCTTTGTAGTTGATTTGAAAGCAACGCATTTAGCGCATTAGCAACATTACTGATTTTCAGGCAATTATTTTCATTTAGATAATGGATAAGCAAGAACTTCTTGATACGAGATACCTGCGCATGGCACAGATATGGGCCGAGAATTCCTATTGCAAACGTCGCAAAGTGGGAGCCCTTCTTGTGAAGAACAAGATGATAATCTCAGACGGCTACAACGGCACACCAGTGGGCTTCGAGAACGTGTGTGAAGACGACAACGATCACACCAAGGCCTATGTGCTACACGCCGAGGCAAATGCCATCACCAAGGTTGCTCAGAGCAACAACAGCAGCCGCGACGCGACACTCTATGTCACATCCTCGCCGTGCATTGAATGCGCAAAATTAATTATCCAAGCAGGCATCAAGCGCGTGGTTTTTAACGAAATATACCGCCTCACCGATGGCATTGATCTCTTGCGCCGCGCAGGCATTGATTGTTGCCAGTTAGAAATCTAAGAAGGAGAACTTTTATTGCACATGACAATGAACAAGAAACGTGACTACACAGCCTGGCTGCCAGTTGCCATTGCCATATCGACGGTAGTGGGAATTGTAGTGGGCATTTTCATGGGAAATCCATTCTCAAACGATAAGTACAATACACAGAGCGACCGCAAGCTCAACATGATATTGAACTTAATAGCTCAAGAGTATGTAGACGACAGCATCAACACCAAAGACCTTGTTGAGATGTCAATACCCTTGATTCTCTCTAACCTTGACCCTCACAGTTCTTATCTCACTCCCAAGGAAACAAAGGCCTCGAAGGAGAATCTTGCAGGCAAATTCCAGGGAATAGGCGTCGTGCTCCAGTCGTTGAAAGACACTGCAATTGTAATGGAAGTAATACAAAATGGACCCAGCGACCGCGCTGGCCTGATGCCAGGCGACAAGATAGTGACAATCAACGACAGCACCTGCGTGGGTCCTAAGTTCCCGAACACCGAAATAGCGCAGAGGCTGCGTGGCCCCAAAGGCACCAAGGTGAAAGTGGGCATCAAGCGAAACGACAGCAACAAGCTGATGGGGTTTGAGCTCACCCGTGGCGACATTCCTTCGCATTCTGTTGCTTCGAGCTACATGATAGACAAGACCACCGGGTATGTCAACGTCACCCAGTTCATCAGCAACACCCACATGGAGTTTGTCAACGCCCTTAACTCTCTCAAGAACGAAGGCGCAAAGCGCTTCATCGTTGACCTGCGTGGCAACCCGGGTGGATATGTAGAGGTGGTGATAGGTATGGTCAACGAGTTCTTGCCAGCCAACCGCTTGATCATGAGCTCTAAGAGTCGTTACCGCCGTGACGACCAGAAGGCCTATAGCGACGGGCGTGGCCTGTTTCAAGACGAGGAACTTGTAGTCTTGATCGACGAAACGTCGGCCAGCGCCAGCGAAATCTTTGCAGGAGCCATACAGGACAACGATCGCGGTTTGATTGTGGGAAGCCGCTCATTTGGTAAGGGATTAATACAAAAGGAATTCCCGTTACCCGACCACAGCTCCATTCACCTGACCGTTGCCAAATACTACACACCCTCGGGACGATGCATCCAGAAGCCTTATGACAAAGGCCTTCTTGCCTACCAGAGCGAGAACATTATCGACCGTTACAGCAATGGCGAGCTCTTCACCAAAGACAGCATTAAGATCGACACAACCAAGGTGTTTCTAACCACAACAGGCCGCAAGGTGTATGGTGGGGGCGGAATTATCCCCGACATCTTTGTTCCTATCGACACAACCTCGAGCAACGTATATTTCAGGGCAGCCCTGAACAACGGCTTGTTCCACAGCTATGCCTTGAAATATGCCAGCGAGCACCGATCGTCGCTGAGCCAAATGAGCGACTACAAGCAACTATTGCGAAACCTGCCCGCTAACGACGACCTCCTTAACGACTTCGTCAACTATGCTGCAGCCAACGGCATTCCCACTCGATGGTATTACATACGCCTTGCCGAGGACCGAATCACCAGTGTGCTCAAGGCCTTCATTGCACGCGACATACTGGGGCAGGTGGCATTCTATCCCATAATAAATCGTGGCGACAAGACCATCGAAGCCGCCATGAAGGCACTCAACAAGCACAAAGCGGCCTTCCCAATCACCAATTATTAACACTACCACATTGTGGCCCCACACACCACTCTTGCAACATGGAAAAGAAAGAACTGAGGCGACTTATCAAGCACATGGTAAAGGAGCTAAGCGATGAGCAGAAGCTGGAGCAGTCAAATGCCGTCTTCTCTCACATCGAAAACACCACACTGTTCAAGCACTGCCGCAACGTGATGCTGTTCTCGTCGCTGCCCGACGAGCTGCCCACTCATCACATCATTGAGCGATGGTCGAAGCAGAAAAATGTGTATCTGCCTCGGGTGAACGGCGACAGCATCGAGGTGATAAAATATGAGCCAGGCATCTTGCAAAAAGGCAGCTACAACATTCTCGAGCCAGTGGGAGGCGAACTTGCCACCCCCGACATACTCGACTTGATTATAGTGCCTGGAGTGGCCTTTGACCGCAATGGCAACCGCTGTGGTCGCGGCAAGGGCTACTACGACCGCTTCTTGAGCCAAACACATGCCGCCACCATTGCCGTGTGCTTCGACTGCCAGCTTGTTGACAACCTCCCTACCGAGCCTCACGACATTGCTGCGCAGCATGTTGTGACAATTAATTATCAATCTATCTAATATATCACATGAAACTCATCACCCATCAGTCAAAACTGAGCGACATCATCTTGCAAGACCCATCCACCATCACCGTGCTCGACCGTTTTGGGATAGAGCTTGGAGTGGGCGATACCACTGTAGATCAGGCATGTGTCTCTCATGCCTTAGACATCGACTTCTTTATAGCAATCTTGAACACCTTTATCAACGAGGGCTATTTTCCGCAGCAGGCCATGTCGCAATTCAGTGCTGAGAAAATTGTCGACTACCTGAGAAAGACAAACGACTACTATCAGCACAATGTGCTGCCCAACATAGAGCGGCACTTTGGTTTTCTCATAGCCAAAGCCCCATCGCACAACAACAATCTCGTGCTCATGAAGCAATTCTTTGACGAGATGAAAGCCGAACTGCTGCAACGCATCGTCACCGACAACGAGCAATGGTTCCCCGAGATATTGAAAAATGGAGGTTACTCTTCGCCTGTGACATTCACCTTATGGCAAGACACCGATGCAACCATCGAAGACAAAATCAACGACTTGATCAACATGCTAATTGTGCACCTAAAGGGCGACTACGACCACAATCTGGGTTATGCTGTAGTAGTGGCAGTGTTTTCGCTCAAGAAAGACATAAAGCAGAACAACCGCATCCGCAACCGCCTCTTGTCGCCCATTTGCAACAAAACCAGCCAATGAGTAAAGAGAGAGCTATCATATTGACTCACAACACGCTCGAGGCCGCGGGCTTGAAACACCTGCTCACACACACGCTCCACATCGAGGTTCACATAGCCGACGAGACTTTTTTCTCGACATTTAACGCTAACGCCGAGCCTCACTATTACTTCATTGACCCAAGCACGCTGCTGAGCAATCTGTCGTTCTTCTTGCCTCGCAAGGCCAAGACCATAGTAATCGCCAGCAGCAACGAGCCTGTCGAGGACATAAAATCGCTCAATGTGTTAATGCCCGAAGACTGCCTTGTGGAATCGCTTTCGGAGCTCATCGAGAGCAATCACCACGATGAGCCCACGAGTTCCACCCTATCGTCGCGTGAGACCGAAGTGCTCAGGCTTGTTGCTCATGGCAAGCTCAACAAGGAGATTGCCCAGGAGCTAAACATAAGCATCAACACCGTGCTGAGCCATCGCAAGAACATAACCGCCAAGCTGGGCATAAAGAGCGTGTCGGGCCTGAGCTTCTATGCCATGATGAACGGCATTGTGTGACCGGCAACTGCTGCATCTCACACATTAATCACCGTCATCACCACACCCATCAAAGCTCCGAGCAGAGCTCCAAGCCACACAATAGCTCGCAGCTCCTTGTTCATCACACTGATGATGATTTCCTCGGCCTCGGCCATGTCCATTTCTTTAATTCGCTTCTCAACAATGGAGCTGATGTTTATCGACTGTAAAATGCGTGGCAGGTGATTGCTGATGATGGTGCGATAGACGTTCACTATTCCATTCTCTGCTTGTTGCAGCTGCTGCTCATGACCCATGAAAAGGTCGCACATGCGAGTCCTCAAGAGCTTGTCGCCTTCGTTCTCGACTATCTTGCTTGCCATGACTGGTGCCTGCTCGGCGAGCACCTGATTGATGTGCTGCGTCATTTTATCCTGAATGGGCGCTGCAATAATCTCCACAAGGCGGTCGGCCTTGATTTTGCCCGCCAAACTGTCGCGAGTCTTCTCCACCACATGCTCAGTGGCTGCCCGAGCGATGGTGTGCCCAATAGACTTGTCACGCAACTTGCTGGTGATAAGTTTTGCAACCTCATCACAAGTGCTGCTGCGCATATCGTTGATTTCATGCTCTGTGAGGAAATATGCCGCAAACTGCTCGAGTGTCTCCTCGTTGTGAAGCTGTGAGTTGAAAAACGTGTTAACGGCATCTCTCACTTTTTCGAGCATTTCGTCGCTGAGCAACGTTTTCTCCAGCACATCCTTGTTCATCAGGTTTTCACTGATGGTGTTGCCTATAGCCTGCGCAATGCGGTCCTTTTCTTTAGGAATGATGCCTGGTGTGAAGGGGACATGAACACCCATTATATATTTTGCCTTGCGAGGGCGAAATAACATGCGAATGGCGATATCGTTAGTGATATAACCAATTACTGCTCCAAGTGCTGGTCCCGAGAGATATTCAAGGATTGTGTTCATTTCCGTGTTTTTATTATTTTATGAATAGAGAGCAAATTGCATGCCAGAATTTGAGCTTGTGAGTTTTTAATTTCAGAGACTAAAAGAGTATACAACTAATCAAAAATAATTTTACTTGCCCTGATGAGAAAAAAGTTGTACCTTTGCCAAAACTATAAAACACACACGAAATGATGCGATTATTTCAAAATACTTTATTGATTGCAATAATATCAATCGCGGCCTCAACCGCCAGCGCCACAGTGCCGGCAGGATATTACAACTCCATCAACGGCAAGCGCGGCCAGGACCTTAAAAATGCAGTGCATTCATTGCTCAAGAATCACACTGTGGTGACCTACAGCAGCCTGTGGTACCACTTCCCGAGCACCGACTCCTATCCCGACAACAGCAGCCGAGTGTGGGACATGTACAGCAACACGGTGCGCTACTACCGGGGCTCGAGCTCGGTGAGCGGCATGAACCGTGAGCACTCTTTTCCCAAGAGCTGGTGGGGTGGCACTCAGGTAGATGCCTACACCGACCTCAACCACCTCTACCCCAGCGATGCCGATGCCAATCTTGCCAAGAACAACTATCCCCTGGGCGAAGTGTCGAGTGCGTGGTTCAACAATGGTGTGACCAAGGTAGGAACACCCATGGCCGGACAGGGTGGCGGATGCAGCAATGTGTTTGAGCCCGACGACGAGTACAAGGGCGACTTTGCCCGCACCTATTTCTACATGGCCACATGCTATCAAGATTACACATGGAAGTACACCTACATGGTCTCAAACTCCTCATGGCTCACCCTGAACCAGTGGTCTATCAACCTGCTGCTAAAATGGTCGAGAGAAGATCCCGTTAGCGACAAGGAAGTGGCTCGCAACGAAGCTGTATATAAGATTCAGAACAACCGCAACCCATTCATCGACAACCCACTGCTCGCCGAGTACATTTGGGGCGACCGCTATGGCGAAGCTTTCAACATCGACGACAGTGGCGATGAGCCCCAGGGCGACCCCATGCTCATCACCCCCAATTTAGCAACGGTGATTGAGATGGGCGACGTGGCTCTTGGAAAATCGCTGAGCATGACGGTGTTTGTGAAAGGCCAGTACCTGAAGGAGAACCTCTCGGTAAGACTCTTCAGAGACGATGCCGCGATGTTCTCGCTCTCGGTGACATCAATTCCAAAAAGTGCCGCCAACAGCGCCGATGGCTATCCGCTTGTTATCACCTACCGCCCCACCTCGCTGGGTGCGCACAAGTGTCGCCTGCTGATCTACGACGGCGGTCTCACCGGCAGCTATGGCGCCGACATCTCGGCACAATGCCTGCCCGCTCCATCGCTGAGCACCGTCAATGCCCTCTCGCCTACCGACGTTGATGGCTCCAACTACACCGCACGCTGGGATGCCGCGCCCGAGATGGTGGACTACTATATCCTTACCCGCACCGTCTACGACGACCGCAACAACATTGTATCAAGCGACCAGTTCACCACCGACGAGACCAGCTATCAGTTTGACGACCTGAACGAAGGCGAGACCCACACCTACAGCGTGCAGTCTTATCGCCTGGGCTACACATCGCTGCCGTCAAATGTGATTACCGTAGCATGGTCGTCGATTCATGGCATCGAGGCCGACAAGCCCATTGCCTTCATCCCAACTCAGGGTGGTGTTCTGGTAAAAAGCAGCGAGCCACATCGCAATGTGGAAATCTACACCGCTGGCGGCCAGCTTGTAAGGCACATCGAGGTGGTCAATAACGACGATTTCATCTACCTGCCCCAGGGCATCTACATCATGCGCTCTGCCACCTGCCGCAAGCCACAGAAGTTAGTGATCAGGTAAGAGGTCGTGGTTCAGACCAATCCTCTACAGAACAAGAATCTCCCCAGGCATCACAGTGATGCTTGGGGAGATTTTATTATCGCTAAAAAAGGGCGGCTTAGCGCACGCGGCCAACGTAGGAACCGTCGCGAGTGTCGACCTCAATCTTCTCGCCTGTGTTGATGAACAAAGGCACCTTGATGGTTGCGCCTGTCTCCACAGTTGCAGGCTTGAGAGTGTTGGTTGCGGTGTCGCCTTTGAGACCTGGCTCGGTGTAAGTAATCTCGAGAATGGTCTTCACTGGCATCTCGGCAAAGAGCACGGTCTCGGTCGATGCATCGGTAACCACCTCCACCACATCGCCTTCTTTCATGTAGTCGGCACCAGTGATAACCTCCTTGAGGATGGGAATCTGCTCATAGGTCTCTTGGTTCATGAAGATAGCGTCGGTGCCATCCATGTAGAGATACTGATAGGGGCGGCGCTCAACGCGCACGTCCTCGAGCTTCTCGCCAATGTTGAAACGGCGCTCCAGCACGCGACCGTCAACCACATCTTTGAGCTTGGTGCGCATGAAGGTGTTGCCCTTGCCTGGTTTCACATGAAGGAATTCGATGCAGAAGTAAAGTCTGCCGTCCATACGGATGCAGGTTCCGTTTTTGATGTCTTGAGCGTTAATCATAATGTAGTTTTTCGTTATATAATATGAGATTTTCTTCTTTGTAAGTTGCTATGCTCAGCAAATTTAGGTGCAAAATTAGGTCAAAAATAGAAAAAATGCAAAAAATTAAGACATTATTTCGTCTCTCACTTGGTTATTAACAAAAAAAGCACTAATTTTGCAGTCCGAAATCGCAAATCAAATAAATAATTAGATAGAAAATGAAACGTACATTCCAACCATCAAACCGCAAGAAAGCTAACAAGCATGGTTTCCGTCACCGCATGCGCACTGCCGATGGCCGCAAGGTTCTCGCTCGCCGTCGCGCTAAAGGACGTTACAGCCTCACCGTTAGCGACACTGTTTACAAGTAAAAAGCCGTAAACAGCCCTGTGCAGTCGCGAGGCTGCACATGAAGAAATGACACAGCCGTTGTAGTCACATGAGACTATAACGGCTTTTGTTGTTTCATTACTACTCCATCAATCCATCTCCCCCATTGAGCAATAGTCATTGACAGTAACCGACACTGCTCACTTAAAAAATCAACAGCTTCCCTAAAAATTAGAAAAGCTGTTAATCAATCGGTATAGCTCGCATTAATAACTTTTAATTTCCAACGCCGGTGCCGCCGCAGTCGGGACACTTGATGCGCCCGGTGCCTTTTCTACCCGATTCCCATAATTCGCTCGTAGGTGGATCAAAGCCACCACATCGTTCACAATAAGCAGAACCGCCTCCAGCGTCTATATCATACAATCCTTTTCCACGACATGTGGGGCACGTGATTTTGCCCGTGCCACCACACTTCTTGCACACGTTGCCTTTCTGCGAAGCATAGATGGTTGTGCTCTGGTCCTCGCACGTGAGTTTTATCTCGCCACGTTTGGCACCACCATCGTTGGCAGCTGCTGTCACCGTGAGCTTGCCGTTGTCATAGCTTGCCGTGAAGCCATCCGACGCCTCAACTTGTGGCAATCCGTCGGTGTCGACTGTCAAAGTCTCGGTTCCACCATCTTTGTCAAACTCCACCTTGCTGCTCGACACTGTTATGTGAGTGCACTTCGAAGCCTGAGCCACATGGATAGTGGCCTCCACATTTTTACCTTTAAGCACAATGTCGCCCTGGCGGGGGCTGCCTGTCTCATTACGCTCGGTCTTGATGAGCAAGATGCTGTCTTTAACATCGGTCTTCACCCAATCGGGCGAACTGCCCACACTCCAACTACCGTCGGAACTCACCATCACACCCTTCTCGCCGCCATCAATAGTAAAGTTAACACTCTGTTCGCTTGGCGAGACAAACGTGGCTCCGTTGCAAGCACTCAGGCACAGCACTGCCACAACGGCCAATAAATTAAGTAATTTCTTCATAAACATACAATATTTAAACAAATTAATATCCTTAATCTAAAACTTCACAGTACAAAGATATAATAAAATAAAACAATAATAGCAATCCATTTTAGTCCATTTTTATTACTTCTATTAAGTTTTAGCAAAAAATCCACAAAAAACTTTCGCCAATTGCCATTTAACCCTATTTTTCATTAACTTTGCAGCATGAAAAGAGGAGAAAAAATAAAAACTGCTTCAATCGAGCGCCTGCTAAGGACGACCGAGGAGACCTATAAGCGCGACTTCAAGTCGCCACGCGACTTTGAGTGGCTGAGCGAGAAGCTTGAGCTGATGGGCAGCAGACTGTCGATGTCTACCCTAAAGAGATTGTGGGGTTACATCGACGAGAATGTTAATCCTCACATGTCCACCCTCAACACCCTGGCGCGGCTGCTGGGCTACAACAGCTTTTCGCATTTTGAGCAGAGCTCTGTTGCCGATGACCTGCCCAGCGCCACAGTGCTGAGCGCGAGCATCCACCCAGCACAGGAGCTGGACATCAACGACAGGATGATACTGTCATGGTCGCCAGGTCGAGTTTGCGAGATCAGGCATCTGGGCAAGGGGCAGTTTGTGGTGGAGAAATCCGAGAACACACGCTTAGTGCCTGGCAACACCTTCAATTGCGAGCTGATGATAGAAGGCGAACCGCTCTACATCGATAACCTTGTGCAGAGCGGACGGTCTCCAGTGGGCTACGTGTGCGGCAAGCGCAACGGAATCCACTTCCAGCTCATGAACGTGGAATGACGTTACGGCACATTCTCATTTACAAGCAATTAACCCACAACCTTCCTTCACAATGGACACATCATCGGTTTCGGGCTATCTTGAAGACGGTTTTGAAGATCTGAGCAGCAACTTCACTCAGCTCGAGACCGTGGCGCGTCATGGTGTGAACACCCTCACTCGTGCCAAGCGCCACGGACGGTGGTACCTGCTCAAGTCGCTCAACGACCAGTCGCAAGGCAAGCTCGTTTATCAAGAGATGCTGCGCAAGGAGCTTGACATCATGATGCGACTGCAACACCCTTGCATAGTGCAGGCGGTGAACATGGAGCAAGTGGGCGAACTGGGCGAGTGCATAGTGATGGAGTGGATAGAAGGAATGAACCTGAAGCAGTGGCTCGAAACCTCCACCACCAGTTCACAGCGCATTCACGTTGCCAATCAGCTATTTGATGCCGTGGCCTACATCCACAGCCTCGACATCGTGCACCGCGACCTCAAGCCCAGCAACATCATGGTCACGGCCAATGGCAAGAACGTGAAACTCATCGACTTTGGCCTTGCCGACACCGACGTGCACGCAATCCTCAAGCAGCCCGCCGGAACCCAGCAGTACATGGCCCCCGAACAGGCGTCGTCAAGCCATCCAGACGTGCGAAACGACATCTACAGCCTGGGGCTTGTGCTCAGGAAGATGAACCTGCCGCGCGACTACCGCAAGGTGGCGTCGCGCTGCATTCTCCCCATCGACGAGAGATATCAGAGCGTGGAAGACATCAAGAACGACCTTGCCCATTGGCGCACCATGCGCAAGACCATGCGCATAGGCGGCGCGGCACTGCTGCTTGCCGGCATGCTTGTAGGCACTGCAATCGTGTCGTCGAGGCAGAACCGCGACACCCGCTATATCACTGACACTCACGCTCGTGAGCAGGTCGACTCGCTCAAGCAGGAACTGGGGCAGGCCACAGGCCAGATGGCACTGAGCCAGCTTGCGCAGGACAGCCTGCGCAGTCACTTGGGAAGTCTCAACGACACGATTGCCACACTCAACGCATCTAATGCTCAGCTGCGCCAGGTGCAACAGGCCATCGACGAGCGAGAGCGACTGGTGAGCGAAGCCATTGCCGAGGGGCTGCGCATCATCGACACCACCAATGCCGCCACTCATCTCAAGGAGCATGTCGACACCGTGAGAAATGCCGACTACGTATGGATTGACTGGCATTTCCAGGCCACTCGTGGTGAGAGCAAGATTCCTGAATACATGAACAAAATCCGCAACGAGTTCACCAGTAAAGAGCTTGCCGAGATAGAATATGCCCTTAAAGAACACTGCAACAACTACGAGGAACAAATCAAATACAAACTCAGTAAGATCAAGGGTTTTGTATTTGTGGTTGACTAACGTTTATTTATGCATAATTCATAAAGCACAATTAAAGGTCGAAGCCTTATTCTTTTATTTTGTTTTTGCCTTGCGCAAGGCATCCAGTTCTTCTTGCAACCGCCGTTCTTCCTGCTGAACTTTCTCAAGCTGACTCTCCAGGTTATTAATTTGAATATCTATTTCGTCAATATTTAAATCATCAGCATCGGGCATGTGTGACTGTATTACCTTGAACTCCTTCCAACCAGGAGCTTTGCGGTATGCCTCCTCGCATCCTTCGGGAACGACTATAACAGTTGTAAGAGTGTGATACGGTTCTATCACCTCGTCCCATGAGCAACCATAGAATGGGTGCTGATTCTCAATGTCGGGAGGTGTAGGACTATTAATCTTTATCACCCGTAGGTTCGGGCAGTCGAGGAAGGCTCCTCTGAGAATGCGAACTAATGAACCAAATTCAACAACTGTGAGATTGCGGCAACCACGGAAAGCGCCAGGACCTATCTCAACGACAGGATACTCGCGGCCATACCATGTGACCGCCTCAGGCACTGTGGCTTGCGTAATCGTCATGTCAAGGCAAGTGTCGAGCGTGAGATAAGGAACGTCCCAGTTGCTATAGAGGAATATACCCTGCGTGATGCGCTTGATACGCCCCGAGGCTTGGCTCTCAACCGCCACACCCACAACTACGCACAGCAGCACAAGCAAAACCAATATTTTGTGATAGCTTTTCATAAATTACTGCAAAGATAGTAAATTGTTTCTATAAAGCAGCAGCCAGGCACCAGTTTTTCGTACATGCGACTCTATCCTAACAAATGACCAATAGGCCCGAAACAGATTAAAGCTCAAGTTTCTAAAACAACATGAGTTCGACGAATTTGTCATTTGAAAAATGCGATTTAGCGAGACAAAGTTTTAGCTTGCTAAAAACCTTGCGAGCGTGAGCATTTTATCCAAAATCAATGCGTTAGCAGCTCCCCCTCTAAGTTAGAGGGGGATACAGGGGGAGTGTGTTTGAGTGTGTTTGAGTGTGTTTGAGTGTGTTTGAACGTGATTGTTATTATCTACCGCTTTTTGGTGCTACAAATCAGGGGTTCCAAGTTAGATGGGGAGCTTATCGCCTGATATACATCAAATTTTTCATTTTCTACTTTAGAAACTTGAGTTAAAGTAAATCAGGCGAAAATAAGAAGCAGATTAGTCTGTTCCCTATTTTTCACCTGACTCACATCATGTCGATAATGATTCTCAATTTCGCTCTAAAGTAGCACTGAAATTGCCATATCGAGATTTTACCTTGATTTTGAGCTTGCTGCCACTCAAAGTACATGTTATAGTATAACCATCACTACAGTCAAGATATAGTGTGTTTCCGTTAACTGTTCCATAGCCACTGCAAATCTCATCTTGCCCGTATAGCGCACCAGAATAAGTATTGTCACTGCTGTCATATTCCAGATTTAATTGCACCCCATGGAGAGCGTTCTCCATCCAAAAGCCTTCAAAAATGCTGTTCAAGTCATATAGATTTTCTTGCGCCTGCTCATCACCTGAATCAGCAGCTTTCTGATACCACTTGCGGGCTTCCGTGAGATTTTTTGTAACTCCAGTTCCATATTCATAACAAACACCCAAGTTGTTCATAGCTCCGACATGGCCTTGCTCTGCAGCCTTGCGATACCATACCACAGCTTGCCTTTTGTCTTGAGCTACCCCTCTACCATTATCATAGCAGCATCCCAAGTTGAATTGAGAACTTGCATGCCCTTGGTCGGCAGCCTTGCGATACCATGCCACAGCTTGCCTTTTGTCTTGAGCTACCCCTTCGCCATTTGAATAGCATAATCCAAGACTAAATTGCGAATACTTATTACCCTGTTCAGCAGCCTTGCGATACCATTTAACAGCCTCTATATAATTTTGCTCAACTCCATTACCATTATAATATAAATCACCAAGATTATCTTGTGCATCGCTATTTCCTTGTTCAGAACTTTTGCGGAACCAATAAGCTGCTTTGCTGTAGTCCTGCGCCACTCCATTTCCTATTTTATAGCAGCATCCGATGTTGTTTTGCGCTTCTGGATTTTCCTGTTCGGCCGCTATCTGATACCATTTTACTGCTTCGGCATAATTTTGGGCAACACCATTTCCGTAATAATAACATTCACCCAACATATTCTGAGCTTCAGAATTTTCCTGCTCGGCCGCCATCTGATACCATTTTACTGCTTCGGCATAATTTTTAGTAACGCCATTTCCTTTATAATAGCATTCACCCAACATATTCTGAGCTTCAGGATTCTCCAGCTCGACTGCCTTACGAAACCATTTTACTGCTTCATTATAATTTTTGGCAACACCTGATCCTTTATAGTAACATTCTCCTAAGTAATACTGAGCTTCTGCATAATCCAGTGAAGCAGCCTTACGGAACCATCCCACAGCCTGACTATAGTCTTTACCAACTCCATCACCTTCGAAATACTTTTCTCCTAAACGAACTTGAGCCAATGGGGAACCTTGTTCTGCGACCTTCATCAACCATCTATATGCTTCTTTTGTATTATCATTAATTTCATATAATTCAGATAAAAGTAGCTGAGCTGTAACATGCCCTTGCTCTGCTGCCATACGATACCATTTCATCATTTCCGATAGCGTCTCAGGTGCATTATATGACATTCCTACTAAATACTGAGCATTGGCATTTCCATGTTCGGCAGCCAGACGGAACCACTTTTTAGCTTCATCATAATTTTGACCAACTGCTATTCCATTCTGATAATATAGCCCCATTATCAATGCGGCATCTGCATCACCTTGTTGCGCTAATGGCTTTACTTTATCCATCAAGTCTTTGAAAAGCAAATCTGCTTTTTGCTTATCAATAGCGACTCCACTGCCATCGCCATAAGAAGCTGCCTGAAAATATGTTGCTGCCAAATGCCCTTGCTCAGCAGCTTTACTATACCATTTAAAAGCTTCTACATCATTTTTAATGACACCTATGCCCATGTTATAGCATTCTCCAAGCTGGAACTGCGCATCTGCATTTCCAGCGATAGCTAAATCGTAGCATTCTTTAGCTTTTCCAGTTAATGCAGATGTATTTTTTGTTGCATTAGTTTTTGCTGTCGTTGTGCCTCTTTTTCTAACTTTACCCGACACTTGCTGTACTGGTAGCAAAAAAACAATTAATGCCACAACAAAAACACTAAGAAAAGTTTTCTTTTTCATTTTTATTAATAATTTGAAGTTTGATATATACTCTATTTTGTTTAAAATGAGCACAATAAGCCTCCCCAAGAACATGAGTCTTTATGCTACGACAGTTGCCCCTTTCCTGATTAAATACGGGTAATATTTGATGGTGTTATTCACAATACAAGTCGTAAACCGATTGCGATATTCCTTTCTTTCTTTTGGAATAAATCTCTTGAAGAAATACCAGCTTTCCTGCCAGGCAGATTAAAACACCCGCCTCTAATTATTTTTGTAGTCAAATCACTTTGGCTATTTAGAGTGAACTCTTCACTTAGGGGATCGTACTCACACCACTCGTAGAGATTTCCACTCATGTCGAAGAGCCCTAATGCATTAGGAGCTTTCAAGCCAACCTCCTGAATCGTCGCATTACTGTTCTCCGAAGTCCAAGCAACACTCAAAAAATCATTACTGCCCGCATAAATGAAATCATTATGATTAATACCGCCACGAGCCGCATATTCCCATTCCACTTCAGTAGGAATACGGAAATTAAGACCTGTTTTACTGTTGAGTTTCTTTATAAATTTCTGGCAATCGTCCCATGAAACATTACTTACTGGCACATTTGGTGCAAAAACATTAGAATTACCTTTCATTACAGCCTGCCATAATTCGTTAGTTACTTCAGTCGTTCCCATGTAAAAGCCATTAATGGTTAACTCTTTTTGACCTTTACTATCAGCATCCATACTAAAACTACCTCCTTCCACATAAACCATTTCAAAACTAACATCTCCAACTTTAATTGTTTGCTTTGATTTTTGAGCTGCCTGCTGAACTGGAGTGTTTACACGGCCAGAGTTAAACAAATCAGACTGTCCTCTCATTATTTGCTCGACGACCAGTGGGTCGTTCCATTGTGACAACTTTGCGACAAAATCAGTCACAGCCATTTTCAAACCATCAAAATCATCTTGCAACGATGAAGAACAATCAATAACCAGCATTACCAAAGCATTATTTTGAGTAACATTGGCTGTTGTTTCGGAATTATTACTTGGCACGAATTCCGAATTAATTTGCCAAAAATCGCCAGACTTAGTGAATTCTTTTATATTTGCCTTATCAATTGCCCCATAATAAGTTCTTAGTCCCTCGAAATTGAAGGTAACAAAAGCTCCATCTACAAGCGATGCCTGCAGTTCATAAGGAATTTCGCAAGTAAGACCTTTATATAATAGATCCTTTAGACTTCTTTCGGCAAGACAAAATGTTCCTTCAATATACAAATTTGACTCATCGGGATTAAGTGAGCCATCAAGAACAAAACGAACGCGTGTGCCATCGCCAACTCCAGGCATAGTGATTTTCAAATTTTGTTTGAAATCAAAACTCACCTTAATCAAGCTATCGGCTATTTCACCAAGTTTTGCTTTTACTTCTCTCATGCTATTCACCTCGGTTACATTCTTTTCCTCGCTTGACAGGTTTCTTAGATTGGTGCTGAAACGCTCATAATTAGTTACATCAGCACCTTTTAAACCTATAGAAAGTGCTTGTAGCTGCGCACCATTCTTTTGTGTGCTAATAATCCTACTATAAAGAGCATCTGAATACTGTGACTCATCACGATATTTGTCAGTAAACATTAATGATCCCTGATCGAGTCCATCGGTAAAGGTAATAATGATCAGATTATTTAAGTTGGACGGAACAGATGCATCTTCAATATTATTCAAAGCTTCATCAACAGCATTATATAAAAGTGTTCCATTATTTAACTTAAGGTCATAGACAAAGTTTGTTAAATAACGATTTGAATTTGGATTAAGGTTATAAATTGGAGAGCTATAAATGAAATTATTAAATCCTACAATGCCTATATTTAATCCAGTATTTAACTCTCCCTTATCTTTGCCTTTAGACTTATAGTTCACACCTTCAACAGATTGTTTTGTTGAACATGATGCCAGCAATAATAACACTACCGACAACAAAATAAAATTGATTTGTTTCATTGCTTAGTTTTTTATTATAATACTAATAAACAAAATATATTTACAAAATTAAATATTCCCTTTTAAGTAAACCACATAAAGAAAATGACAATTTGTCATCAACCCAATTAGTTTTAACACCATTTAAATCTATCGGCATCCATTTTATTCCATTTAGAATAATTTAGTTTTATGGATTCGGTTTTAAGGAAATAAAATCAATCGCAAAATAGAATCAATCGCAAAAAGGCGGGCCGACGGTTGTAGGGTCAGAGCATGCTCTGACCACCCGATGCGAGAGGAATATTTGCCAAGCCCTTTTGCGACTGAACAAAAATAATTATTAGTGTCCGAATAAAATTTTAGAATCATGAGCTATCGATTGAAAGTCAATGTAATAATGGCAGAAACAAAACGTGGTACTTCTTTTCATGAGGTGGATTTCAGCCGAAGGCCCACACCTCAGAGCTATCCACTTGTTTTTTGGTCGTGCTCCGCACTTAATATTACTGCGCTTCGCGCTAATATTTGAACAAATTAGGCTGCGCCTCTTCTATTTTTGCACTAATTTTCTTTAATTTTAGCACCATTGGTGCAATAATCTTAAGCCTGAAGGGCGCACCCCTTTGTTTTATCGGGCAATAATATTTTTTTAGACGCTCCCTCTCCCCCTTTATCCCCCTCTCGGGCAGAGGGGGAACCCACAGGAGTAACAGGAGACCAACGCTCTTGTTTCTCTTGTACATCATGTCTATGATTTTTTGCCACTCCCGTTGGAGTGGAAATTAAAGAGCCAGAGGCTCTAAAATTTTATTTTAACGTGAGTTCGACGAATTTGTCATTTGAAAAATGCGATTTAGCGAGACAAAGTTTTAGCTTGCTAAAAACCTTGCGAGCGTGAGCATTTTATCCAAAATCAATGCGTTAGCAGCTCCCCCTCTAAGTTAGAGGGGGATACAGGGGGAGTGTGCCAGCCTTTGATGATAATCACACTCCTCAGTCGCTTCGCGACAGCTCCTCTAACTTAGAGGAGCAGCCTGACACACAGCTATTTATTTTCATCGAACTCACGTTATTTTAAAATTTTCCGTGACTATGTCGATAGAATTATCTTTCACATAAGAGTCATCAAAATTTTAGCACGAAGTGCTTACACAATTTTAGTGCGCAGCACTTTAATTTCGCCCGAAGGGCGCACCCCCTTGTTTTATCGGACAATAATAAAAAATAACAGGTCGGACTAAGCTTTGACATAAGAACGATAATGAAACAGCAAGCCCTGGCGGAGAGGTTTCCACCAGGGCATTGCCTTATAAGTTAATCAAAAAAGAAGTGCCACTTGGGCAAGAGAGCGAGAAGTTACTCGGCAGCGGGAGCTTCCTCGGCGGGTGCCTCGGCGGCTGGAGCCTCGTCGGCAGCCTTCGCTGCTTCCTCGGCGGCCTTTGCCTCGGCAGCTGCTTGTGCCTCGGCCTCAGCCTTGGCGGCAGCAATCTCGGCGCGCTTCTGAGCTACGGCCTCGGCCTTTGCCTCATTCTTCTTGGCCTCTTCCTCAAGACGCTGCTTGCCAGCGGCCTTCTTGTCTTCACGAACCTTGTTGCGAACAGCCTCGAGCTTGGCGTCCTTCTCGGCCTTCCAAGCGTCGAAACGGCGCTGAGCCTCTTCCTCGCTGAAAGCGCCCTTCTTCACTCCACCCTGGAGGTGCTTCATGAGCATAACGCCCTCGCGCGAGAGGATGTTGCGAACGGTGTCGGTTGGGATAGCGCCCACGTTAATCCAGTAGAGAGCTCTCTCGAAATTCAAACTTACTGTAGCAGGATTAGTGTTTGGGTTATACGAACCAATCCTTTCAATAAATCTACCA
>CAMHNO010000034.1 GCA_946186575.1 uncultured Prevotellaceae bacterium
AAGCGCAAAGGGGGGACTTATACCATAATCACTGCCATCTAGGATGATTGACGGTTAATTATTATACTTAGTGATATCTAGTTATTAATCATCCTTAATTGTTTAATCAAATCATTAAATCATGGCAGAAAGAAAATCATTTCGTCAAGTTGCTGAGATGTGGAAAGAGGACAAACGCAAGTTTGTAAAGCTCTCTACGATCTCAGCTTACTCGCTGATTTTGGAAAACCACCTTTTCCCCACCTTTGGCGAGTGTACCACTATTGTTGAAAACGATGTGCAGCAATTTGTCATCGACAAGCTCCAATCGTTGAGCCGCAAAACTGTGCAGGACTTGCTGATTGTCTTGAAAATGGTGTATCGCTACGGCGTGAAACTGCACCATTTCACTCACGAGGAATGGGACATCAAGTTTCCAACCGTGCAAGAGAAACCTGAAGTGGAAGTCCTCTCCGTCGCCAACCAAAAGCGACTGCTCACCTTTGTGCGTGAGAACTTCAACTTTCGCAACCTCGGCATACTGC
This sequence comes from uncultured Prevotellaceae bacterium, assembly GCA_946186575.1. Taxonomy (GTDB): domain Bacteria; phylum Bacteroidota; class Bacteroidia; order Bacteroidales; family Muribaculaceae; genus Sodaliphilus. Next base: position 525 of record CAMHNO010000034.1, read on the forward strand.
TGTGCCTCTCCACTGGTATGCGTATTGGCGAGGTCTGTGCCCTGAAATGGCAGGACATCGATCTCGTCAAGCGAGTTGTCATCATTTCCAAGACCATTGAGCGTATCTACATCATCGACGACGACCGACGTCACACGGAGTTAATCGTCAGTACGCCCAAGACGCAGAATTCGCACCGCGAAATCCCTTTGTCGGGCGAACTCTACAAGATTCTTGCACCGCTGATGAAAGTGGTAAACCGCTCGTTCTACATCCTGACCAACGATGGCCAACCTACCGAACCGCGCACCTATCGCAACTACTACAACAGACTGCTAAAGCAGCTCGACATTCCCATCATCAAGTTTCATGGCTTGCGCCACAGCTTCGCCACACGCTGCATCGAGAGCAACTGTGACTATAAGACCGTGAGCGTCATCCTCGGACACGCCAACATCGGCACCACACTCAATCTCTATGTTCACCCCAATCTGGAACAAAAACAGAAATGCATCAACAGAATGTTCAAGTCACTCAGCAAGTGATACCGACACGGAACGCTTGCAGCCTCCGTGAATCATCGAATAGTGGGCTTAGCGCCCACTATTCGCGGTCTTAATCCTCTGAAGTTCACCTCTACTACACTGGTGCGGGCCATAAACTTGAAACTTCATAGCTCTTACTCTTCTGTTGAACTCGAAATCTGATAACAATAAACGCATGTTGAATCATCCGTTCCCCCTCCAGTATTCCCCTTCATACCTTTACTTAAGTAGTATTCTTCTACAGCTTGAGCAGTAGCCTTGTCAATAGCATCTATGTATATCCACCATGAATTGTCCTTATCAACATTATGCTCTGTAAATAGACGACGGTTAACATCATTAGTGATTCCAATATAAAAATCACTATAATACTGTTTGGCGCTCTTCTGTAGATGAGCATCAATAGCTTCAATAATTTGATTCTTTGTATACTTCATTGTTTTAATTATATTATAAATATTTCGACTGCAAATATACGATGTTTTTTCTATTCCACCAAACAAAAGCACCACAAAATGTGAAAAAATCACATTTAGCGCAACAAAAAGGCGGTTTTCTCTCTATTTTTTCTTGCTCTAATGAGAAATAAACGCTAACTTTGCGCCCAGTTAATAGCTGTTAGGTGTCTGCAACACCTTAATTTAATATGTAAATATATGTTACAACAATTTACAGTAGAAAATTTCCTCTCTTTCAAGGATAGAGAAGTTTTTAAACTTCAGCCTGGCAGAGGATCGAGAAATAAGGAGCATAAAGCAGAGCCAGTGAAAGGTCATTGGATCTTAAAATCTGCAGCTCTGTTTGGCCCGAATGCGGGAGGGAAAAGCAACTTTGTTGAAGCACTAGAGCTTGGAAAACGGCTAGTGCTTTTAGGTACTAGTGCTGAATCCTTAATTGACTACCGTCCTTTCCGTTTGAGTGCTGTATGCAAGAAAAAAGATACGACTCTAACCTATCAGATACTGTGTAATAATAAAAAATATGAGTATGGGTTTAGTTATAACGCTGAAAGGATTTCTAAGGAGTGGTTAAAGCAAATAACTCGTAAGACAGAGCATATAATTTTCTCTAGAGATATTACTGCTGCAGAACCTTTCAACATATCATATCTTATTAGGCTAAATCCCAAAGAAGAAGAACGACAGTTCTTGTCTTTCTTTGCCAAAGCTACACCTCAACATCAACTATTCTTACATGAAGTCATTAGTCGTAATTTACATGATAATGTATCGAATATTGAAGATTTGTGGGAAGTAATAAGGTGGTTCGTTGATACTCTAAAAGTTCTTTTCCCGAACACCTCATATAAACAAGGTGGAATGTTGAAGGCAATGAACGATGAGCAATTGAAAGATGTGTTCCGTATTCTTTTGCAGTATTTTGATACCGGCATTCAAGATATAGATTTTATTGATGTTGAATTTGACAAGCTGGGAATAACGCAAGAGATGAAGCAGTTTATCAAAACAGATTTGTCAAAATCCAGTAATGCAGAAGCTTTCGGAGCACTAAGATTTGATAATAATTTATACCTTATTTCATTAGTAGACGGTGTTATTAAAGCTAAAAAGCTACAGACACTTCATAAAAGAATTGATGATAAAGAGAGAGAATACTTTTCACTTGGAGATGAAAGTGATGGTACTCAACGTATTTTTGACTATATACCATTGATTTTGGATTTAATCCAAGGAGAAAAAGTATTTATTGTAGATGAGATGGAGCGTAGTCTGCATCCCGTATTAATGAGGAAACTAATAGAATTATTCTTCAAATACTCTAACAACATTTCCACACAACTCATATTTACAACCCATGAAAGTACATTGATGGATCAAGAGTTGCTTCGGAGGGATGAGATTTGGTTGGTGGAGAAAAATACTGAAGGTGTAAGCTCTTTGTCTCGTTTAGACGAAAAATTCAACTTGCGCTTTGACAAAGAACTTGAGAAAAGTTATTTAAAAGGACTTTTTGGAGCCACACCAAATTTAAGTGACGAAACTTCAATACAGAAGTTAGGGAAACTTTTGACCACTTAAAATTATTCATTAATATCCTAGAAATTAATAAAACGAAAAGTTATGATAATATCTAACAACGAATCAATATCAGACATATTAAAGTCGATAGATGAGGGTAAAACACAATTGCCAGATTTTCAGCGCGGATGGGTTTGGGAAGACGGACGCATACGTGCCTTAATCGCCAGTATCAGCAACGGTTACCCAATTGGTGCAGCCATGTTCTTGCAAACAGGTGGTGAGGACATTCACTTCAAATATCGTTTGTTTGAAGGTGTAGATAAGTCTAAAGAAATTGTTGAACCCGAACGACTTGTGCTTGACGGTCAGCAACGCAACACGTCTATATATCGGTCTATGTACTCAAAGAAACCCGTTGAGACAACAGATGCAAAAAAGAAACCTATCAAACGTTTTTATTATTTGCACATCCCAACTTGCCTTGACACATTAACCGACAGAATTGATGCCGTGTTGTCAATTCCAGAAGACCGCATCATTCGTGAGAACATCGGGCGTGACATCAAGCTAGACTTGTCATCTCGTGAAAAAGAATATGAGCAACACTATTTCCCTTTGAATATCATATTTGAACCTAGTGAGCTGATGAATTGGGCGCTAGGCTATTGTATGTATCACCAAAACGAAGTGCAACTACAATGGACCACATTCTTTAATAAAGTGGTCACACCAATGACGAAATATCAAATTCCCGTCATTCAAGTCGGCAACGATGTGCCCAAAGAGGCTGTGTGCCAGGTTTTTGAAAATGTTAATCAAGGAGGAGTTTCACTCACTGTTTTCGAGCTTGTAACAGCCACATTCGCTGCAAACAATTTTGAGTTGCGCAAAGACTGGGATAGCATTTGGGCAGAACTGAAAAAGTTCAGACAATTGTGCCATAAGAAAATAGTGGCGTTTACAGGTACTGATTTCATCACCGCACTCACATTGCTTGCGAGCTATCACAACTGGAAAGCAACTGGAAAGGCAATTTCATGCAAAAAACGCGATGTATTACGCCTAACTTATGAGGAATATGCCAAATATCGCAATTGCTTGATAGAAGCCGTAAAGAATGCTGTCAAATTCCTTGACGAACAACGCATTTTCACTGCCATTGACATGCCATACACAAGTCAACTGATACCTTTGTCAGTTGCTTTTGCCATTGACCCGAACTTATGGTTCAATGTCACAAACAAGCGCAAACTCGAGCAGTGGTATTGGTGTGGTGTTTTCGGCGAGTTATATGGTGGCGCCAACGAAACTCGTTATGTTACCGATATTCAAGGATTGATGGCATGGATTAAAGATGACAATGCACAGCCTGACACCGTACAGCGTTCCAACTTCCATGCTACTCGTCTACAACAACTTTACACTCGCAACAGTGCTGCTTATAAGGGTGTAATGGCATTGATTTTGAAGGCTCATGCAGTGGACTTCATGAGCGGTTCACAAATGGACTTCGCCTCTTATGTGGAAGAAGCAACTGATATTCATCACATTTTCCCACAGAATTACTGTGAGAAACAAAAGATTGACCGCGCTCTTTGGAACTCAGTTATTAATAAGACACCTATTTACGCTCGTACCAACCGCATCATTGGTGGTGTGGCACCAAGTAAATATATATCCAGCTTGGAACGCAACCATAAAGTAGATCCCGAAGACCTAAACGCTTATTTGAAATCTCATCAAATTGATGTTGAAGCAATACGTGCTGATGATTTTGACACATATTACTCAAAACGTCGCGATGCATTACTCAATCTTATTGAGCAAGCAACAGGAAAACCTGTTTCTGGGCGTGAAGAACTTGTAGACAAAACCCAATCACAATTAGAACTCTTGGTTGATGAACAAGAGGTAAACGATTTAGATGATTGATTATATTTGTTTATACATCTTATTAAGAGTTCTAATCTTCGTAGTATCAATAATATAGTATATTTGTTTTTAATGTAATGTTATTTATGCAAAACTTTAGGGATGTCATACAGCAGTTGAGGTCAATAGATCTCAACGATGATTCTAAGCTTGAAAACCTTAAAAAGCTAGTATATCAATTGGCATTTCCTATTACACTTTCAGAAGCTACAGCAGGTTATACTGTCATACGAGCTAGAAGGGGACGGGGGTATAGAAATAAAAAAGAAATGGGTTATCGACCAGCAAGCTTATGTAAAACGTATCAAAGAGCTACTTTACCAAATCAAACTGTTTTTTACGGAGTACTATCTGATGATGAAAGACATTTGGAGAATGCGAGAGCTATTGGCGTAAGTGAATGTTCAGTTCTAGCAGATAAGGGCATAGATTCAGTCGGTAGAGAATATATTGCTGTATCACAATGGAAAATAACAAAAAGTTTCAAAGTCGCATGTTTATATCCGCTAATTCGTTTAAGGATGTTCATAATAATAGATTTTTGGAATTCTTTAAGCAAGATTTCATTGATACATATTATAATGAAGAAGCGTTATTAGTTTCAGATTATATAGTAGAAGAATACAGTAAAAATGTTCCAAGTGGTCATGATAATGAATATAAGATATCTGCTCTATTAACAGATAAGTTGTTAAATAAATGCGGATTTGAGGCAGTCGCTTATCCTTCTGTTAAATTAGGAGGTCAAGCAGGTTTAAATATAGCAATACGACCTGATGTAGCAGACTCAAAATTAAAATTGCTGAATATAGCAGATCAATGTTATTATAAGAATGGTGAACATGGCATTGTACGCATAGAATCAATTTATGATGTTGCCAACGAATGTGAATTGCCTGTTAATCAAGAATCCGACTATTATTTGTGTCAGCGAATAGGGATATCCACTTTTGAAGAATTGCCCCTTATTAATTAAATTAAAGTTTTAGGTTGTTTATATTTGATGACAAAGTTACAATAAGTTTTTAACAACAATGAGTGCAGTCAATAAAAGTTACTAACAAAAAACATCATCATAAAACATAATTAATCTGTAGTAATTTGGTAAATATACTATTGAAATGTTCAAAAGTTTATTCCCACTTCTGCGCTTAAAGAATGTTAATCGTTTAGCTTTAGGTTAACGTGAGAAGTGATAGGTATGTAAATCTATTCATATATGGGGATTTATATGGGGATTAAAATAATAAAAAAAACAGCCAACGTGCTAAACAATAGCGCATTGGCTGAATATCTTGGTGATCCGCTTGGGGCTCGAACCCAAGACCCCAACATTAAAAGTGTTGTGCTCTACCAACTGAGCTAGCGAATCTCCGTAAAAGCGTTGCAAAGGTACTGCTTTTTTTTAAACTGGCAAAATATTTTGACATAAATTGCCTTTTTTAACTCAAAAAGCCGCTTTGCGGTATATCAGAATGGGACTTGCCCGTTGCTATCGCCGCTGCCCGCTTGCATTGTCAGGTCCTGAGATTCTGGTTTTACAGCTTCGTTGGGGCGCTGCCCGCCGCCAAGCATCTCGAATGTGTCGACATAGATTTCGGTCACATATCGCTTAATCTTGTTGCGATCCTCATAGTTGCGAGTGCGCAAGCGTCCTTCCACATAGAGTCGAGAGCCCTTGCGGATGTATTTCTCTGCGACCTCGGCATTGCGTCCCCACATCACCAGATTGTGCCACTCGGTGCGTTCTGGCACTTGGGTGCCTGCCGAAGTGGTGTAGGCACGGTCGCTTGTTGCCAGTGGAAATGATGCAACAATTTGCCCCTGCGATGGATACCTCACTTCGGGGTCGCGACCCACATTTCCTAATAAAATAACTTTGTTAACTGACATAATGTTTCTCGGTGTGTATTAAAATATTGCTTTGTATTGTCTACAAATAATAAGTCACAGTTTCAACAAAAAAGAATTAATGTGTGTACATTCTCAATAGACCTGAGCCTTTAGAGCCAAGCCCGCACGCTCATGGAGCCCGAAAAGCAGGTTCATCACATGAACGGCATTGCCTGCACTGCCTTTTAGCAAAGAGTCGGCCACTGCTTTGACCCGCAAACATCCATTGTCGCTGCTCAGCTCCAGGAGGCACTTGTTGGTGTTAGCCACATCGGCAATGTCAACGTGCATGTCGGTGATAAAGGTGAAGTTGTGGTCGTCATAGTAGTCCTCGTAGCGTTCTTTGAGGGCATCCACATCAATCGAGCATGGAAGTGTAACCAAGCTTGCAATACCACGATGTGTGGGGTCGGCGGCACCTCGCTTCATGCTCACTTTGCCTGCAAAGCCCGGCTGCAGCACACGCAGCACGTTGGTTATCTCGTCAATAAGCTTAGGCACATCGTCGCCTGGGGTCATCGTGCCATAGCTCATCTCTATCTCTATGTATCCTTCAAGATTGTGGTCTACCGCAAGCGGGATGAGCGATAGCAGCGAGAGCATAGCCTCGGGACGTGGCATTCTCACCACTCCATAGCAGTCATGCACCATGAATTTGCGGTTTATCTCACACAAGCCATACATCATATCCCCCTCGCTTGAGGAGATTGTGCGACTGAGATCGATAACACGCAGCTGTGGCTTGGCAGCACACTGTGCCTCACACCACTCACTGTCATGCGAATCGCAGTTGAAGACCACATCCACTGTCGAGGCATCGGGTTCGGTCAGCCGCAGATCGCACTCACCGAGTAAGCCCTTGTGCACATGCGCGACGCTAAGGCCCTGTCGCTGGCCTGCAATCCACTTGATGCTTGCGTCGGGATGATTTATCAACACACGCACAAGTTCTCCTGCAACTATCGTTTCTCCACCTGTTATTCCTATGTCTATCATGTTTTTAATTTATTCTCTATCGCGATGGCATGCGTTTCAATGTTCCTCGCCTATGGGAATGAAGCGCGAGAAAAACTTCAAGGCTTCTTCATGTGAGAGATCCTCACGCATGATGGCAAACACAGTGTCGGCTCCTGCTATTGTGCCAAGCACCTCGCTCGAGTGGCTCATGTCTATGTCATAAGCCAAACCTGCGGCATATCCGTTGCGCGTCTTGATTACAACGATGTTGCCCGAGATTTTTATCGACACAAAACCCACCTGCTGGTGTGCTGTCATGCTCTGCTGCCCACTCATGAGCATGCTATCTTGTATTTTATTGTTGTCGGGAATGATATACATGTATCCCCCGTCGTTAGTTGCCACTTTGGTAATTTTCATCGACTTCAGGTCTCTTGACAGCGTTGCCTGAGTCACTTCACAACCATTTTCTTTTAAGAGGCGAGCCAGCTCATTCTGGCTGCCGATACTGTTCTTTCTCACAAGACTCAATATCAATTGAAGGCGTTCTTTCTTTTTCTTCATGCTTTGTCTCTCACTTCTTTTATTGGGTAATTTAGCAATTCATAAAGGTATATTCTCTTCTTTGGGGCAAAGTTAAGCCAAAAAACAATACCAACCTAATAAAAATCAAAAAATAAATTAATTAATTCATTTTTTATGCTTTTTACACCTCTGGATAAAGGTTGTTATCGCAAACGTTTGCACGCTTATTTCACACTTAGTTAAGTCTGAAATTTACTATTTGTTGTTATTTTTTATAATTTTGCTTACTCTTCATTTCTATACAAAAAACAACATGAAACATCACGGATTAATACTGCATCTTCTGTCTATCACTTGCATGCTCGCCGCCTATTTTAATGGTGGGGCAAGTAATTATACAAACCAAAATCGAACCGACTTCCGCGACGAAACCATCTACTTTGTCATGACCACCCGTTTCTATGACGGTGACCAGACAAACAACACCTACTGCTGGGACGCAAATCAGGCTGGCAACGTCGCCAATCAAGACCCTGAGTGGCGTGGCGACTTTAAGGGTATCATTGAGAAACTCGACTACATCAAGGCCCTGGGCTTCACTGCAATATGGGTCACACCTGTGGTGCAGAACGCATCGGGCTATGACTATCACGGCTATCACGCCATGGACATGAGCAGCGTGGACCGCAGGCTCGAGAGCGACGACACCAAGTTTCAGGACCTTATCGACGCAGCCCACGCGCGAGGCATGAAGGTGATTCTCGACATCGTGCTCAATCACACGGGCAACTTTGGCGAGGAGCATCTGTGCAAACTTTTCGACCGCAACTACAATGTGCCACAGAGCGACCTGAGCCAGTGCATGGTGCCCCTCACCATCTCGCAGGGCGGGCTCTTGCAAGACAACTACAGCCACCTTAACGGGAGCGCGCAGTACAGCGACCGCCTCTCTAAGATGAAGAACACCGACGGCCACAATCACGACAACCGCAACCTGTGGCACCATTACGGCAACTTCAACTGGGACGAACCCAACCGATGGTGGGCACAGATTGCTGGTGACTGTGTCGATCTTAACACCGAAAACCCTGCCACCATCGACTATCTCGTTGACTGCTACGGCACCTTCATAAAGATGGGGGTTGACGGCTTCCGCATCGACACTGGAGGCCACATCTCACGGCTGTCGCTGAACGCTGCCATCGTGCCAGCTTTCAAAGCACTGGGCGAGCAGTACAAAGACAAACGACTAAATCAGTGCCCATTCTACATGTTTGCCGAGGTTTGCGCTCGATTCAGCGATGTCACCTACCGCGGCCAACCCTCGCTATCGCCCTATTTCTACACTTGGCAGAGCTCACCCTCACTACTTAGTCAGTGGAACAGCGACCCTAACTACTGGGAAAGCGTCGAGGTTTATGAGAGCACCGACCCCGCCACTCTCGACAATGAGCGACTGTGCCTCGACGAGCACAATGCCAACCTTTCGGAAAGCACTCAGCCGCGCAGCAACAACGCTCTGCTCGAGGGCAACAACTACCACACCCCCGACTACTCACAAGCAAGCGGCCTCAACGTTATCGACTTTACCGTGCACTGGAATTTCCAGAATGCAGGCCGCGTGTGGGGTGTGATGGACAAAGACAACCTCTATAACGATGCCACTTTCAATGTCAACTACGTAGAGAGCCACGATTACGGCCCCGACAGCTTCGACCGCTTCAACGGAGGCACCGAACAGTGGGCCGAGAACCTATCGCTCATGTTCACCATGAGGGGCATTCCATGCCTGTTCCAGGGCGGCGAGATTGAATTCCGCAAGGGGGTGCGCATCGACGAGGGCACCAACATCACGCTCAAGAACAGCGGACGAGCCTACTATGGAGGCTACCTGAAAGGAAATGTAGAGACCACCGATTTTGGAGAATATTCCAGCGCCACCGGCAACGTGGCTGCCACGCTCAGCCACCCGCTGGTCAAGCACCTGCAACGCCTCAACAAGATACGTGCTGCGGTGCCAGCCCTGCGCAAGGGACAGTATAGCAAGAGTGGATGCTCATCGAATGGGGGCTACGCCTTTAAGCGACGATACACACGTGGCGACATCGACAGCTATGCGCTCATAGCCCTTAACGCTGGTGCCACTTTCGCTGGTGTGCTCAACGGCACCTACACCGATGTCGTCACCGGCAACTCCATCACCGTGACCAATGGCACACTCACCACACCATCGTTCAGCGGCAAAGGCAACATGCGCATCTATGTGCTCAACGGACCAGGCAAGATTGGCGACGACGGTCCTTTCCTCTACACCAGTAACAAAGTATCCCCCACCCTGCTCAGCTACGATGGCACCGAAGAGGAAGGCGACCCGGCCACCACCTACGTGAGCGGCGGTGGCAGCAGCAGTGGCGGCGGAGTCAACATCGACGACCTTGAGGTCTACTCCCCCACCATCGCTGGCGACGACGAACTCAGCATCTTCTACGAGAGTGCGCCAAGCAACACGTTCATCACGCTGTGGGTGTGGAACAGCAGCACCAATTTCACTGGCGGCAGCTGGCCAGGCCAAAACGCCATCCTTAAGGGTAAGACCGAGGACGGCACTCGACTGATTTTCAAGTGGACCTACGACGGCGAATTTCCTGCCACAAACATGCCCACCGGACTCATCTTCAGTCAAAGCGGCAGCAACCAGACAGCCGACTTGCAGTTTGTCAACCACGGCTACTACATTGACGGCATGTACAATCGCACCATCACCGAGCAAGAGCCCATCGATCCCAGCATCGCCACGCTCAGCGTCGACAAGGAGAGTGGCCAATACATCGATCAGGTGACAGTGACAATCACAGCCTCGTTCTCTAACGCCACTATAGTCTACACTACCGATGGCACGGCACCCACCTCCCAGAGCCCTCGCGCTACTGGTAGCCTCACGCTCACCTTCGACAAGACCACAACCCTGCGCGCTGGTGTGCTTCACAACGGAGTGGTCAAGAACACCATCACACGCACCTATAAAATCAGCTCCAGCCAGGCACAGCGGCTGCATGCCTTCTTCATTGCCCCAGCTTCGTGGACCAACACCATCTATTGCTGGGCATGGAACAACAGCCACAGCTTCACAGGCGGCACTTGGCCTGGGACAGCTTGCACCCTGGTGGGCAGTGAACTCTATAACGGCCTTGACATCTGGGAATGGGATGGTGGCTCGACCGATGATGACCTGCCCACAGGCATCATCTTCAGCAACAACAAGAGCCCACAGACTGCCGACTACAACTTCGTTAACGGTGCCTTCTACGATGAGAATGGCATAGTCACGATGACGCAGGGCGATGTTAACCTCGACGGGGCAGTCACAAGTAGCGATGTAACAGCCCTTTACAATGCAATTTTAGGCAACGACACCACCTTCCGCTTCAACTCCGACGTCAACGGCGACGGCTCCATCACGGCAGCCGACGTCACAGTCCTCTACAACATATTATTAGGAAATTAAAAAAAAGTGGTTGAAATTATTGCTTTTTTCAGCCACTTTTTATTAATTTGCATGCAAAGTAAAAAACACAACTTAATTATTAACCATAAAATTAGCGTATTTATATTATGAAGAAAATTACTACTCTTTTAATTGCAGTTGCTTTAGTGGCAATCAGTGCAAGTGCCACAGTAAACGTTCATGTGCGCACCACCACTGGCGATGTGCCCTACCTCTATGTTTGGGACGGAGCTGGAGTTCAGCTCAACGGCGAGTGGCCTGGCACCATCATGGACGAGACAAGCACCAGCACCACCGACGACGGACTCGTGTGGTTCACCCAGAGCTTTGATGCCGATGCCATCAACATCATTTTCAACGATGGCCAGGATCCCATTACCCAAACGAGCGACATTCGCGGTGTTACTGGTGACGCCTATTACATCTTCGACATCGAGGAAGGTGAATATGAGGATGTTACAAGCACCTACGTTGAGGTAACCGAGTTTGACCCTAACACCCTGCCCGAAGGCGTGGTATTTGTCGAAGGCAAGGAGTTTGCCTACTTCGTTGCTCCCGCCACTTGGACCAACTGTAACGTGTGGGCCTGGAGCAAAACCACAGGCACAAACTTTACCAATAGCAAGATATGGCCAGGCGACCCCATCACTCTCGTGGGAAACACCACCGATGGTGCTCCTGTCTATCAGTGGATTGGTCCCGACATCGTTGAGAACGACCGCCCCGAGGGCATCATCTTCAACAATGGCTCGACTCAGACTGCCGACCTCGACTATGTGGCTGGTGGCGTATACGACCTCACTGGCAAACTGCTCTACACCGTTGAGCCTGGTGGCGACACTCCAGTGCCCGGCGATGTTAATGGCGATGGCAAGGTGACAAGTGTTGACATCACTGCCCTCTACAACTGGCTGCTCGACAGCAACGACAGCGCTATCGTCAATGGCGACCAGGACGGCGACGGCAAAATCACCGCAGTGGACGTGACTGTTGTTTACAACATCATGCTGGCCGACTAAAAAACACTGCTTTCACATTTTTAGGCCTCACCATAAAGTTTATTTAGACGTTGAATTTCAATGAGGGCGCGCCCACTTGCTGCGGGTGCGCCCTCGTTGCTATCATCATAAAAAGTGAAAACGAATAAGAAAATTTAAGATTCTGAGCTAAATTATCTTGCAATTACTCTCAGTCACAAAATGATAGCCATCGACTGTAATTATCATAAAAATTCCTAAAAACAACATTTTTTCAACATATTTTTATAATAAATTAATGTAAATCGAGATTTTTTTCTTACATTTGCAAATAATTTCACAACAACTTCCCCATTATAGGTAGTATTAAATCTTTTTTAATAGGCTACATTTTTTATTAATATATTATAAATAAGCACATTATGGCTACACCTAAATTAGACGATCTCGATTATCGAATCCTAAACATGCTTTCGAGCGATGCACGTAAACCTTATCTTGAGATTGCTCGTGAATGTAATGTGTCGGGGGCAGCAATCCACCAGCGCATTCAGAAACTCAACGCCATGGGCGTTATTAAGGGCTCCATCTCTCTTATCAATCCTGTGAGTGTTGGCTTTGAGACTTGCGCTTATGTGGGTATTTTCCTTAACGACTCTTCTAAATTTGAAAGCGTTGTTGAGCATCTGAAAGAGATGCCCGAGGTGGTAGAATGCTATTTCACCACTGGCAAATACGACATGTTTGTAAAGCTCTATGCCCACAACAACGACCACCTGCTCAACCTCATCCACAACAGGTTCCTGCAACTGGGGCTTGGACGCACCGAGACTCTGATCACATTCAAAGAAGTTTTCAAACGTCAAATCCCAATTAAAAAGCCCGCTAAAAAGAAATAAGGATTCATGACAACTTTTAATGCGCTACTCAATCATGCGATGACTCTGGCGAGAGAAGCTGGCGCTGAGCAGCTCAAGCTTTTCAGGTCGAAAGAGCTTAACATCGCCACTAAGCAAAACGACTTTGATGTGGTAACCACAGCCGACAAAGCGAGCGAGAAAATTATTGTAGAAGGCATTAACAAGATTTATCCCGATCACTCGGTCCTCACCGAGGAGTCGGGATTTTCTTTAAAGGGAAACAGCGAGTGGACTTGGGTCATCGACCCGCTCGACGGCACCACCAACTACAGCTCGGGACTGCCATGGTTCAATGTCTCTATAGGCATCAAGCAAGGCGAGAGAACTGTGGCTGGAGTGGTCTATGCGCCTCAGCTCAACGAGATGTTTGCCGCCACATTGGGCGGTGGCGCCACGCTTGGCGGAAAAGCCATAAAGCCGAGTCTCACCCCTTCGCTCTCGAAGGCGGTAGTCTCTACAGGGTTCCCCTACGACAAGGCCACAAACCCCGACAACAACCTCGACAATTTTATGAGAATTATGCCTGTGGTGCGTGGACTAAGAAGGCTCGGTTCAGCAGCTCTCGACATCTGCTATGTGGCAGCAGGATTTCTTGATGCCTACTGGGAGCTAAACCTGCACGAGTGGGACGTGTGTGCCGCATTGCTCATAGCACAAGAAGCGGGGGCATTCACACGCCGATTCAGGCCTGACCGCAACTGGTGCATCCTGGCGGCCAATCCACACTTAGCGCCTCAAATCTCACAACTGATACAATAAAATAATCGCACGAGGTGCGAGGCGCCTCATCTTTGTTAAACCGGCGACTGACCACCGCCCACCGGCTCTGGTTTGAACTTCTACAGCTAATTCAACATGAAATTGTAAACCGCCGTCACATCATTGCTCGTTATCGAACTATCGCCATTAACATCGCCATTAACTATTGCACTGTGGTCGCCATTAAGAAGCCAATTGTAGAGCGATGTCACATCGGCACTGGTCAACTCTCCGTCGCCATTCACATCGCCTGCAACAGGAGGTGTCGACTCGGCTCCTTCAACCACAAAGTCTCTCATGTATAGCGCACAATAGGTGTCGGCTTGTGGGCATGAAAGCCGCAGCTTCAGCATTGTGGGGCTCACATCACTAATGTCAATCTTAACCGTGAACACGCGCTGCAACTGTGCTGTGCTGAACACATGCTCCACACTCTTGACCACGTTCCCACCCTCGTCGATTAGAGAGACCGTGGGCGAACCCTTTCTCGCATCGTACTTGTCGTTTTGGTAGTATAGTGAGTAAGACTCGTTAACAACAACAATCACCGTATCCACACCTGCACAATTGAGCTGTGGAGATGTCAAAGTGCAAGATCCATACAAACCTATTTTGTTCTTTGAAATCGCTTCGGTATCCATATAAAAGCCTGGCCTGTCATAGACCCAGCCTTCATAGTTGTTCTGGTTAAAAACTGCCAGCACACGAGCATCAACAGCACTTATAGTGCATAGCAACAAGAGTGGAAATAAAATTCTTCTCATAGCAAAACCATGTTTAGAGCTTCAATCTGTTGCAAAAATAACAACAATTAATAACATTAACAACTATTCTTGTCACAAAAAACAACCTGCCTTGATTCTTTTTGCATTTTTGAAATGAGATGATTAACTTTGCACAACTTTTTATTACAAGCAATATGGCAAAATCAAAAAAGAAGACATCTACAAAGTCAAACAAGAAGTTCAAACTCCCATTATGGGCTAAAATAACTGCTGGAGCAGCAATTGTGATAGTCGCTATTGCAGCTATCTTTGCTGCACCCTATCTCACCACCAAGGCACAGAAAGATGCCACACTCTACATCACGCAAGGCACCAGCAACAATGTTGTGGCCGACTCGCTCCAGAGTATAACAACCAAGGAGTTTGCTGCCAAGGTTATGAAGCTCGTCAATATGAGTCACGGCGACTTGAGCACTCGTCAGGGAGCCTTCAACATAAAGGAGGGCGAGAGCGCACTGAGCGTGGCAAACCATCTGCGGCGTGGTGCCCCCGACGAGGTGAAACTTCCCATAGTCAACATTCGCACTAAGGAAGACCTGGCCAAGCGCATCGCTAAACGGCTCATGATGACCAAGGAAGAGCTGCTCAAGACCCTCAACGACAAGGACCTGTGTGCTAAATATGGTAAGACGCCCGACAACATCACCGGCATCTTCCTTCCCGACACTTATCAGTTCCTGTGGGACATCAAGCCAGAAAAACTCGTCGAGCACATGGCAAAATTCAGCGACAGATTCTGGAACGACGAGCGCAAGCAAAAAGCCCAGAAGCTTGGCCTCACACCCGACGAAGTGGTAACTCTTGCTTCTATAGTAGAGGGAGAAACTTCTAAGGCCGACGAGAAAGGCAAGGTTGCCAGGCTATATCTCAACCGCCTGAAAAAAAACATCAAGCTTCAAGCCGACCCAACGGTGAAATTCGCTCTCCAGAACTTTGCCCTGCGGCGCATCACATTCGAAGACTGCAGTGTCAAGTCGCCATGGAACACCTACTACGTTGAAGGACTGCCCCCAGGCCCTATCTGCATCCCGGCCAAGGAATCGATCGACGCAGTGCTCAACGCTCCAGAGCACAACTACATCTACATGTGTGCCAAGGAGGACTTCTCGGGCTATCACAACTTTGCCACCACCCTGGCCGAGCACGAGGCATTTGCCGCTAAGTATCACCAAGCACTGCGAGAAAAGGGTATCAGGCGATAATCTTTAGTTCCCGGACTATTCTTCTCGGTTTTCCATCAGTTGGCGGGCTTGCTCAAAATCGCGCCTGAACACCACCACCCTATATGAGCCTTCGGTAATCCCCGACAGCACAGCATTAGCCAAACTGTCGCCCAGGACACCCACTATTAATCCGTTCTCCTCAAGGTAGCCTTGAAGCAGATAGGCATCGGCGGGACTGTTAAACTTGGCAAGGGTTACAATGTCATCTTCTTTCTCCATAATATAATTTCTCAAGCTTTTTAGGAATTATTACTGTCGTCACTCATCTCAGCAAGCACCTTGCGCAACTCCTCGTCGGTGGCCGTGAGCTTGGCTTTGCACACCTTGAGCAGCTGCAGCGAGCGTGCCGTGTACTGGCTTAGGTTGTCGATTGAGCACTCAGGGCTCTGCATCTTCTTCACTATATCCTCAAGCTCGGTCACGGCTTGGGTATAGCTCATCTTGTTTATGTCTTGATTTTCCATATTATTTTATTGATAGGGTGATGTTTTTGATTATATTATTCAACTATACTGGTTATCTTGCCGTCTTTGAGCGACGTCTCAATGCGGTCGCCGGCTTTGAGCGACGTGGTGCTGGTGACTACATGCCCATTGATGGTGGTGAGTGAATAGCCTCGATTGATGATGTTCTGCGGCGAGAGCAGGCTCACCTTGTCGCCAAGCGAGGCAAGCAGCAATCGCCGGCGCTCAAGATGATTGCCAACAGCAGTCTTTATCGTGCCCTGATGATGAAGCAGCAACGACCTCTCGGCAGCAAGGCGCGACTTTAGCACCACGGGGATTGACTGGCCATAACCCACAAGGTGCATGCGACTCGTCTCTATCAGTTTTTGAGCGGTCATAGGTATGTAGTTACCATAGTAGGCAAGCTGCTCACGAGAGTGCGAAATCGACTCGCGAACTGCACCTACAACGGCTGTGGCAAGCTCACCCAAGTGTTCAAGTTGGGCAGCGCCGCATTGAACCAGAAATTGAGCTGCTGCAGTAGGGGTCTTGACATGAAGTTTCGACACCATGTCGGGGATGGTGACGTCGCGATCGTGGCCAATGCCAGTAATGACAGGCAGTGGAAACTGAGCGATATTGGCACCCAGGTCATAGTTGTCGAAGGAGTTCAGGTCACTCGTCGAACCGCCGCCACGAATGATGACCACACAGTCAAACATCTGCTCGCTGGCTGCTATGCGGTCAAGCGCAGCAATGACCGACGGCACTGTGTTGGCTCCCTGCATCACAGCCTCGAAGAGGCAAGTATAGAATTTCAATCCAAATGCATTGTTGTGCAACTGGTTGATGAAGTCGCCATAACCGGCTGCCCCTCGAGCCGATATCACAGCGATGCGCTGAGGTGCAAGCGGCCAACTCAGCTGCTTGTTCATGTCAATCACACCGTCGGCCTTCAATCGAGCTATTATCTCACGCTTGTGGCGCTCCATGTCGCCCAGAGTGAACTCGGGATTGATGTCGGTTATAACAGCTTTGAGACCATACTGCTCATGAAAATTGGCATTCACGCGCACCATCACTTTCATGCTCGATGCCAGGTGTTTGCCTGTCTTGCGATAGAACACGTCATCAAGATGAGCAAAGGTGCTTGCCCAAATCACAGCTCCAAGACGAGCCACAGTCACGCCTGCCTCATTCTTTTGGATGAGCTCGAGGTAGCAATGACCACGAGACACACGCAGGTCGCTGGTCTCGCCAGTCACCCAGCAGCCTTGCACGCTGCTATCATGCACGAGGCCTTTAATCAGCAGGTTGTATTCAAGTAGGGTTAACGCTTGTTCCATTTATCTTGACTCTATCTTCTTGAACTTCGCTTTCTTAATGCTATAGGTCACCCTGTCGAGAACGATCGAGCTATATCGATCGTAATTCTCGCCCAGGAAGAAATTCTTCAAGTTGCATTGCGCCACAAGCTCATCACCATCAAGCTTCATCTCGATCATGGCAAAGGCAACTTCGCTCAATAGCTCACGTCGCAGTTGCTCGGGAGCTTTCGGCACAATAAAGTCGTCGATGCAGGGAACGTCGATGAACTCATCGGTATCGAGCTTGTTCCATTTAGTGTCGTAAAACGTGATGCGACTGTCGCTGTAGTGCGGCATGCGTGCTGTCTCTATCACAACAACCACGGTGTCGCGCTTCGACTTGGGAAGCAGCTTCATCTCCACCATGCGGCTTGACGAGGTGGCCACAAGCATGTAGTCATCGGTCACTCGCATCAGCCTGGACTCGGTAGTCCCAAAATCGTTGCTCACCACACTGGCTGAGTCTTTGCCATCTTTGCCATAGGCGCTTAGCAACTCATGGCGGGCGCTTCGCGACAAGGTGTTGAAAATGTCGCCAGTTTCCTCAACAAACATCTTCGCCACTCCTCTATAATCGGGTAGTAAAATCACAGGCTCGGCAAGCGCTCTTGCTTGCAGCATTGCTGCAGCGGCAGCAAGCAGTATTATCAGTTTTCTCATAATCGTGTGAGTGTGCCGTCGTCGGCAATATTGAGTTTATTATCTTTAAAATCACTCAAGGTGAGCTCTCTCATGTCTTTGGGAACGGAATTAGTGGCATCGCGGCGTGGACCAGTGAGATGTCCCTGAAGGAAGGAGTAAATCTTGCCATCGACAAACTTGCCGTTGCCGTCGATTCGTGCCACCAGCAAGGGAGCATGGCCAGTTTGGCCGGCTGTGCTCATCCCCATAGCTGCAAAATTTCCCAGGCTGTAGGCTATGAGATGATCGTTATAGAGCTCAAGGCCACGAGGCACGTGTGGCCCATGACCGTAAACTATGTCGGCTCCGTTGTCGATGCACAAGTGAGCAAACTGCCTCACGTCTCCCCTATCCATCCCATGAAAATACTCTGTGCCAAATGGCACATGCCGCTTGGACGTGCCCTCGGCACCACCATGAAAGCACACTATCAAGATGTCGCACTGCTTGCGCAGCGATGTTACAATGCGCTTCACTGTGGCAGTGTCTTGGGTCTTGAGCGAGTAGTCCTCATGACCAAATGCGCAGAAACCATATTTCACTCCTTTTATCTCCTTGATACTGGTCTCGCAGTCCTTAGTGCCGGCAACGCCAATGCCAGCATTGCGCAGTGTCTTAATAGTCGACTGAATGCCAGCATCGTAAAAATCAAAGATGTGATTGTTGGCAATGCCCATAAAGTCGAAACCAGCGTCAACAAGCAAGTTCACATATCGAGTGGGCATCATAAATGAGAACGACAAGGGGCCGGGGCGCTTGCGGGTAGTGCCGCTGTCGGCAAGCACTCCCTCGAGGTTGCCGCATGCCACATCGGCACTCTTGAGTATCGAGTCACAGTCTTTGAAAAGGTCTTTGCCGTCGTTGGGCGGCATGCGACGCACGGGTTTGATAGAGCCCAGCATCAGGTCGCCAGTCATTGCAATGGTGACTGTGTCTGTGCGGCGGGCACTGCTGCTGTCATTAGGTGCCGAGCCATTGGAGGCAGTATTGTTTCCACCCGTCCCCTGTCCGCCACATGCGGCAAGCAGCACAAGCTGAGCTATAGCCACTACTTTTATCAGTTTCATTGTCATTAGACATACTATTTTTTAATGGTCATAGTGCCGTCGTCGGCAATATTGAGTTTGTTATCTTTAATATCGGCCTGGGTGAGCATTCTAATTTCCTTAGCAACCGAGTTCCCAGCATCGCGGCGAGGTCCCTTGTCGCGATACTGAATGAAGGAATGAATCTTGCCGTCAAGGAACATTCCATTGCCATCGATGCGGGCAACCAGCACTGGCGCATAGGCTGTGGGACCATGAAGGCTCATGCCACGGGGGGTGGCAAAGTTGCCAAGGCTGTAGGCTATCAGGTGGCCCTTGTATAGCTCCATAGCACGGCACACATGAGGACCGTGGCCATACACTATGTCGGCTCCACTGTCGATGCACAAGTGGGCAAACTGCCGCAGGTTGCCACGGTCGGCACCGTGGAAGTACTCGGTGCCGTTGGGCAAGTGGCGCTGCGACACACCCTCTGAGCCACCATGGAAGCACACTATCACGATGTCGCACTCCTTGCGCAACTGCTTGACAATGCGCTGCACTGTGGCCGTGTCCTGAGTGCGCAGGGTGTAGCTCTCATGGCCGAAGGCGCAGAACCCATATTTCACTCCGCCAAGCTCCCTGATGCTGGTCTCGCAATCCTTGGTGCCGGCAACCCCTATTCCATTTTCTTTAAGGGTCTTGATGGTTGTTGCCATACACTCGGGATAGAAATCGTTGATGTGATTGTTGGCAATACCCAGGAAATCGTAGCCGGCATCCACCAGCAGTTTCACACTCTTGGTGGGCATCATGAACGAGAAGTTGAGCGGTCCTGCAGGCTTACGGGTTTTGCCACTGTCGGCAAGCACTCCCTCAAGGTTGCCACATGCCACATCGGCCCCTTTCAAAATCTCGGCACAATCCACAAAGATGTCCCTACCCTCGTTGGGAGGCAGGTTGGGAGTGGGCAGTTTCGATCCCGTCATGATGTCGCCAGTCATAGCAAGCGTCACAGTGTCGACAACAGATTTTCTCTCTTCTTTAACAGTGGAGCCAGTGGCAATAGTGTCATTTTTTTGTGCACTATCGGCATGAGGCGTAGTCCCAATGCCGTTGCATGCTACCAGCAGCACCATCATTGCCACGGTTATTACATTAATCGTTTTCATCACTTTACTAAAGATAGCTCAAAAACAAAATCTTCATTCCTCTAACACCGTTTGCCCTGATGTCACTCTCCTCTCAAGCAGTAGACCCAGGTAACATCGGCAAAATCCACATAGATTTGCAGCACTCCGTCTTTTTCTTTCCGAAATCGCATTTCGCCACGGTCATTGTCTTGATCAACAATCTTAAACTTAATCTGTGTGCCACCTTTTTTGTCATCAAACTGGTCAATCGTTTCGGTGATTCGATAAGTCTGAATCTTCTCGCTGTAGACAACAACAATGTCGTTGTTAAAGTCTATTTTCACATCCACGTCACAAGGCTTCCACTCGCTCCAGTCGTGCCACTTGCCAGTGTCCTGGTCTTTCATGTGTATGGCCATCTTGTAGGCTTTGAGCCACGATTCTTCGGCATGCAACGAAAAGCTCATGCCTATCATGACAAAAAGTAAAAGAATTATTTTTTTCATATTCTTGAATTTTAAGAGATGAATACTATCTTGGTAAAAAAAAGATGAGGAAATGCATCACATGGATGGTGCAACAAGCATTATTTGCGTGTTAGGGTGCCATCGTCGGCAAAGTTGAGCTGGTTGTCCTTGATGTCGTCTTCGGTGAGTGACTTTATCTCTTTTGCCACAGCACAGGTGCTGTCGGCACGAGGGCCCTTGTCGCGATACTGAATGAAAGAATGAATCTTGCCATCCACAAACTCGCCGCTCTGGTTCAGACGCACAGTGAGCAATGGAGCATAAGCCGTCTGAGCATGAAGCTTCATGCCGCGAGGGGTGGCGAAGTTGCCCAAGCTGTAGGCTATCAGGTGGCCCTTGTAGAGCTCCATGGCACGGCACACGTGAGGGCCATGACCGTACACAATGTCGGCACCGCTGTCGATGCACAGGTGGGCAAACTGGCGCAAGTTGCCGCGGTCGGCTCCGTAAAAGTACTCAGTACCATAGGGCAAGTGACGCTGGTCCAGGCCTTCTGAGCCGCCATGGAAGCACACTATCACTATGTCGCACTCCTTGCGCAGCTGCTTTACAATTCGCTTCACGGTGGCTGTGTCTTGAGTGCGCAGGGTGTAGCTCTCGTGCCCAAAGGCACAGAAGCCATATTTCACTCCATTAATCACCTTGACGCTGGTCTCGCAGTCTTTAGTGCCAGCAACGCCTATCTCGTTATCGGTTAGCGTCTTAATGGTCGACTGAATGCACACGGGATAGAAATCGTTGATGTGATTGTTGGCAATGCCCATGAAATCATATCCAGCATTAACGAGCAGGTTCACACTCTTGGTGGGCATCATGAACGAGAACGACAGGCGCCCGGGGCGCTTGCGTGTTTTTCCCTTATCGGCAAGCACACCTTCAAGGTTGCCGCATGCCACATCGGCACTCTTGAGTATAGAGTCGCAATCGATGAAGATGTCGCGGCCCTCGTCGGGGGGCATGTCACGGGTGGGCATTATCGAGCCCATCATGATGTCGCCGGTCATTGCAATGGTCACATAGTCGGGCTTTGCAGCTGGCTGTGCCCAGGTCATCAGCGCCACTTGCAACAGCAGTAGTGCTATACAGTAAATTCGTCGGTAGCTTGTCATTGGGGTTAGTCTTTAATTTATTGATATGCCTTAATGTAAAGTTCTTTAATGTCGTCGGCAGTATACTCGCGAGGAGCATGCGAGGGGCTGCCGCTCATGATGGCTTCGAAGCTCATGTCGTCGACGGCTGCCATATAGTCGTCATAGTCAATGCCATATTCGCTCATCGAGGGCACTTCCAAGCGCTCAATGAGTTTCTCCACCTCTTCCACAAACTTCTCGCTCGCGTCAATCTCGTCCACGGCCTGGATGCGCAGGTAGTAGGCAATGCGGGCAAGATTGTGCCTGGCTGCCATCTCCATGTCGCTCAGGCACACATGCAGCAGCATCGCATTGGCCATGCCATGAGGCACATGGAATCGAGCTCCTATGGGGCGACTCATGCCATGAATCAGAGAGACACTGCTGTTGTTGATGCAGATGCCGGCCTGCAGCGCCGCTATCGACATCTCGCGACGGGCATTGAAGTTGCTGCCGTCGCGATAGGCCTGTGGAAGGTAGCGCATGATGCGCTTGATGGCACTCAGTGCCAAAGCGTCGCTCAAGGGCTGTGCATTGACCGAGATAAATGCCTCGATGGCATGGGTCAGAGCATCAAGTCCTGTGGCCGAGGTCACGCTCTTGGGACATCCGTTAGAGAATGTATAGTCGAGCATCGCCATTTTGGGCAGCAGCGAGTTGCCTGTGAGCAGCATTTTCATGCCTGTGGTTTCGTTGGTGATGATGGTGTATTTCGTTACCTCCGAACCCGAGCCCGCTGTTGTGGGGACACACACCACTGGTGGCAGATCCACGTCGTCGATGCGCACACCTTTGTAGTCGGCTATCGATCCATCGAGCACCGTCATTGCCGCTATGGCCTTGGCAGCATCAAGCGGGCTTCCGCCTCCGAGCCCTATGATGAAGTCACATTGCTCTTCTTTGTAGACCTGCACCCCATGCTCCACCATGCTCACCGTGGGTTCGCCCTCGATATTAGAAATTACAGTATATTTCACCCTCTCGCTGTCAAGCGTGCGCTCCAGTGTTGCTATCATTGTCGACCGTGCTATGTTAGGTCCTGTCACGATGAGGGCATGCTTTCCATAAGCGCTGAACACATTCTCGACCGAGGCAACAATATTGTCGCCCATTATTATCTTATCGGGTACTTTAAACTGATACATAATCTCCTGTGAAATTTGTGTTTTTGATATTAACTCACAAAAATAAGAAAAATCTTTCACATTAGCCACACTAATACAAAAGATTTTTTCCATAAAAAAATTTTTCGTTCACTCCGTCATCACTCAAGAGTCAATAATTGCTTATAAAATACCCTCCAGTAGAGGACGAACGCACCTTATAAATATTCAACCCCACCTTGTGGTCAATGGCCATGCCACTCTTGGGGCCTCCCATGCCTGTGATAACATCATAGCGCGACTTGCACTTGCTGCACACGGCATCAAGATTGTCGGGGTCGATCGAGACCGCCACCTCAGGATTGTGCTCCACAGGGCATGCCAGGTCAAAGGCCAGTGGCGCAGCATTGCCACTGACGTCCTGACCCATGAAGAGCAGCACACCGCCAAATCCGGTGTAGGTGTTCACGTTGTATGGAAAGTTTGAGGGAATGCCTTTGGGCCGGTTAAAGATGCGGTATTCACCCAGCGAATGCACACCATAGGTGTTCCACAGGCCATGGTTGCTAAGGTCGATGCGCACAGGATAGCTGGGCAATGCCTCATTATTTATCTTGTCGCATCCCAAGAGCAGCACCACGGCCACCATGAGCAGTAATATTTTGCTTATTGACTTCATTTATATTCTTAAACGATGAAAATCAATAATTATTTTGTAAAAATGTAGTAACTTTGCAGGCAGTAAACTACAAAATAAACTAACACTTAAACATGAACAAACTCAATCTCAGATATGACGGCAGCGGCGAGTTTGCCAAGAAACTATTCCTGGAAACCTATGGCTGCCAGATGAACGTGGCCGACAGCGAGGTGGTGGCCAGCGTCATGCAAATGGCAGGATATGGCACCACAACCGACCTTGACGCGGCCGACGCAATCTTCATCAACACATGCAGCGTGCGAGACAATGCCGAGCAGCGCATCATTGCTCGCCTGGGCACTCTCAACGCACTGCGACGCAAGCGACAGCGACGCCTCATCGTGGGCATTATTGGCTGCATGGCCGAGCGCATGAAAGACGAGCTCATTAGCAATCATGGCGTGGACCTGGTGGCAGGCCCCGACAGCTACCTCGAACTGCCAAGCCTCATCAGCGCCGCCGAGGCAGGCCAGAAAGCCATCAATGTGGAACTCTCTACCACCGAAACCTATCGCGACGTGCTGCCCACCAGGCTCGGCAGCAGCCGCACCAGTGGGTTTATCTCTATAATGCGCGGATGCAACAACTTCTGCACCTACTGCATCGTGCCCTACACACGCGGCCGCGAGCGCAGCCGTGAGCCACAGAGCATCCTCAACGAGCTGCGCGACTTGCAGGACAAGGGATTCAAAGAGGTGACACTGCTGGGGCAGAACGTGAATTCTTATCTGCACAAGAGCAATGACAGCCAGGTGGACTTTGCCGCACTGCTGGCGATGGTTGCCGAGGCGGCACCACACATGCGAGTGCGCTTCACCACCAGCAATCCCGAGGACTTGAGCGACGCCATCATCGACACCATGGCAAGCCACGCAAACATCTGCAACCACATTCACCTGCCAGTGCAGAGCGGCAGCAACAAGGTGCTAAAGCTCATGAACCGCAAGTACACGCGCGAGTGGTACCTCGACCGCATAGCACGCATCCGCCAGGCGATGCCCGACTGCG